>NZ_JAWVZL010000097.1:0-11272 GCF_033722195.1 Marinobacter sp.
CTGGCACCGCCTGCGTACCGACCCGATCCTGCGCTTCCTGGTGGTATCCCTGTCGTTCTACGGCATGTCCACCTTCGAGGGCCCGATGATGGCCATCAAGACCGTCAACGCGCTGTCCCACAATACCGACTGGACCATCGGCCATGTTCATTCCGGCGCCCTGGGCTGGGTCGCCATGATCAGTATCGGCGCGATCTACCACCTGATTCCCAAGCTCTGGGGTGTTCAGGCCATGTACAGCACAGCGATGATCAACGTGCACTTCTGGCTGGCCACCGTGGGCACGGTGCTCTACATCGTCGCCATGTGGGTCAACGGCATCATGCAGGGTCTGATGTGGCGCGCGGTGAACAGTGACGGCACCCTGACCTACAGCTTCGTGGAAGCCATGTCGGCCTCGGCACCGGGCTACTTCGTCCGCTTCCTGGGCGGCCTGATCTTCCTCTCCGGCATGCTGGTAATGGCATACAACGTCCGTATGACCATTCGTCAGAAAGAGGCCGTTGCGGTAGAAAGCAGCGCGGCACAAACGGCCTGAGGAGTCCAGAATCATGAAACATGAAGTCATCGAGAAAAACATCGGCCTGATGATCGTGCTGATCCTCGTGGTCATCAGTGGCGGTTTCCTGGCGGAAGTGGTTCCGCTGTTCTTCTCCAAGGACGTGAACCAGCCCATCAAGGGCCTGGAGCCGCTGACCGCGCTGGAGTTCGAGGGCCGTGACATTTATATCCGGGAAGGCTGCCATGTCTGCCACACCCAGATGGTCCGTCCGTTCCGTGCCGAGACCGAGCGCTATGGCCACTACTCCGTGGCCGGCGAGTTCGTCTACGATCACCCGTTCCTGTGGGGCTCCAAGCGCACCGGCCCGGATCTTGCCCGCGTCGGCGGGCGCTACTCCGATGCCTGGCAGCGGATGCACCTTTACGATCCGCGCAGTGTCGTGCCTGAATCCATCATGCCGGCCTACCCTTGGCTGTTCGACAGAAAAATCGATCACACCCGGACTGCGGCGAAGCTGGAGGCCTACCAGACCCTTGGCGTGCCCTACACCGACGAGCAGATCGCCAACGCGGCCAGTGAAGTCGAGGGCAAATTCGAGATCGAGGCGCTGGTGGCCTATCTGCAGCAACTGGGCACCGTGCTGTCAACCAACCGGTGATCGCGATGGATATCAACGATTTTCGGGGCATTCACACCCTGCTGGTCATGGCCGTCTTTCTTGGGATCTGCTGGTGGGCGTACAGCGCCCGCCGCAAGAAACCCAACGACGAAGCCGCCCATCTGCCGTTTGACGACGACGAGATCGACCAGCGCACGACCGAACAGGATAAAACGGAGAAGAAACAATGAGTACCTTCTGGAGCATCTGGATCAGCGTGATCGTGCTCGGTACTGTTTTTGGCTGCTGGTGGCTGCTCTGGGCCACCCGCAAGAACCAGACCACCGATACCGAGACCGACCGCACCACGGGCCACTCCTTCGACGGCATCGAGGAATACGACAACCCGCTGCCCAAGTGGTGGTACTACCTGTTCGTGGGCACCTGTGTGTTCAGTCTGGGTTATCTGGCGCTCTACCCCGGTCTGGGTAACTTCCAGGGTCTGCTGGGCTGGTCCCAGTACAACCAGTGGGAAGAGGAAGTCCAGGTGGCCGATGCCCGTTACGGTGAACTCTACGCTCAGTACGGCGACATTCCGGTGCCGGAGCTGGCCCAGAACGAGGACGCCATGCAGATGGGCCAGCGCCTGTTCTCCAACAACTGCGCGGTCTGCCACGGCTCCGCTGCCCGCGGCGCCATTGGTTTCCCCAACCTGACCGACGACGCCTGGCTCTATGGCGGCGAGCCTGAAGCCATCCTCACCACCCTGCACCAGGGCCGTCAGGGCAACATGCCTGCCAAGGGCCTGATGCCCAACATGACTCCTGCGCAGGTTGATCAGGTCACCAACTACGTACTCAGCTTCAGCGGCCGCGCCCGGAGCGAGGAAGCGGCCCAGGCTGGCAAGGCAGTCTATGACCAGGGCTGTGCCGGTTGCCATGGCGCTGACGCCAAGGGTAACCAGGCCATCGGTGCCCCCGACCTGACGGACGATGCCTGGCTTTACGGGAGCACCTACGAGTGGATTGAGGAAACCGTGCTTTACGGCCGCAACAACGTTATGCCGGCACAGTCGCCCCGCCTGAGCGACGACGAGATCCACATTCTCGCGGCCTACGTGTACAGCCTGTCCAACTGAGTTTGCCCGGGCCGGTCCATCGGCCCCGGCAGTCTTTTGAACCCTGGGGGATCGGCGGATCCTCCAGGCTTGAGAAGATTGCCACCCCGGGAGGTATGCTACCCATGACCAACCAGATTCCGGTTCGACAGGTAGACCCCGCGACTGACGCCTCCAACAACAACAAAAAGGCTGAAACAGTAGATCTCTACGCCAGCCGCAAGAAAATCTATGTCAAGGAAGTAAAGGGCTTTTTCCAGCGCATCCGCACCGTCAGCCTGTGGGCGCTGATGGGCATGTACTTCCTGTTCTGCTGGATCACCGTCAACGGTGAGCCGCTGATCTATTTCAACCTGCCGGAGCGGGAGTTCCTGCTGTTCGGCACCACCTTCTATCCCGAAGACTTCATCCTGCTCTCCGGCATGCTGATCATTGCCGCCTTCGGCCTGTTCTTCATCACCACCCTGTTCGGGCGGGTCTGGTGCGGCTACACCTGCCCGCAAACGGTGTGGACCTTCATCTTCATGTGGGTGGAGGAGCGCATCGAGGGCAGCCGCAACAAGCGCATGAAGCTGGACAAGGCGCCCAACTCGCCGGAGAAGATCCGCAAGAAGACCCTGAAGCACACCCTCTGGCTGCTGATCGCCTTTGCCACGGGTGCCACCTTCGTGGGTTACTTCTATCCCATCCGTGAGCTGCTCGCTGACATCTTCACCCTGCAGGCCAACGGCTGGGCCTATTTCTGGGTGGGCTTTTTCACCCTGGCCACCTACATGAACGCCGGCTGGATGCGGGAGCAGGTGTGTCTGTACATGTGCCCATACGCCCGCTTCCAGTCCGTGATGTACGATCCCGACACCCGCGCCGTGGCCTATGACCCGGGCCGGGGCGAGCCCCGGGGAGGCCGCAAGAAGAGCGCGTCCAAGGAAGAGCTGGGGCTGGGTGACTGTATTGACTGCGGCATGTGCGTGCAGGTCTGCCCCACCGGCATCGACATCCGGGATGGCCTGCAGTACGAGTGCATCGGCTGCGCCCTGTGCATCGATGCCTGTGACGAGGTCATGGACAAGATGGAGTATCCCCGCGGCCTGATCCGGTACGCCACCGAAAACGAGCTGCAGGGCATGCCCTCCAAGCTGCTGCGACCACGGACCTTCGGCTACGGCGCCGTCATGGTGCTGATGATCGCCGCCCTGGTGTTCACGCTGCTGACCCGCACCCCGGCGGAGCTGGATGTGCTTCGGGATCGGGGCGCGCTGTTCCGGATGACCGGTCAGGGCCTGGTGGAGAACTCCTACACCGTCAAACTGGTGAACAAGACCGAGGTGCCGCAGACCTTCGAGCTCAGCGTCTCCGGCATGGACAGCCTGCGTATCCTCGACAACCAACCCGTCACCGTTGCCAGCGGCGAGAGCCGCACGCTGCCCACCGTGGTGGTGGTAGACCCGGAGGCGGTGAAAGAAACCAACAGCGGCATCGTGTTCCGGGCCCGGTCCCTGAACGATGAGTTCCTGGAACTGGAAACTGAAAGCCGTTTCGTCGGTCCTACCCCCCGGTAACCACTTGCTTGCCGCGGACCGACCTCCAAGACCGAAAAGAGACAACGCAATGACAGAAGACACCGCCATCAAACCCTGGTTCCGCCAGCCCTGGTTCTGGTTCCTGCTGATTTTCCCGGGGGCCTCCATCATCTGGTGCACCATTGCCATTACGGTGGCGCTGAACACCGACAACGCCATGGTCACTGACGACTATTCCAAGGAAGGCCGCGCCATCAACCTGGAGCTGGCCCGTGACCAGAAGGCCGCGGACATGAACCTCAACGCCATCATGGAGTTCTCCGGCGACCGGTTGAGCGTCAACCTGAACAGCAAGGAGGGTTACTCGGACTACCCCTATCTGGTACTCAACCTGTTCCACCCCACCCTGTCGGAAAAGGATCGCACCGTTCAGCTGCAGTCCATGGGCGGCGGCTATTACCGTGCCAGCCTGCCCCGCAACCTGGACGGCCGCTGGTATATGGACCTGCGGGGACCGTCCAACGAATGGCGCCTCAAAGGCGAGCTGTTCCTGCCGTCCGAGACGCCGCTGACCCTGGATGCGAACGCGAGCGCCGGGTGAACGCAACCGCCTGCTTTCATTGCGGTGAACCCGCCGCGGGCTCACCGCCGATCACCCTGACCCTGGATGGCCGGGAACGCCATTTCTGCTGTCAGGGCTGTAAGGCGGTGTGCCAGACCATCCGCGCCGAGGGCCTGGAGGGTTTTTACCAGCTTCGCACCGAGGCCGCCGCCACACCCCAGGCGCTGACCGAGACCGAGCGCGAGCAGATCCGTGAGCTGGACCATCCCCTGGTGCAGCAGGCTTTTGTGGCGCCGGTCAGCGGCGGTCTGGAAGCTCAACTGCTGATCGGCGGCATCACCTGTGCCGCCTGCATCTGGCTGCTGGAGAACCACCTGGCCAAGCAGCCCGGGGTGGTGTCCTTCAGTGTCAATCACAGTACCCAGCGGGCGCGACTGGTTTGGAACCCGGAGCAGACCCGGCTCAGTGACCTGCTGCTGGCCATTCACCAGTTGGGCTACAGCGCCCGTCCCTACCAGCCCGATGACGCCGAACAGGCCCTGCAGTCGGAAAAGCGGTCCGCGCTGATCCGGCTGTGTGTGGCGGGATTGGGCACCATGCAGAGCATGATGCTGGCGTTCCCGCTGTACTTCGAGCTGATCAGCGACCTGTCGCCGGATTTCATCCAGCTGTTCCGCTGGTTCAGCCTGCTGGTGGCCACCCCGGTGGTGCTCTACAGCGCCGCGCCCTTTTTCCGCAATGCCCTGCGGGACATCCGCGGCCGCCATCTCACCATGGACGTGCCGGTGGCCACCGCCATCGGCCTGGCCTACCTGGCCAGCGCCTGGGTTACGGTGTTTGGCGGCGACGAGGTGTATTTCGAATCGGTGTGCATGTTCACTTTCTTCCTGTCGCTGGGCCGCTATATCGAGATGCAGGCCCGCTACCGGGCCGGCCTCACCGGCAACGCCCTGGGGGCCATCCAGCCCCGCATCGCCACCCTGGTGGAAGGCGACCAGATCCGGGTGGTGCCGGTGCACCAGCTCCGGGAGGGGGACCTGATCCGGGTAAAGCCCGGTGAGACCCTGCCGGTGGATGGCGAGATCGTCAGTGGCCGTTCCACCCTGAACGAGGCCGCCCTGACCGGTGAGTACCTGCCGGAAACCCGCAAGCCGGGCGATCTGGGCCACGCCGGCAGTATCAACGGCGAAGGCCCCCTGACCGTTCGGGTGATTCGCACCGGCGCCAACACCCGGCTGTCCGGCATCCTCCGGATCCTGGACCGGGTGCAGGCGGAAAAGGCACCGGTGGCGCGAATGGCGGACCGCATCGCCCGGGTGTTCGTCAGCCGGGTGCTGATCGTGGCACCCCTGGTGTGGCTGGGCTGGTGGTATATGGGGGCCGACAACGCCTTCGATATCACCCTGTCGGTGCTGGTGGTCACCTGCCCCTGCGCCCTGTCGCTGGCGACCCCAACCGCCATCACCAGCGCCACCATGCATCTGCGCAAACTGGGGTTTCTGCCCACCCGGGGCCATACCCTGGAATCCCTCAGCACGGTGGACACGGTGGTGTTCGACAAGACCGGCACCCTCACCCGGGGCGAGCTGTCCCTGGTCACCGTCAAGACCTTTGGCCATCTGTCCGAGGCACGGTGCCTGGAGCTGGCGGCCGGGCTTGAGCAATACTCGGAACACCCCATAGCCCGGGCCCTGCAGAGCCGCCATCCGGCGCCAGTACGTGACGTCCGCAATCATATTGGCGACGGCCTGTCGGGTCTGCTGGATGGCCGCAAGCTGTTCATCGGCCACAGCGACTTTCTGAAACAGAAAGTGGCCGGCGCCATGCCCAGCTGGCGCAGTGACAACGGCCTGGAGGTCTGGCTGGCGGACGAGCACCGCTGGCTGGCCTGCCTGGTGCTGGACGACGAACCCCGGCCCGACGCCGCCGAAACCATCGCCACGCTCAAGGCCCGGGGCCTCAGAACCCTTCTGCTGAGCGGCGACCGCTCCGGACATGTGGACCGCATTGCGAAAATGCTGGGCATCGACGAGGCCATCGGCCAGGCCTCACCCGAGGACAAGCTGGCAACCCTGCAGCGACTGGCGGATGAGGGCCGCACCCTGATGATGGTGGGCGATGGCCTCAACGACCTGCCCTCCATGGCGGGCGCCCGGGTGTCGGTAGCCATGGGCTCGGCCGCCGATCTGACCCGGCTCAAGGCCGATGCGGTCCTGCTCAACGGCCAGCCCCGGCAGATCCTGGCAGCGCTGGACACCAGCCGGGCAACCCGGCGGATTATCCGCCAGAATATGACCTGGGCCCTGGCCTACAACGTCTGTGCCCTGCCCCTGGCCGCCGCCGGTCTGGTACCGCCCTGGCTGGCCGCCATCGGCATGTCGCTGAGTTCCCTGTTCGTGGTGCTCAACGCCCTGCGGCTGGGTCGCAGCCGGTCGGGCAGTCCCGCGGGCAAGACCACACCGGGGCTGGTTGGCGCCAATCCGGCGGCCTGATAGGGTAAACGAGTGGTGTTAAGCCCGGGCGACCGGGTTGCGATGACGACGAGGAGTGGCCGTGAAAATTGTCCTGATTCTGGTGCCCATTACGCTGATTCTGGTGGCGATGGGGATCGTCCTGTTCTCCTGGGCCGTGCGCAATGGCCAGTACGACGACCTGGACGGCCCGGCCCATCGCATCCTCTACGACGACGACAAGGACATGATTCCCGAGGATTCGCGGCAGGATCGCCCATCCACTGGTGACAAAGCCTCCGCCACCGACCAGGACCGCCAGCCGACCCGCGGGAACCCCGACGCATAGTGGATCCCCAACTCGCCATTGCCTATTCCAGCGCCTTTCTGATCGGACTGCTGGGCAGCACCCACTGCCTGGGCATGTGCGGCGGCATCAGTGCCTCGCTGTCCATGGCCTTGCCGGTGGGCCGCGGCTTCCGGCTGCGCCAGACCCTGATGCTGCTGTGTTTCAACGCCGGCCGGATTGGCAGTTACGTGCTGATCGCGACCCTGATCGCGCTGCTGAGCACCTCGGCGGCGGAGCAATGGGTGCAGATGGCGCCGGTGCTGAGGACCCTGGCGGGGGTTCTGCTGATTCTGATGGGGCTGGGCATGGCCCAGTGGTGGCAGGGTATCCGGTGGGTGGAACGCGCCGGCGCGCCGGTCTGGCGGAGGCTCTCGCCCCTGACCACACGCCTGCTGCCGGTGCGCCACCCTGGCCAGGCACTGGCGCTGGGAGCCCTATGGGGCTGGCTGCCCTGCGGCCTGATCTACAGCACGCTCGGCTGGGCGGCCCTGCAGCCGACGGTGGCGAGTGCCGCCCTGACCATGCTCTGTTTCGGCCTGGGCACCCTGCCCTCCATGCTCACCACCGGCTACGCCGCCGGCTGGGTCAAGAACCTGCGCCAGCATCCCCGCTTTCGCCAGATGGCCGGCATCCTGCTGATCGCTTTCGGCCTGTGGACCATTCCCCTGTGGCATGGTTTCGGTCACTGACGCCAAAGCAATCAGAGGCCGCGCTCAGAGATTGAGCACGTCCAGGCGCTGGTAGCCTGCCTCCTCCGAAGACTTGGCGTAATCGGCATGGCGGGCCGTGCCGGTCGGGCGGCCGGTCTGCAGCTGGTTGTTGCTGAAATCGAACAGCTTGGGGTCGGCCAGGTGGGAGGGCTCCACGTTGCAGATGGCCCGGAACATGGCCTCAAGCCGCCCGGGGTGCTGGCGGTCCCAGCCCTGCAGCATGTCCTTGACCACCTGCCGCTGCAGGTTTTCCTGGGAGCCACAGAGGTTGCAGGGAATGATGGGGAATTCCCGCAGCGCAGCGTAGCGCACCAGGTCTTTTTCGCGGCAGTAGGCCAGGGGCCGTATCACCACATTGCGGCCATCGTCACTGTGCAGCTTGGGGGGCATGGTCTTGAGTTTGCCGCCGTGGAACATGTTGAGGAACAGGGTTTCCAGCAGATCGTCCCGGTGATGACCCAGGGCGATCTTGGTGACGCCGTGCTGCTCGGCAAAATTGTAGAGAATTCCGCGTCGTAGACGTGAACAAAGCCCGCAGGTGGTCTTCCCTTCCGGGATTTTTTCTTTGACAATGCTGTAGGTGTCTTTCTCAATGATGTGGTATTCCACACCCAACCCGGCCAGATAGGCGGGCAGGACCTCCTCGGGGAATCCGGGCTGCTTCTGGTCCAGGTTGACCGCGATCAGCTCGAACGCCACCGGAGCGCTTTTCTGCAGGCTCAGGAGGATGTCCAGCATGGCGTAGGAGTCCTTGCCGCCACTGAGACAGCACATGACCTTGTCACCCGCCTCGATCATGCTGAAATCGGCGATGGCCTGACCCACCTCCCGGCGCAGGCGCTTCTGGAGCTTGTCATTCTCGAGCTTTCGCTTGCGATCGACTTCGGAGGCGACGGGCTCGGCAGTGGCAACGGGATTGGAATCGGTCATAGGTGGTATCGGGCTGCAAACAGGGACATGGAAAGACACGGACAAGGAACGGCCGCAGGCCCGCGATTATACTGGACGACGGCCACCGGCGTCACACCCCACGGCAAGGAAACCGAATGAACATGCAAGGCGTTGAAAGCCAGGGCAAGCGCGAGCGCAACCGTATCCAGAACCGCCGCGCCATTCTGCTGTCGGCCCTGGAGTGCTTCCGGGAGCTGGGATACGAACAGACCACCATCCGGGACATTGTCCGGCGCACTGACCTGGCGGCCGGTACCTTCTACAACTACTTCTCCAACAAGGCGGATATTTTCTCCGCCCTGCTGACGGACTATCTGGACGGGCTCAACCGCAACCTGACCAAGGCCCGCCATGCCGCCGGCACTGATGAGGATTTCATCCACTCCGCCTACCTCGCCCTGTTCCGGGCCACCGCGGACGACCCCACGGTGTACGAGCTGGCCTACCGCAATGACCAGACCATCCGACAGCTCTTCGGCGCCGACATCCTGGGTCTGGCGCGGCTGTCGCTGGAGCACGACGTGGCCGATGCGGTCAAGCGCGGAGTGCTGCCGCCGGTGGACCAGGAGTACCTTTGCGCCGCATTTTTCGGCGTAGCCTATGAGCTCAGCCTGCGCCTGGCCCGTCGTGCCACCGAGAGTCCGGACTCGGCGCCCGAGCTGGCCGGCGAGGCGGCGGAATTCGCCACCCGCCTGTTCCTCGGCGGGCTGCGGGAACTGGCCTGGCGATCGCGCTGAGACCGCGTCTGGCCTCCGGAGTTTTGGTGACATACCATGGGGGACATGACCGATCACCAAGCCATGCCGGAAACCACCCGTTCCAGCGCCGCCACGGCTCGCGCTGATCAGCAGGAAGCGCTAAAACAGAAAGTCCAGCACCTGATGATCGCGGTGGAATCCATCCTGCGGGCCCGGCCCGCCGGAATATCGGAGCTGGATCTTATCCGCGCCCTGCAGGCGCCGCCGTGGGAGTTGCTGGAGACGGTGGATTTCTCCTCGCCGGAACGGCTCTACCCGGTGCATTTCCTCACGTTTCACGCACTCTACCGGCTTCGGGATGACATCGGCGGCCAGGGCGAGCAGCTCAGCATCTCGCCACTACTGATCCGGCTGGGTCCTGGACAGGGATCACCGGCTACCAGCGCCCTGGCGGAAAGCGATAAACTCCGGGCCTTCTATCTCGACCTGGACCAGTACGCGCTCTCCGAGCAGACCGTCAGCCAGATGATGGACGATTTCTGGGCCGGGCGTTCGGGCCGCCAGCCGGCCGCCGGAGAAGTTAGTGACGCCGCCGTGACCCTGGGCTTCGACCGGGTGCCGGATCATTTCGAAGAGGTCAAATACCGGTTCCGGCGCGCGGTCATGCAGGCCCACCCCGACCGCGGCGGCCGTACCGAGGACGTGCAGGCACTCAACGAGGCCTTCGGTGTGCTGCGGGTGTATTACGTCACCCGGGACACCTGAACATTGCCCTGATCACAATCGATTCTGCAGCGAGAGGACATTGCCCATGACACCTACCCGCCTGTTGTTTTCCGCCCTGGCGCTGGCCGGCCTGGTCAGCGCCGGACCGGCCCACGCGGATCTGGTGGTCCTGCAATATCACCATGTCAGCCCCTCCACACCGGCATCCACCAGCACCACCCCCTCCCTGTTCCGGGCCCAGATGCAGATGATCCGGGACCTGGGACTGGAAGTTGTACCGCTGCAGGAGGGCACGGAGGCCGCCCTGGCCGGTGAGCTTACCGACCGCCAGCAGGTAGCCATCACCTTCGATGACGCCTACGAGTCGGTATGGACCACCGCCGCCCCCATCCTGGAGGAGTTCGGTTATCCGTTTACGGTATTCGTCAATACCAATGCCGTTGGTAAGGGGGATGTGATGACCTGGGACCAGCTGGCCCAGTGGGCGGAGGCACCGCAAGTGCTGATCGCCAACCACAGCCACGATCATGGCCACCTGCCCCAGAAGCCGGGTGAATCCGACCAGGCCTGGCGCGAGCGTATCAACGTGAGCCTGGACAGGGCCCAGAGCATTCTGCAGGAGAAACTGGGCACCCGCCCTCCGCTGTTCGCCTACCCCTACGGCGAATTCGGCGACAAGCTGGAACAGGCCATTGCCGACCGCGACTGGTATGGCTACGGCCAGCAGTCCGGGCCGATCGGCGCCAGCTCCAGCCCCACCCGGCTGCCCCGCTTCCCCATGGCGACCGCCTATGGTCAGCTGGATTCGCTGGAGAACAAGCTGCGCAGCCAGGCACTGCCGGTGAGCGCCAACCAGCTTCCCAGCGGGGTGATGAGGGAGAATCCGCCAGCCCTAGAGCTGGCCTTGCCGGACCAGCTGGACCCGGGCCGGCTCAACTGTTTCGCCTCCGGCCAGGGCCGCATCAACGTTATCCAGCAAGCCGGACAGCAGGTCCGGATCCAGGCGGACAATCGCTTCCAGAGCCGGCGTTTCCGTTACAACTGCACCTACCCCATCCAGGGCGGCCGCTTCTACTGGCTGTCCCATCA
>NZ_JAWVZL010000098.1:0-11137 GCF_033722195.1 Marinobacter sp.
AGGGGGGCAGGGGCTGTTCACCGCAGGGGTTGGTGGCGCGGATGTCCTCGCAGAACCAGTTGTTGTTCATCTGGTTAACCTTGTCGATCAGGATGAAACCCGGCTCGGCGTAGTCGTAGGTGGAGGTCATGATGGTGTCCCAGATGAACTGGGCCTTCAGGGTCCGGTAGATGCGGCAGGCCACCTTGCCTTCGGCGTTGACCACGTAGCCTTTCTGCACCGGGAAGTCACGGTAGACGAACTGGCTGGCGTCGTTCAGGTCCAGCTCCTCGTCCTCCACTTCCTTCTGGGTGACGGGGAACGACAGGTGCCAGTCGTCGCCGTTCTTGACCGATTCGATGAAGTCCTCGGTGATCAGCAGCGACAGGTTGAACTGGCGCAGGCGGCCGTCTTCACGCTTGGCCTGGATGAACTCGATCACGTCCGGGTGGTGCACGTCGAAGGTGGCCATCTGGGCGCCGCGGCGGCCACCGGCGGAGGATACGGTGAAGCACATGCGGTCGAAGATATCCATGAACGACAGCGGGCCGGAGGTGGTAGCGCCGGCGCCGGCCACGTAGGCACCGCGGGGGCGCAGGGTGGAGAACTCGTAGCCGATGCCGCAACCGGCTTTCAGGGTCAGGCCGGCTTCGTGGTTCTTCTCCAGGATGTCGTTCATGGAATCATTGACGGTGCCGGAGACGGTGCAGTTGATGGTGGAGGTGGCCGGTTTGTGCGCCTCGGCGCCGGCGTTGGAGATGATGCGGCCGGCGGGGATGGCACCGTTCTGCAGGGCCCAGACGAACTCCTTCATGTACTTGTCGCGCTTGGACTTGGCTTCCACCTGGGCCAGCGCCGTGGCTACCCGCTCGTAGGTGGATTCGATGGTGGCGTCCACAGGCTCGCCGGTCTTGGTCTTGAGCTGGTACTTGCTGCTCCAGATGTCCAGCGATGCGTCCTGCATTGGGATTGTTGTTACCACTGCCTGTGCTTTTGCGTTCATGCCACCCTCGTTCTTCGAATAGTACTGATTAAGGACGCGGGTCTGCGTCCTGCCCCTTTGTTTTGAAAGTCCGGCCCTGGGGGCCGCTGCAGTGATTGGCGCGCGGTTGCGGGGTTGTTGGTCCGCTTGTGTCCGTTTGCCGGCCTACCACTACATCTTGCTACCGGGCCCCACGGATGGTTCCGCCCGCCCGCTTGTGGAAAACGTCCGAAAACTCAAGTGCTGGCACACCTTAGCCGGTGGATACAGGGCCCTTTCGGGGCTTTTCCTGTGGATAGCTTTCTGGCGGTCAGACCCAATATGTTGTTACGTTTTGCGGCAGTATAACAGGATATAGTGGTCTGTGAAGCCATGAGCAACTATTGAATCGGCCCGGGCGCTTTGCAAAATTTATGAATTCAGGGTTGCAAAACCGCGCCGCCGCGCTAGACGAATTTCGGGTCTTGCTGGAATCGCACTGAAAGGGCACAACCACTACATCTTGTGGTTATAAAATCCCCAATACAGGGCAGGGGCGAGTGCTTTTGCCCGGCAACTATTCAGAACCTCAACAAACTGTGAAGCCTGCACGTCCATTACCTGTACCTGTCGCTAAAGTGGGATTGTGGGACAGTCCTATCGGGCCAGTGCCACAGGGAACCTCAAAAACAAAAGAAGGACGACAATAATGAAAGGCCTGAAGCAAACGCTGTTGGCGCTGAGTATCTCAGCGGTGCCCTGGGTGGCATCTGCCGAGATCCAGATGCTGGATGATACGGCGATGGGTAACATCACCGGCCAAGCCGGTGTGACCATCGAACTGGAAACCAGGGTGAACATCGACCGCTTCATCTATACCGATGAAGGTTCACTGGAAATCAACGACATCTTCGTGGGCGGTACCAGCCGCAGCGACCTGTTCCCGGAACTGGGTGTCAACCTGATGGGCAGCACGGCACAGGAAAGTGACCTGCTGGACAACATCAAGATCGAGATCGACCTGCTGGCTGACGGCGATGCCATCATCAACATCCTGCCCCAGACCTTCGGCGCGGTGGATATGCGCATTTCCACTGGCGCCACCCGGCTGGTGGGCACCACCGACAGCACCACGGTCTTCGATAACTTCCAGGCGGACATCCTGCTTGGCGGTGCCAACATCGAGATCGATGCGGCAACGGACGTGCTCAACCTGCGGGCGGACATCGCCATCGACGACCTGGACTTCGACGCGCCCTTCGTGGCCTTCGGCATCCGGGATCTGCGCCTGACCGGCGACACCTACGACCCGGTGCGGAACAAGAACATTCCGGACCTGTTCGCCAAGGTGGACCTGGACGTATACAAGCGCGACAACAGTCTGGGCAATGGCAGCCTGGCCATCGACCTGAACGAGTTCCGGGCGGATGTGACCATCGGCGCCATGTTGGTGGGTGGTACCTCCATCGGCAGCATGTTCGTGGACGACCTGGCGGTCACCAACACCGCCATGCTGGTGTACGGCCATTGAGAGTAGTGAAAGCTGTATGAAAAAGCGGGGCTCCAGGGCCCCGCTTTTTTGTTGCTGACTGGTTTATACCAGGGCCGCGGCCTAGCCCAGCAGCAGGCTGTCGTCGTCCACGGTGAGGCCGCGCTGCTTCTCGAACAGGGCCAGCAGGTCCTTCACCCCCAGACCCTTGCGCTCCTCGCCGGCGATGTCGAACACCACCTGGCCCTGATGCAGCATCACTGTGCGGGTGCCCACCTCCAACGCCTGTTTCATGGAGTGGGTGACCATCAGGGTGGTGAGCTTGCGTTCCGCCACGATGGACTGGGTGAGCTCCAGCACGAAGGCGGCGGTCTTGGGATCCAGGGCGGCGGTGTGCTCGTCCAGCAGCAGGATGCTCGACGGCGTCAGGCTGGCCATGAGCAGGCTGACGGCCTGGCGCTGGCCGCCGGAGAGCAGGCCCATCTTGTCCCCCAGGCGATCCTCCAGGCCCAGGTTGAGCTTGGCCAGGCTGTCCCGGAAGGCACCCTGGTAGCGGGCCTTGACGGCGCTGCTGAGGCCACGGCGCTGGCCCCGCTTGATGGCGAGGGCCAGGTTCTCCTCGATGCTCAGGCCCTCGCAGGTGCCCGCCAGCGGGTCCTGGAACACCCGGGCCACCCGGCCGGAGCGCTTGTGGGTGGGCAGCCGGGTTACGTCCTGGCCGTCCACCTCGATGCGGCCGCTGTCCACCAGCACTTCGCCGGCCAGGGCGTTGAGGAAGGTGGATTTGCCGGCGCCGTTGCTGCCGATCACGGTGACGAATTCACCCGGATTCACGGTCAGGCTCATGCCCCGCAGGGCCGGGTTCTCCAGGGGAGTGCCCTGGCCGAAGGTGAGCTTGAGGTCGGTTGCGCTGATCATGCTGTCTCCTCAGGCCCGCTTGCGGGCGAATCGGGCGCGGATGGTCTTGCGGGCACCCGGCAGCACGATGGCCAGGGTCACCAGCACCGCGGTGATCAGGTTCAGGTCCTGGGCCTTGAGGCCGATGAACTCCGCGTTCAGGGCGAAGGCGATGGCCAGCCGGTAAAGGATCGCGCCCACCAGGCAGGCGATCAGGGCCTTGAGCACGGTACTGGGGGTGATCACCGCCTCGCCGCCGATCAGCGAGGCCAGGCCGATCACGATCACGCCCACCCCCATGGTGACATCCGCCGCGCCCTGGCTCTGGGCAAACAGCGCACCCGCCAGGCCCACCAGGCCGTTGGACAGGGCCACACCCAGTACGATAATGGCGCCGGTGGCGATGCCCTGGGCCCGGGCCATGCGGGCATTGGCGCCGGTGGCCCGCATGGCCAGGCCGGTCTCGGATTTCATGAAGCGCCACAGCAGCACCAGGCCCACGATCGCAACAATGGCGAACAGCAGCACCGGCACCTGGTGGTAAGCCAGGCCCAGCTCGTACCAGGGGGTGAGTACGGTGTCTTCACTCAGCAGGGCCACATTGGGGCGGCCCATGACCCGCAGGTTCACCGAGTAGAGCGCGATCATGGTGAGGATGGAGGCCAGCAGGTTGAGAATGCCCAGCTTCACGTTGAGCAGGGCAGTGACCGAACCTGCCGCCATGCCGGCGATCATGGCAAAGCCGGTGGCCAGCCAGGGGTTCATGCCCTCGATGATCAGCACCGCGGCGACGGCGGCGCCCAGTGGGAAGCTGCCGTCCACCGTCAGGTCGGGGAAGTCCAGCACCCGGAAGGAAATATAGATACCGAAAGCCACCAGGCCGTAAATGAGCCCGGTTTCCACGGCGCCATAGAATGCAATATCACTGAGCATGGCGTTGGCTTATAAAGGTGAGTGAACCGGGGCACCGGGCCCCGGCGGGAATGCTGCGAGCGGCGGGGCCGTTACTCGCTGACCACCTCGGCGGCGTCTTCCACCACGGCGGCGGGCAGGGTGATGCCCATGCGCTCGGCGGCGGCCGGGTTGACGAACAGCGACAGCTCTTCGACGGTTTCCACCGGGATGTCCGCCGGTGCGGTGCCGGACAGGATGCGGGCCACCATGGCGCCGGTCTGGCGGCCGACGTCATAGTAGTCAAAACCCAGGGCGGCCACGGCGCCGCGGGCGACGGTGGCGGTGTCGGCGGCGAAGACCGGGATGTCGGCCCGCTCACCCACGGAGATCACCGCTTCCACGGCGCTGATCACGGTGTTGTCGGTGGTCAGGTAGATGGCGTCCACCTTGCCCACCAGGGAGCGGGCGGCGCCGAGCACTTCCGAGGTCTTGGTGGCGGCGGCCTTGACCAGCTCCAAGTCCCGCTTCGCCAGGCGCTTCTCCAGCTGGTTCACCAGCGCCACAGCGTTGGCCTCACCGGGGTTGTAGACGGTGC
The DNA here is from genome assembly GCF_033722195.1 of Marinobacter sp. GTDB lineage: Bacteria > Pseudomonadota > Gammaproteobacteria > Pseudomonadales > Oleiphilaceae > Marinobacter. Next base: position 4,816 of record NZ_JAWVZL010000098.1, read on the forward strand.
CGATGCGCTTGGCCTCCGGCATCACCCGCTGCAGCAGGTCGATGTGCTTTTCCAGCGGCAGCATGTCGGTGACGCCGGTGATGTTGGCGCCAGGGATCTCCAGGCTCTCCACCAGGCGGGCCTCCACCGGGTCGGTGACCGCCGAGAACACCAGCGGGATATCACGGGCGGCGGCCGCGGCGGTCTGGGCTGACGGGGTGGCGATGGCCACGATCACGTCCGGCTGCTCACCGACGAACTTGCGGGCGATCTGGGAGGCGATGGCGGCGTTGCCCTGGGCGCTCTCGAACATCAGCTCCACGCTTTCGCCGGGCTTGTAGCCCTGCTCGGCCAGTTCATCCCTGATGCCCTGGTGGACGGCGTCCAGGGCCGGGTGCTCGACGATCTGGGTAATCGCCACCACGGGCGGTTGATTCTGGGCCTGGGCGCCAGTGGCGAAGGCCATCAGCAGGCAGAGGGCGGTCAGGGCAGTGCGGACCATGGTTGTCTCCGGCTTGGGTTTGTTGAAAATAGCCGCGAATTTTACCACAGCGCTTTGGCCTATGTGTCGGATGACGGGCGCTTGCGGGGGTGATATTTTCTTGTCTGCCCGCGACTGAAATCCCACCGGGCCGGAATAGTTGTAGATGCGTCACACTTTGCCGGCGCCCGCTGTGGTGAAATGATGGCCCGCGCTGGCTGCGCCGCGCTCCGCGCACCGCATGCTCAACGGCGATAACTCTAAAAACAGCAACAAGGAAGGTCCATGGACACGACAACCAAGTTACCCCTGGAGATGATCTACCACTGGGAGACCGCCCGGGCGGAATCGATCTACATGACCCAGCCGATGGGCAATGGCGAGGTGAGGGAATACACCTGGCGCCGTGCTGTCGGCGAGGCCCGCCGGATGGCAGCCTACCTTAAATCCCTCGGCCTGCCGGAAGGCAGCCGGATCGGCATCATCTCCAAAAACTGCGCCCACTGGATCATGTCCGACTGGGCGATCTGGATGGCCGGCCATGTCTCGGTGCCGCTGTATCCCACCCTGAATGCCGACACCGTGAGCTACATCCTGGATCACAGCGAGTGCCAGGCGCTGTTCGTCGGCAAGCTGGATGACTGGGACAGCATGAAGTCGGGGGTGCCCGAGTCCATGCACTGCATTTCCTACCCCCTGAGCCCGCCCAACGATTTCAAGACCTGGGACGACATCGTCGCCAATTTCCCGCCGCTGGAGGAGAACGTCCACCGGGATGGCGAGGAGCTGGCCACCATCGTTTACACCTCCGGCAGCACCGGCCGGCCCAAGGGCGTGATGCTGAGCTTCGACAACCTGGCCTACGCCTCCGCCGGCGGCACCGAAGCGCTGGATGTCACCAGCAACGAGCGCATGCTGTCCTATCTGCCGTTGTCCCACGTGTTCGAGCGCTTTGTGGTGGAGCTGGGTTCCATGAACAAGGGCTTCCACCTGTTCTTCGCCGAGTCCCTGGACACCTTCGTGGAGGACCTCAAGCGCGCCCAGCCCACGCTCTTCCTGGCGGTGCCGAGGATCTGGATCAAGTTCCAGCATGGCGTGTTCCAGAAGCTGCCCAAGAAGAAGCTGGAGAAGCTGCTCAAGGTGCCGGTGCTCAACCGCATCATCAAGAAGAAGGTGCTCACCAACCTGGGCCTGCAGCACGTCAAGTTCGCCGGCAGCGGCTCGGCGCCACTGGCTAACGACATCCTGGAGTGGTACCGGGGCCTGGGCCTGGAGCTGCTGGAAGGTTACGGCATGTCCGAGAACTTCGCCTATTCCCACATGACCAAGCCCGGCCGTGCCCGCACCGGTTACGTGGGGGAATCCCTGCCCGGCGTGGACACCAGGATCAGCGAGCAGGGTGAGGTGCTGGTGAAGAGCCCGGCGACCATGGTGGGATATTACAAGGACGAGGAAAAAACCCGGGAGACCTTCACCGAGGACGGTTACCTGCGCACCGGGGACAAGGGTGAGATCGACGAGCTGGGCCGGCTCAAGCTGACCGGCCGCATCAAGGAGATCTTCAAGACCTCCAAGGGCAAGTACGTGGCGCCGGCGCCCATCGAGAACAAGCTGATGAGCCACCCGGACATCGAGATGGTGTGCGTGTCCGGCGAGAACTACCCGCAGCCCCACTGCCTCGTGATGCTGTCCGAGGATGCCCACAAGAAGCTGGCGGACGACGCCTACCGCAAGGAACTGGAGCAGAGTTTCTCCTCGCTGCTGGCGGATGTGAACAAGACCGTGGACCCCCACGAGCAGCTCAAGTTCATGGCGGTGGTGAAGGACGAGTGGAGCATCGAGAATGACTTCCTCACCCCCACCATGAAGCTCAAGCGCAACGTGGTGGAGAACGCCTACAAGCCGCAGCTGGACAGCTGGTACTCCAAGCGCGAGCCGGTGATCTGGCAGTAGGCGCCAACACGGGGTCAGAAGAAAGCTTTCTTCTGACCCCAAGCTCACGCCGACTCCAAACCAACCCCCCCCGGGGTCAGAAGAACGCTTTCTTCTGACCCCAAGTTCACGTTCCCGACGTGCTCACCAGCCGCTACGTTAGTCGAATTGGGCCCGGCCCCCGGCGGTTCTACACTGGAAACTCTGAACGGAGGTTCCATGAGCCAACTGGCCCGCTTCGAGAAACGTATTCACGACTGCATCCCCCTGAGTCATGCCCTGGGCATGAAACTGGAGGCCTATGACGGCCGCCAGCTGATGGTGAGCGCGCCCCTGGCGCCCAATCGCAACCATCAGAACACGGCTTTTGGCGGCAGCCTCTACGCCGTCGCGGTGACCGCGGCCTGGGGCCTGGTGGAGCTGCTGCTGCAGGATGCCGCCCTGGAGGGCCGGGTGGTGGTGCAGACCGGCGAGATGACCTATGTGGAGCCGGTGGATGACGACTTCTTCGCACTCTGCGAGCTGCCGGACGAGAGCTTCCTGGGCAAATTCCACAAATCCCTGGCCCGTCACGGCAAGGGCCGCATGGAACTCACCTCCCGGATCTACCGGGGCCAGGCCACTCTGACCCCGCCCGGTGAACCCCGCGCCATCTTCCGTGGCCGCTTTGTTGTGCAGGAAGCCCATACTACACCCGTACTCATGATCTGATTGACATCCCGTTCCGCATAGAATGCCCGTACGGCGAATCACTTCGCCAAAAAACAGTGCTATGCTCCGCCATATAAATGACACTGAATCACCAGTGCGATGGGGCCGACGGGTTTTAGAAGAATGACAACAGCGGATCGCAGAGAACACATAAGAACAGCGTTGAACGCCAAGGTCAGCGTGACCCACCCGGAGCTGGGGCGGCGGATTTTCTCCACCCGGGACATTTCCGACGGCGGCATCTTTATTGTGGTGGAAGACGAATACGCCCCCGCCCTCGGCGACCGTGTCGAGGTGCAGGTCCAGGGCCTGCCGGTGCCGGCCCCGGTGCTCCAGATGGTGGTGGTGCGCCGCAGCGTGGATGGTTTCGGCCTGCAGTTTGCGGACTGATTGGCAGCAGCCCCCGGCCAGACAGCGCATAATGGCGGCCGAGTCATTCACAGCTTCTGGTGCCGTAACCCCATGCTTTCAGTGCTTCCTTTCCACCGCATTGCCACTGTTGCCGGCCTGGTGTCACTGCTGACCACCCTGTCCGGCTGCGCCAGCTACTACAACCACTACGCCGTGTTTCCCGCCGCCAATTCCCAGGGCGAGGCCCGCAAGGTGCGCCTGAGCTGGCAGAGCGCCGAGTACCCCGGTTGGTGGTTTGCCGCCAACCAGGCCACACCGGTGACGGTGACCACCCAGTGCAGCAGCCGCGAATGGCGACTGATGGATGCCGGCCAGCGGGAAGCCGGGGAGGGCTGTGGCGAGGGCATTCACGCCTGTGGCGAACCCGGGCGCGACCAGTGGCCGGATGGCCAGGCCCTGGTCCGGCCCCGGCCCTGCATGATGCTGACCGATGCCGACGGCGCCAACAGGGTGGCGGACCTGGGCCAGCGGGTGGCGCTGACGGTGGCCTGCGTGCCCACCGGCACGGAGCGCACAGTCAACGGCGAGGTGGAAGGCACGGATTACCTGCGGGCGTCGGTGGTGCCCTACCAGGTGGCTGTGCGCAAGGCACCCCGGGGCAGCTTCAGCGCCCGGCCACCGGAGCTGGACGACGCGGTCTGCGACGCTGAATAGCGGCGACCCGTTCCCACTGTGTTTGTGAGGCGTGTCTCACCGCTACGTTTTGTTTCCCGAGTATAAGCCCGGTAACACTGTGTGGCATACGCGTTACCGTAAACTACCAAACTGTAATGGACTCTGGCGGCCGCCGGCGCACAATGGTAACCATCGATTTCTCAATTCCGAGGTGCGCCGTGGGTGTCAGTCAGAAGAAAGTCGCCGTCCATGATCTCCAGGTAGGCATGTTCGTGTCTGACCTGGATCGCCCCTGGCATACCACGCCGTTCCCGATCCAGGGCTTCTACATCCGTTCCCAGGAAGAAATCCGCTCCCTAACCACCCACTGCAAATGGGTCATGGTGGACGTGGCCGAGGCCCGCCAGACTGAAGACTATGAAGAGGCCAGTGCCCCGGCCTTCTCGCGCCGGGTCAGCCGCGGCAAGCGGGCGGATGTGCTGCAGCTGCCTCCGCTGCAGGTCAAGAACCCGGTCCGCTATGAACAGACCACCGACCTGAAGAAAGAACTCAAGGCCTGCACCGGTCTGCTCAGTGATACCGAGGATGCCCTGCAGCACGTCATCCGTCAGGTCCGCAGCAATGAGTTTCCGGACCTGCGGCCGCTGTCGGCGGTGACCCAGCGCATGGCCGAGAGCATCACCCGCAATCCGGACGCGCTGCTGTGGCTTGCCCGGGTACGCGAGCACGACGATTACACCTACCAGCACGCCCTCAACACCGCCATCTGGGGCCTGGTCTGCGGCCGACACCTGGGCTTGCAGCCGGGTCTGCTGAACCAACTGGCCCTGGGCTGCCTTCTGGCGCACATCGGCAAGGTGGAACTGCCGGTGGAACTGCTGGAGCAGGAGCATCGTCTCGACGCCGAAGGCTTCGCGCTTTACAAGACCTACGTGGAGCGGGGCGCAAGCAAGCTCGAGGAGGCTGGCGTTTCGCGGGCGGTAGTCAGCATCGTGCGGGGCCATCGTGAGCGTCATAACGGCTCCGGCTTCCCTGCGGGGGTGAAAGGTGACCGGATCCCGCTGCTGGCGAAGATCGCAGGTCTGGTGGACTGCTACGAGAGCCTGATCGCACCGCGACCCGGTTACACGCCGCTGTCGCCGGCCCAGGCGGTGGCGCATCTGTTCGAGCAGCGCAATGTGGAATTCCAGGCGGATCTGGTGGAGCAGTTTATCCAGTCAGTGGGCATCTACCCCACCGGCACCCTGGTGGAGCTTAACGACGGCCAGCGGGGCGTGGTGGTGTCCCATTCACCGGCACGGCGACTGTGGCCCAAGGTCATGGTGATGACCGACCAGCAGCACCAGCCGCTGCGCTCAGCCAAGATCATCAACCTGGCCACCTACAACGAGGAGCGTGAGCCCGGGGAGATGCTGCAGGTGGAGGGCTGCCTGCCGTTCGGCACCGACAACCTGAACCCCAACCAGTACGATGTCACCGGCGCGGAGTCCCGCTGGAGCCTGCGCAAGCTCGTGGGCGGCTGACCGGACCGGCGCCGCCGCTCTGCTTAAGAAGCCTGCCGCTGGCAGGCTTTTTACTGAATGATCACGCGGATCTGTTTGCGGACCCAGCGGTAGTCGCCCGCAGGCCGGAAGTTCACCAGAATCTCGCCCTCCCGACCGCTTTCACCGGCGATGAAGTAGTCCACCTCCGCACCCTGGGCATCGAAGGCGTGCACGACCACATCCAGCTCGTTGGTGCTGATGGCCTCCAGCTTGGCCAGCGAGGGCTCGCTGCCCACCTGGCGGATCTGGATGGAGCGTATGCCGGTGTCGGCGGCATCCACGTTAGCAGTGGAGGCGTCCAGGTAATAGCGGTTGGAGCGATTGTTGGAAATCAGGTCCAGTTCCCGGGTCAGGTAAGTGCGCACGTCATCCCGGCTGATGTCCTCGATGCTGCGGATGGCACCGAGGATGCGCTCGCGCTTGTTTTCCAGGTCCTGCCGGTACTCCACGTCCGGGTCCCGGTCCTGTTGGTTCTGGGGCGCCTCCGGGGCGTTGTCGATCTCGGCCTGGGTGGGCGGGTCCTCGCAGAGTTCGTCGCCCTCCGGGTGGAAGCAGATCTTGGCCAGCAGCTGGTTGGCGGGGGACGGCGCCGGGTCGGTGGCAGCGAAGGTGTTGCTGGCCACGGAGAAGTCGATTTCGCCATCCAGCG
>NZ_JAWVZL010000099.1:0-10469 GCF_033722195.1 Marinobacter sp.
CACATTCAGCAGCTGCTGGATGTCGTAGAAGTGCAGGCCGGTGGTGGGCTCGTCCAGGATATACAGCGTCTTGCCGGTATCCCGCTTTGACAGTTCCTTGGCCAGCTTGACCCGCTGGGCCTCGCCGCCGGACAGGGTAACCGCACTCTGACCCAGGCGGATGTAGGACAGGCCCACGTCCACCAGGGTCTGCAGCTTGCGGGCCAGGAAGGGCACGGCGTCGAAGAACTCCCGGCCTTCCTCCACGGTCATTTCCAGCACTTCGTTGATGTTCTTGCCCTTGTAGCGTACCTCCAGGGTCTCCCGGTTGTAGCGCTTGCCCTTGCAGACGTCGCAGGGCACATAGATGTCCGGCAGGAAATGCATCTCCACCTTGATCACACCATCGCCCTGGCAGGCCTCGCAGCGCCCACCCTTGACGTTGAAACTGAAGCGCCCGGGCTTGTAGCCCCGGGAGCGGGCCTCCTGGGTACCGGCGAACAGCTCGCGGATAGGCGTGAACAGGCCGGTGTAGGTGGCCGGGTTCGAGCGTGGCGTCCGTCCGATAGGGCTCTGGTCGATGTCGATCACCTTGTCCAGATGCTCAAGGCCGGTGAGCTTGTCGTATGGGCCGTGGCTCATGGTGGTGGCCTTGTTGAGCTTGGTGGCGGCCACCGGGTACAGGGTACTGTTGATCAGGGTGGACTTGCCGGAACCGGAGACACCGGTGATGCAGGTCATCACCCCCAGCGGCAGGTTCAGGTCGGCGCCCCGCAGGTTGTTGCCCCGGGCACCGGTGAGAGTCAGGGTCTTGCCGTTGCCCTTGGCCCGCTGGTCGGGAATGGCGATCTCCCGTTTGCCGCTCAGGTACTGGCCGGTCAGTGAGTCCGGCGCGCTGATGATGTCTTCCGGGGTGCCCTGGGCGATGATCTGGCCACCGTGCACGCCGGCGCCCGGGCCGATATCGATGACGTGGTCGGCGGCGCGGATGGCGTCCTCGTCGTGCTCCACCACAATCACCGTGTTGCCCAGATCCCGCAGGTGGGTAAGGGTGGCCAGCAGGCGGTCGTTGTCACGCTGGTGCAGGCCGATGGAGGGCTCATCCAGGATGTACATGACACCCACCAGGCCGGCGCCGATCTGGCTGGCCAGGCGGATGCGCTGGGCTTCGCCGCCGGAAAGGGTATCGGCACTGCGCTCCAGGGTCAGGTACTGCAGACCCACGTTGACCAGGAACTGCAGCCGCTGGCGCACTTCCTTGAGGATCTTCTCGGCAATCTGGCCGCGGCGGCCGGGCAGCGTGAGTGTCTCGAAATAATCGTGGGCGTCTCCCACCGGCAGGGTGGTGATGTCCGGCAGGTTGCGCTCCTCGATGAAGACGTTTCGGGCGCTGCGGCGCAAACGGGAGCCGCCGCAGTCGATGCAGGGCTGCTGGCTCAGGTGCTTGGCCAGCTCTTCCCGCATGCTCTGGGAGTCGGTCTCCCGATAGCGCCGCTCCAGGTTCGGCAGTATGCCCTCGAACGGATGCGCCTTCTCCATGATGTGGCCGCGGGAATTGACATACTTGAAGGTGATGTCCTCGCGGCCGGAACCGTGCAGGATCACATCCTTGAAATCCTCCGGCAGGTCGTTGAACGGGGTGTCCATGTCGACACCGTAGTGCTCGGCCACGCTGTTCAGCAGCTGGAAGTAGTACACCGAGCGCCGGTCCCAGCCCCGGATGGCGCCCTCCGCCAGGGTGGCTTCCGGATGCTGGATAACCTTCTCCGGATCGAAGAACTGCCGCACGCCCAGGCCGTCACAGGTGGGGCAGGCGCCGGCGGGATTGTTGAAGGAGAACAGCTTGGGTTCCAGCTCACTCAGGGCATAGCCGCACTGGGTGCAGGAATAGCGCGCTGAGAAGGTCTGCTCCTCGCCGTCGCTGTCCATGGGCGCCACCAGGGCGATGCCGTCCGCCAGCTCCAACGCAGTTTCGAAACTCTCCGCCAGCCGCTGCTCCAAACCGGGCTTGACCTTGAAGCGGTCCACCACCACGTCGATCTGGTGCTTGCGCTTCTTGTCCAGCGCCGGCACGTCGTCGATGTCGTAGACGGTGCCATCCACCCGCAGGCGGATAAAGCCCTGGCTGCGCATGGTGTCCACCACGTTCAGGTGCTCGCCCTTGCGATCCCGGATCACCGGCGCCAGGATCATCAGCTTGCTGTCCTCCGGCATCGCCAGCACCTGGTCCACCATCTGGCTCACGGTCTGGGCCTCCAGGGGCTGGCCGTGGTCGGGGCAGCGGGGCTCGCCGGCGCGGGCGAACAGCAATCGCAGGTAGTCATAGATCTCGGTGATGGTGCCCACCGTAGAACGAGGGTTATGGGAGGTGGACTTCTGCTCGATGGAGATGGCCGGAGACAGGCCCTCGATGTGGTCCACATCGGGCTTTTCCATCATCGACAGGAACTGGCGGGCGTAGGTGGACAGGGACTCCACGTAGCGGCGCTGGCCCTCGGCGTAGAGGGTGTCGAACGCCAGCGATGACTTGCCGGAGCCGGACAGCCCGGTAATCACGATGAGCTGGTCCCGAGGCATATCCAGGTCGAAGTTTTTCAGGTTGTGGGTGCGGGCACCCTTGATCTGGATACGGTCCATAGAGCTCCCCGATAAAAACGATCAGTATACCGTGTTCGGCCGGCACCGGTGAAATGCGAACGGGCGAGATCGCATCTGGTACAATGCGGCGCCGGTGGCCGGACCCCGGTCTTGATTTGATGCCGATCTCACTTGTTGAGCCAAGGAAACCGCCCCTTTCATGAACGCCCTTGAAAAACGCTCCGTGGCTGCGCTGGCATCCGTCTACGCCATGCGCATGCTTGGCCTGTTCATGGTGCTGCCGGTGTTCGTGCTGCTGGCGGACGACCTGGAGCACGCCACGCCGGCCCTGATCGGCATCGCCATCGGCGGCTACGGCCTCAGTCAGGCCTTGCTGCAGGTGCCCTTCGGCATGCTGTCGGACCGCTTCGGCCGCAAACGGCTGATCTACATCGGCCTGGTTCTGTTCGCCGCGGGCAGTGTGCTGGCCGGCATCTCCGACTCCATATACGGTGTGATCGCGGGACGGATTCTTCAAGGCTCCGGCGCCATTGCCAGTGTGCTCATGGCCCTGCTCAGTGACCTGACCCGGGAGGAGGAGCGCACCAAGGCCATGGCTCTGGTGGGCGTCTCCATCGGCCTGTCGTTCTCGATATCGCTGGTGATGGGCCCCTTGCTCGGGGACCTGTTCGGGCTCTCCGGCATTTTCTATTTCACCGCCACGCTGGCGGTGATCGCGCTGATCCTGGTGCAGCGTGTGGTGCCGCAACCCCTTCGTAAGGCCGCCAACCCCGATGCCCTGCCGGCCCGGGCCATGCTGCGCCAGGTGCTGACGGACGGACGCCTGCTGCGCCTGGACTTCGGCATCTTTGCCCTGCACCTGGTACTCACCGCGCTGTTCCTGGTGATCCCGAGCCTGCTGACCGACCGGGTCGGGCTGGCGTCCAGTTCCCACTGGTGGCTCTACCTCACCGTCATGGTCACCTCCTTTTTCGCCATGGTGCCGTTCATCATCATTGGCGAGAAAAAGCGCCGCATGAAAACCGTGCTCTGCGGTGCCATCCTGCTGTTGCTGGCGGCCATGGCCGGTCTCGCTGGCCTGCCCCTGGATCTCACCAGTATCTGGTTTGTGCTGTTTGTGTTCTTCATGGCCTTCAATCTGCTGGAGGCCAGCCTGCCGTCGCTGATCAGCAAGGAGTCGCCGGCGGCCAGCAAGGGTACCGCCATGGGGGTCTATTCCACCTCCCAGTTCATGGGTGCTTTCGTCGGCGGTGCCGGTGGCGGGCTGCTGCTGGAGAGTGCCGGCCTGAACGGTGTGGTGGGGCTCATGGCCGTGATACTGCTGGTCTGGTTCGGGGTTGCCGTCACCATGCCCCGGCCGAGTCACACCGCCAGTTTCGTGGTACAGTTGCGGCAGGCGACGGGGATGTCCGTGGCGGAGGTGGACCAGCGGCTGCGAAGCCTGCCGGGGGTCGAGGATGTGGTTATCCTGGAAGACACCGACACCGCCTACCTGAAGGTTGACCGGCAGCAGTTCCAGCAGGCCAGCCTGGCGGATTTTCCGTTCGTCCGACCGGCCACTTCGGCCTGAATTTATCGTGTCGGCGACGGACTGCCGGCAATATCAAACAAGAGAGGTCATCGCGAGCGTCCTGCCGGGCGGGGCGCGGTGATGGAATCCAGAGGTTAGGAGCAAATCATGGCAAGAGGCGTCAATAAAGTCATCCTGATCGGCAATCTCGGCCAGGACCCGGAAACCCGCTACACCCCCAACGGCAACGCGGTGGTCAACCTCAACCTGGCCACCGACGAGAGCTACAAGGACCGACAGACCGGTCAGCTCGTGCCCAAGACGGAGTGGCACCGCATCGTCATGTTCGGCAAGATCGCCGAGGTGGCCGGCCAGTACCTGCGCAAGGGCTCCAAGGTCTACATCGAAGGTAAACTACAGACCCGCAAGTGGCAGGGCCAGGACGGTCAGGACCGCTACACCACCGAGGTGGTGGTGGACATCAACGGCCAGATGCAGATGCTGGACAGCCGTGGCGGAGAAGGCGGTGGCGCCAGCCAGGGCGCGCCGGCGGGCCGGCCCCAGCAGGCCGGTTACGGCGACAGCCAGACCGGCAACCAGAGCCAGGGCGGTGGCTACAACCAGTCCAACCAGGGCCAGGGCAGCATGCCCGAGCCGGTGGACGATTTTGATGACGATATTCCATTCTAGGATTCGGCCATCACAGAAAAACCCGGTTTGCCGGGTTTTTTTGTGTCGCCAGGAACTGCATAAGTTGCAAAATGCAGTCAAACTAGACAAGAATCGTACAGTTACAGATGGTATTTAAACTATCATGTAACTCATAAAACTTAATCCCACGGTCGGGTATTGCTTTGGCTGCCACTTTCCTAAAAAGAATATTCAGGCCCTCGGCGGCCGTCGGGCGGGTCTGCCTGGAGGTTCGCTCCGAGGGCATTGGCTGGGCAGTGGCTGCAACCCGTGGCGGGGACGGCACCGCCGTCGGCTATCTGGCCTGTACTCCCGCCAAGCGCCTGGAGGCCCTGACCCAGCTGGTTTCCGAGCAGGGCTGGCAGGGCGCCAAAACCACGCTGGTGCTGCCATTGGACCAGTACAGCGTCTTCCAGCTGGAGCGGCCCGAGGAGCTGGCAGAGTCCGAGCTGGCGGATGCCCTGCGCTGGAAGCTCAAGGACCTGCTGGAGTACAGCCCTTCCGAAGCCGTCTGCGATGTCTTCCCCTTTCCCGGCGACGCCGCCCGGGGCCGGGGTGAGCTGGTCAATGTGGTGGCGGCCCGCAAGACGCTGGCGGCGGATCTGGTGAGCCTGGTCAACCAGAGTGGCCTGGTGCTGGACCGCATCGACATCGCGGAACTTGCGCTGCGCAATTTTGCTGCCCAGCTGGACCCCCGGAACCAGGGCGTGGCCCTGGTGCATCTGCGTGACCGGTATGGCCAGATGGTGATCTGCAAGGGCCCGACACTCTATCTTTCCCGGCGCCTTGACGTGACCTCCGATGACCTTCGGGATGCCGGCCGGCAGGAGAACGCGGTGCAGTCTCTGGCGCTGGAAATGCAGCGCTCGCTGGACTATTTCGAAAGCCAGTTGGGCCAGGTGCCGCCGCGGGCCATTCATCTGGTGGCACGGGACGCCATGCTGCCGCTGTCTTCCATGCTGTCCTCCTACATGGCGCCGGATCTGGAAACCGTGAACTGGAAAGACCACGGCTTGAGCGAAGCCCTGGACAGCCGCTGCCTGACGGCCTGGAGTGCGGCCCGTTCGATCCCCGGAGGAGCGTCCGCATGATCCAGCGAGTCAATCTCTATACCGATGATCTCAAGCCCCGCCGCGAGCCGGTGCGGGCCGCAACCCTGCTCTGGAGTTCGGTCGCGGTGCTGGCCCTTGTGGTGGTGGCCGCGGTGATCGCGCGCCTGGATGCGGCCGGTGCCGGCGATCGCCTCCAGGCGCTGAATGCGCAGGTCAGTGAGCTGGAGCAGGAAGCCCAGCGCCTGACCGCCAAGGTGGAGGCCCAGCAGCCGGACCCGGCGCTCGAGGCCACCGTGGCCGAACTCAATCAGGCCATCAACCAGCGCCAGCGTCTGCTGGCCGAGGTGGAACGCCTGGTGGATTACGAGGATGCCGGCTTTTCCCCCTACATGGCGGCACTGGCACGTCGGGTGCCGGAACAGCTCTGGCTGACCGGGTTTCAGGTGGATCTGCTCAACAATCAGCTCAGCCTGGCGGGCCGTACCCGGGTGGGCGGCCAGGTGCCGCTCTACCTTGAGCAGTTGGGCCAGGAGCCGGTGTTCAGTGGCCGGCGCTTCGAACAACTGAGCCTGAAGCGGGACGACAGCAGTGGCTGGATCGAGTTTCTGATCGGCTCCCGGCGCGATGGAGGTGCCTCATGAGCGCCTTCCGCGACAGCCTCACCCGAGGCCGTGACTGGTTTGATCAGCGCCCCGTTCGGGAGCGCGTGCTGATGCTCGCCACCCTGGTGGTTCTGCTTCTGGTGGTGGGCTGGGAACTGGCGGTCGCCCCCGTGCTGGAGCGCACCGAGCGCACACGGACGCAGATTGACCAACGCGAACAGAGAGCCCGGGAGTGGCAGGAGCAGGTCTCGCTGCTGACCCGAAAAGCCGGTGACGACCCCAATCAGCAGCTCCGCGAGCTCATGGAACAGCGCCGGGAGCGGCTGGCGGGCCTGGACCGCCAGCTCGCCCAAGCGACGGGTGGGCTGGTGTCCCCCGAGGCCATGGTGGCGCTGCTGCGTAACATGCTGGCGGCGCAGCAGGCACTCGAACTGGTCAGCCTGGAGCTGCTGGACCCGGTGCCGGTCTACAGCAGCGACGAAGACCGGGCCGAGCAGGCCGAACCGCTGATGTTCGCCCACGATGTGGAGCTGGTGGTCAGTGGCGGCTACCTGGAACTGCTGGCTTATCTGGAACGCCTGGAGGCACTGGACCAGGGCCTCGGCTGGGGCCAGCTCGACTACGAAGTGGAAGCTTTCCCTGAGGCCAGTGCGCGTTTGAGGGTCCGGACCCTGAGTCTCAGCCAGGCAGGACTGGGGGTCTGATGCTATGACCAGACACCTTCTGCTGTTGCCCCTGTTGATGCTGTTGCTGGCGCAGCCCGGTTGGGCCCTGAACGATCCGACCCGACCGCCGGACTTCAACCGCGCCCTCCCTGCGCCGGCCGTGGAACAGCGCCGTTATGACCTGGCGTCCATCGTCATTGGCCCCGAGCGTCGGGTGGCGGTCATCAATGGCGTTGCGCGTAGGGAGGGCGAGCGCTTTGACGACGCCCGGGTACGCCGCATTCACCCGGACCGGGTGGAGATCCTGGACGGCGGCCGGGTAAGAATTCTGAAACTGCAAGAGCTGCCCCGGGTAAGGGCGGCACAATGAGTACTGACAAAGGGTTCCCTATGACACGGTCCACCACCGCTCTTGGCCTTGCCCTGATGCTGCTGTTGAGCGCCTGTAGCAACAATCCGCTGCTGAGAACCGGCAAGGCAACCAGCACCGATACCGCGGACGCGATCGACCAGAGCCTGGCTGAGGCCCAGGCCGCCGCCGATGTGCCCCGCGCAGCGGCGGCCGAGGCGGGCCTGCCGCCGGATGTGGCCCGGGCCCTGCTGCCGCCCTTGGCGCAGGACGATACCGACGGCGACCGCTTTGATATCAATGCCCGTGAGCTGTCGGCGCCGGTCTTCTTCGAGGCCCTCGTGGCGGGCAGTGGTTACAACGCGGTGGTGCATCCGAAGGTGGACCAGACCATTTCCCTGAACCTCACGGACGTGACCGTACCGGAAGTCATGGAGCTGGCCGGCGACCTGTACGACCTGGACATCCAGCGTAATGGCCGGCTCTACCGGATTCTGCCGGGCGGCGTACAGACCCGGATCTTCCCCATCGACTATCTGCATTTCAAACGCCAGGGCGGCTCGGAAACCCGGGTCAGTTCCGGCAGCGTCTCCGCCGCCGGCAGCAGTGGTGACGGCGAAGGCGACACCGCAGGCACCGGCAACGACGTGGACGCCCTGGTGGGCACCCGCATCTCCACCACCACCGAGTCGAATTTCTGGAACACCCTGAACCAGTCCGTACAGATGATCGTCAGCCAGGCGCCGGGCAGCCAGGTGATCATCAACCCGGAAGCCGGCCTGGTGATGGTGAAGGCCCCCGCCGAAAACCTGCGCCAGGTGGAGCGTTACCTGACCCAGACCCAGCTGATCATGCAGCGCCAGGTCATCCTTGAAGCCAAGATCCTGGAGATCACCCTGACCGAGGGCTACCAGCAGGGCATCAACTGGTCCGACATCCAGAGCGCCTCCAGCATCACCGACTCCGACGGTCTGCCGGAGGACTTCACCGCCCAGAGCCTGGCCGGCCGGGTGGTCACCAGCGGTGATATCGGTGGGGTGTTCTCCGCCAGTGTCCGGGCCGGGGATTTCACCGGCCTGATCGAACTGCTGGGCCAGCAGGGCAACGTGCAGATCCTGTCCAGCCCGCGGATTTCCACGGTGAACAACCAGAAAGCGGTCATCAAGGTGGGCACCGATGAGTTCTTCGTCACTGACATCGACTTCAATGACAACGAGAGCGCCCTGGGTGCGGCGGAAAGAACCAACACCTCGGTGGAGCTGACGCCCTTCTTCTCCGGCATCTCCCTCGACGTCACACCCCAGATTGCCGAGGACGGCACCATCACCCTGCACGTGCACCCTTCGGTGAGTGAGGTGAACGATCAGGAGAAGGTCATTACCGTGGGTGACCGGGACGTGACCCTGCCCCTGGCGCTGAGCACGGTCCGGGAGACCGACAGCGTGATCCGCGCCGAAAGCGGCCAGATCGTGGTGATCGGCGGCCTGATCCAGAACAACAGCGAGGACCGCAATGCCGCGGTGCCTTTCTTCGCCGAGATACCGGTGCTCGGGGAGCTGTTCCGCCAGCGCCGGTTCGACAGCGAGAAGAGCGAGCTGGTCATCCTGCTGCGGCCGGTGGTGGCTGGCCTGCAGAATTACCAGCAGGACGTCGCTGACAGCCGGGCCCGGATGCAGACCCTGCGGGAGCTGCTGGAGTCGCCGGAAACCCCGAAACCTGAGCCGGCTGGTCCGGCCCGCTAGACAGGGTTGATGATGTACGAGAGCCACTTCGGACTGCAGGAAGTACCCTTCGCGCTGACACCGAACACGCGCTACTTCCTCAAAGCCAAGAGTCACAGCGACGCCCTGGAGCTGTTGCTGGTGGCCCTGCGTGAGCGGGAGGGTTTCATCAAGATTACCGGCGAGGTGGGCACCGGCAAGACGCTGCTGTGCCGCCTGTTGCTGAACGCCCTGGAAGGCCAGGCCACCACCGCCTACATTCCCAACCCCAGCCTGACGCCGGAGAACCTCTATGAGGCCGTGGTGGATGAGCTGGGCGTGACCGTCAGCGACGCCGACAATACCCATCGCGTGCTCAAGGCCCTGACCCAGCGGCTGGTCCAGCTGGTGGGCGAGGGCCAACAGGTGGTGCTGGTGATCGACGAGGCCCAGGCCATGCCCGAGGCCACTATCGAGGCCCTGCGGCTGCTCACCAACCTGGAAACCGAGAGCACCCGGCTGCTGCAGGTGGTGCTGTTCGGCCAGCCGGAACTGGACACCCTGCTGAACCAGGCCAGCCTGCGGCAGCTCAAGCAGCGAATTACCTTCCAGTATCGCCTGGCGCCGCTGGACCGGGCGTCGGTGGCCCAGTACCTGCGTCACCGCCTGGCCCAGGCCGGCTATAACGGCGACGAGCTCTTCGCTCCTGCCGCCCTGAAGGTCATTACCCGCGCCTCCGGCGGTATTCCACGGCTGCTGAATATACTGGCCCACAAGTCGCTGCTGGCGGCCTGGGGCCGGGGTGACCAGAAAGTGGGGCGCTGGCATGTGCTGCAGGCGGTTCGCGACACCGAAAGCGCCCGGCCACTGGGCCTGCTGGGGCGCTGGCTATGAGTCTGCTCAACGATGCCCTGCGCAGCGCCGAACAGCGCCGTGAGCGTCCGGCGCCCACGGCCTATACCGGCGTATCGGCGCCTACCAGCACTCCGGCCGCCGGTCGCCGGCCCCAGCTCTGGCTGGTGCTGCTGGTTGTGGTACTCGCTGTCGTGGTTTGGCTCTGGTGGAGCCAGACCCGGCCGGATCCGGTAACGTCACAACCGGTGGCCGAAGGCGTGGTGGCTCGGGAGCCTGCACCGGCGACCCGGTCGCCGGCGGAACCTGTCGTGACCAAACCCGGCGACTTCGAATCCACGACGGCAGAAGCCGAGCCCGAGCTGGTTGCCCCGCCCGAGCCGGAAACCGTGATTGCCGAGACCCGGGCCGAGTCGGCCGAGACCGATGCCGCTGTCAGTGGCGAGTCTGTTGAGCCATCATCTGTCGAGCC
>NZ_JAWVZL010000100.1:0-10294 GCF_033722195.1 Marinobacter sp.
CAAACGGATGTCAGTGAATGTCGAAACTGGCATGAACAATCGTTCATCGTTTAAGGCGCATGCTAGCGGGTCCGTCTACTTAATACAAATCACTCTCATTAAGTTTAATCTTGATGGCCCGCTCAGTGGCAGTGGCCGCTGGCGGCCGCCTCTGTGTCCCGGGGGTCCGCCATGCCGCCCTTAAGCCCGAAATGAATCAGCAGCAGGTTGGCGGGCCAGGCGGCGAACAGCCCCAGCGACAACGAAATATACAGCGACGACCAGAACAGGGCGTCGCCCATGGTGGCATCGCCACCGAGGTAAAGGTCCACGTTAATGGCCACGGATTCCATCACCGTGATGCTGATGGTCTCGGCAAAGAACGCACCCTTGAACGCCTCAAGGAAGGGTGTGCCGGCCTGCATCATGGGGCCGAGGTTGAGGGCAAAGCCGAAGATGTAGGCCAGGGCGAAGGTGATGCCGGCGGCCCAGGCGGTACTCATGGCAAAGATACCCACGGTAATGATGACGCCGAGGATTTCGCCGATACCGCAGCCCGAGTAGCAGTGGGCCACCGAGCGGAAGCCCTTGCGGGAGAGGTTGTCGGTGGCGATCTGCCGGCGGCCGGAGTAGCGATAGATCAGGACACCGATGGGGCCGGAGTAGAGTACTGTCAGAATCCACACCAGCTGCATGATGGACGCGATGTGGCTGTTGCGGGTGCGCAGGTCATAGAGGGTCCATGCCAGGCTTACGGCCACCAGGGCCAGCCAGATGCCAAGGCCGGTCCAGGTGTCGATGGCTGCCTGTATCTGATCCAGGGACATTGTCTCTCCGTCGCCGATGCAAATTTATGTATCAAGCTACAGGTTCTGTGCGACCGGTCCGGCCTGAATTCAAGGCTGCCGGGGCAGGAGCCCCGGCTTTGAGGTTTAGCCCCGAACGCCCTTTTCGATGCGCTTGCCGATGTCCTCGTCGATGTTGCGCCAGTACTCGAAAGCCCGCTCGAGCACCGGTTCGGTGACCCCGTCCTTGAGGTGGCCCACCACATTGGACACCAGGCGCTCGCGGGCGGCGTCGTCCATCACCTTGTTGACCAGCGTGTTGGCCTGGCCGAAGTCATCGTCGTCTTTGTGAAGGGTGTAGGCCTTGTGGACCATCTTGCCGCTGGCGGACCAGGTTTCGTCCTTGGGGTAGCGCTCAGGGTCGGCCGCCGGGCCGCCCTTGGAGTTGGGGGCATAGACCGGATCGGTGACGTTCTGCATCCGCATGGCGCCCTCCTTGCTGTAGGCGTGGACCGGTGCCTTGGGGGAGTTGACCGGGATCTGCTTGTAATTGACCCCGAGCCGGGCCCGGTGGGCGTCGGCGTAGGAGAATACCCGCGCCAGCAGCATCTTGTCGGGGCTGACACCGGTGCCGGGCACCATGTTGTTGGGCTCGAAGGCGGCCTGCTCGATCTCGGTGTGGTAGTCGGTGGGGTTGCGGTTCAGGGTCAGCTTGCCCACCTTCACCAGGGGGTAGTCACCGTGGGGCCAGACCTTGGTGAGGTCGAAGGGGTTGAAGCGGTAATCGTCCGCTTCGTCGAAGGGCATGATCTGCATGTACAGGGTCCAGCTGGGGTAGTCGCCGGCCTTGATGGCTTCATAAAGGTCACGGGTATGGAAGTCGGAGTCCTTGCCGGCGAGCTGGTCGGCTTCCTCCTGGGTCAGGCACTCGATGCCCTGGTCGGTCTTGAAGTGGTACTTGACCCAGAAGCGCTCACCGTCGGCGTTCACCCACATGTAGGTATGGCTGGAGTAGCCGTTCATATGACGCCAGGTCCTCGGAATGCCCCGGTCCCCCATCAGCCAGGTGACCTGGTGGGCGGTTTCCGGTGACAGCGACCAGAAGTCCCACTGCATGTCGTGGTCCCGCAGGTTGACGTCGGCGCGGCGTTTCTGGGAGCGGATGAAGTGCTGGAACTTCATCGGGTCACGGACGAAGAAAATCGGCGTGTTGTTGCCCACCATGTCGAAGTTGCCTTCCGTGGTGTAGAACTTTACGGCAAAGCCCCGGGGGTCGCGCCAGGTGTCCGGGCTGCCCCGCTCACCGGCGACCGAGGAAAAACGCAGCAGCACGTCGGTCTTGGTACCGGGCTGGAAGACCGCGGCCTTGGTGTATTGGCTGACGTCCTCGGTGACCTCGAAATGGCCGAAAGCGCCGCCCCCTTTGGCGTGGGGCTGGCGCTCGGGTATGCGTTCGCGGTTGAAATTGGCCATCTGCTCGATCAGGTAATGATCGTGCAGAGCAATGGGACCGTCCGGGCCTATGGTAAGGGAATGCTCGTCGCTGGTGACGGGAATGCCGGCGTCTGTGGTGGTGGGCTTTCTGGAATTGTCTGCCATCGGATCTCTCCATAATGTGTCATGGAGCGATGCGTCTGTGTCGCGCTTTATCCGGCCGCCATCCCTGATCGTTCGGTGATTTGAATGGCGGTCCGGAAGCGTACTGCCTGAACATCTCATCACATCGCGCTGGGTTAGCCTTTAAACCCTAGCCCAGGGTCCGGAAAGCGGCCAGCGGGATACCGTTTTGTCGCGTTAATGACCAGCATAGCCGGAGCCGATGACCAGCCTAGCCCAGGCGCCCGGCATGGCTGGCCAGCATCAGCATCCAGATGCCGGTGAAGATGAAATCCACCCCCAGCAGCAGGCCCAGGACCCAGGGCACCGTTGCGGTGAACTGGGCAAGTATCAGCAGGCCCAGCGCCAGGGACAGAAGCCCGGAGGTCAGGATCCAGCCCCAGCCGACGGCGGGGCGGACCAGCAGCGCGAAAGCGGTCTTCAGGGTACCGCCGATCAGCAGGAAAAGCATCACCACGGTAGCCAGTGTGAACACCCCGGCCACCGGGAAAACCAGCATCAGCAATCCCGCTATCAGCGCCACTCCCGCCAGAGTCAGGCTCATGCCGTAGCCGCTCCAGCGCGGCCCCCGAAGGGTTTGCACCATCTGCGCGATGCCGCCAATCAGCAGCAAGGCCCCGATGGCCAGCTCCAGCGACAGGGCGGCAACCCAGGGAAAGGCGATGGCCGCCACACCCAGCACCAGAAAGAGTAGCCCCAGCCCGGTAAACCAGCCCCGGTGCTCCCGGATGTCACGGACCAGACGGTCCTCGATGTGGATCTCGTAGCGGGTGGTGTGCATGCTCATGATGGCCCTCCCTGTTGGATGATGAATCACATCGGTCTACAGGTGAGGTAGCGTTGTCGGTGGTTTTTTCAACCCGTGCCGGCCGAAGAGCGCCGCGAATCAGGGGTGATCGGGGGATTTGCGAGGGGCAAAGGATGGAGGGAGTCCACAGAAAGCAGAAAAGGGACCTGCAGGCAGGTCCCTTTTCGGGCGGCGTATTCCGCTACGTTGGATTCCCGGTGGCGTTATGCCTTGGGAATCAGGCCTCCGGCATAGGCGGGTTGGGCCAGTCGCGCTTGCCGCGCAGCTGCCGGGCCAGGGCGTTCAGTTGGCGCCTTACGGCCGCGCTTGCATGTCTGGCGGCCACCCGCGTGTGCTCTGCCCGGGCCTGGCGGCCATTGTGCAGGATGCTGGAGGGAAGAGGGGTTACTATGTTCTGCTGCTGTACGGTCATGGTTTTTTCCTCCACGCTCCGGGTGACTTGATAGGCAGCAGTTTAAAAGTTTATTTTTGCAGTATAAATACGTTGAAACTCATATATGGTTGCAAATCTGCAGTGACAATGGATTGGGATTACCTACGTTATGTTCATGCCCTGGCCACCGGCGGCACCCTCAGCAAGGCCGGTGAAATCCTTGGTGTGCACCAGACCACGGTGCTGCGCCGGCTTGACCAGATGGAGGAGCAGCTGGGTGTGCAGCTGTTCGAGCGCAGCCGGGAGGGACTGCTGCTGACGCTGGCCGGCGAAATCGCCTTCAAGGAGGCCGAGCGCCTGAGCCGGGATATGGAAAACCTGGAGCGCAAGTTGACCGGCACCGATGCCGGGGCGGTGGGCCGGATCCGCCTGGCCACCACCGATACCCTGCTGAACTGCCTGATCGACCCCATCATGAGCGAGCTCATCAATGCCTATCCGGGCACCCAGCTGGAACTGAGTACCGGCAACGAGGTGCCCAGCCTCAGCCGGCGCGACACCGACATCGCCCTGCGGCCCACCAACGCGCCACCGGAGAGTCTGATCGGCCAGCGCGTGGGCACCATCGAATCGGCCATCTACTGCGCCACCCGCTATATGGACTGCAACCCCGACTTCGACCCGGAGCACCCGGAAGCCCAGGCCTGGGTCATGCCCGACGACAGCTTTGAGCACCTGGCCACCGGCCGCTGGTACCGCAACCACCTGAAAGAATCCCAGCCGGTGATTCGCTGCAACAGCCTCCACGGCATGTACACCCTGATCCGCGGCGGCAGCGGCGTGGGCATCATCCCCTGCTATATGGGCGACAGCGATCCGGAACTGGAGCGGATGTCGGAGCCTCTGGCCGGCGAGGGGGTGGGATTGTGGCTGCTGACCCATCGCAACCTGCGGCAAGGCGCCCGGGTGCGCACGGTGATGGAGTTCATCGCCGGTAAACTGCAGGCCATGCGGCCACTGATCGAGGGTGAGCGCCCGCGCCAGGCTTGAGGCCGGCCTCAGCCGGCGCTCAGATGGTGTCTGACCAGGTCGGCGAAGGCTCCTGGTTCCGGGTTCTGGTGTTGCAGGGCAATCAGGCGGCCGGCGGGGCTTTCGGCGTTGTCCAGGCGCCGGTCGAGCCAGCCCAGGATGCCGGTGCTGCAGCCGTTCAGCCAGTCCTCCTCCTTCAGCCGCTCGGCACCGGCCCGGCCGATGGCCTGCAGTTGGCCCACCCAATGGCTCAGCGGCCGGCCCCGGATTTCCGTGGCCAGGCCGGTCACCGGTACCCGGTCGGCCAGGTCCAGCCGCTCGGCCCAGCGCCAGTCCGCCACCAGCTCCCAGGCCTGCTGCCGCGCGGTATCGTCGTAGAGCAGCGCGACCCAGAGTGCGCAGTAGGCCTCCAGGTCCTCCTGCGCCAGGGTGTCCACGCCCCGAATCTCCAGCACCCGTTTCAGGCGCACGTCCGGCATCAGCGAGTTGAGGTGGTCCTCCCAGTTGGTCAGGTCCGGCCGCCAGCCCTCGAACCCCGGCAGCTCGCCCGCCAGGTAGCGGTTGAAATCCGCGCCTGCGACGTCGTGGTACTGGCCGTCGGCCTGGATGGAATATAGCGGCACCTGACGGATCCAGTCGACATAGTCCGCCAGGGGGGCCTTGTCGCTGAACACGAAAGGCAGCAGGCCGCAGCGGTCCCGGTCGGTCTGGCGCCAGACCCGGCCCCGTTCCGACACCGCGCCGGCCAGGCCGCCGTCCCGGAACGGGGCATTGGCCAGCAGCGCCTGCACCAGGGGTTGCACCGCCATGGCGGTCCGCAGCTTGGCCATCATGTCGGTCTCGCTGGCGTAATCCAGGTTGATCTGCACCGCGCAGCAGCGGTGCATCATGTCCAGGCCCCGGCTGCCCACCTTTGGCATGTAGTTGCGCATGATGCGAAAACGCTCGCTGGGCTTTCGGGGCATGGCCCCCAGGCTGGCGGTGGGGTGGAAGCCGGTGGCCAGCAGCAGGACGCCGTGGCGGGCGGCGCGGTCCGCCAGCTCCCGCAGGTCCGAGCGCTGGGCCTGGAGCATGTCGCCGACGCGGGCCGAGGGGGCGGTGGCGATCTCCAGCTGGCCGCCCGGTTCCAGGGTGATGGCGCTGCCGCGGGGGGTGCGCAGTGACAGCCGCTCCCGGTCGTAATCCCAGCCGCAGGCCTGCAGGTCCAGGAACAGGCCGTCCAGCCCCGACGCGCCGTCGATGGGCACGGGTCGCAGGCTGCGTTCGTGCACCGGGAAGTATTCCACTTCAAGCCCCACCCGCCAGTCGCGCCGCGGCTTGCAGTGGCCCCGGAAATACTGCGCAAGATCCGTGGCCGTGCGGTAGGTTTCCGGTAGGGTCATGGTACCCCCACGTCCTGTTGAATAAAGTGCCCCCAGTGTCCCGCCTCTCAGCCTTGAAAAAAACCCCTGCGCCACACAAGTCGGGTAAACCGGCCATAGTGCCCACTCCGGGAAGCCCGATGGCATATTGCGCGCGGGTAACCCCCTGCTGAGGGAGAACACCATGATGACCTTGCGACATCTTGTCAGTCTGCTGGCCACCCTGGCTCTGCTGGCCCTGGCATTACCGGCTACGGCACAGGACCGGCAGCAGGAGCGGAACCCGCAGGAGCGCCTGGACGGCTCCTGGGTCGTCATCAGCGGCACCGTGACCACGGCGGACCCTGATGGTTTCAGGCTCGACTACGGCTCCGGCCTGATCACCGTGGAGATGGATGACTGGGACTGGTATGCCGAGGACTACGAACTGCTGCCCGGCGACAAGGTCACGGTCTACGGGGCGGTGGATCACGACACCTATGAGGTGGCCTCGATTGAGGCGGCCAGTGTCTATGTCGAGAACCTCGGCACCTACTTCCACGCCGGCAGCCGCGATGACGAAGGCCGCTCCAGACTGGTGGACACCACGCCCGATCCCCGCGTCACACTGGGGGACATGGTCGTGGTGGGTGTGGTAACCCGGGTGGGTGACAGCCACTTTGTCATCGATTCGAACCAGCGCCGCATGACCGTCGACACCACTGCCATGCCGTACAATCCCCTCGATGACGAGGGCAATCCGCAGATCGCGGTAGGGGACAAGGTGTCCGCCAGTGGCCGAATGGATGAGAACACCCTGCCAAGGCGGGAGCTGGTGGCCGAATCCGTGGTGGTGTTGCGCAAGGATGCCGGGAAGCCGTCCTCGTCCGGGTCCATGTGATAATGGTTCACGTTTAAGTCCTGGCCCAAATCGGCTACCCTTGCGGCTTTTGCAGCCCAGGTGACGCCGGTTATGACCCAGACCCTTGCCAAGACCACCAGCAGCTTCGCGGCCCTCGGCCGGCTGCTTCGCTACGCCCGGGGCTATCGCCGCCAGATCATTGCCGCCAGTGCCTGCTCGATCATCAACAAGCTGTTTGATATTGCCCCGGAAATCCTCATCGGTATCGCCATCGATGTGGTGGTCAACCAGGAGGAGAGCTTTGTGGCCTCGCTGGGCTTCGAGTCTGCCCGCGAGCAGATCCTGATCCTTGGCGGCCTCACCTTCTTTATCTGGGCGGGCGAATCCCTGTTCGAGTACCTGTTCCAGATCCTCTGGCGCAACCTGGCCCAGCGCCTGCAGTCGGACCTGCGCCAGGACGCCTACGAGCACGCCCAGAAGCTGGACATGAGCTTCTTCGAGGCCCGCAGCTCCGGCCAGCTGGTGGCCACCATGAACGATGACGTCAACCAGCTGGAGCGATTCCTGGACGGCGGCGCCAACGCCATGATCCAGGTGTTGGTCACCGTGGTGGCGGTGGGTGCGGTCTTCTTCGTGCTCTCCCCACTGATTGCCCTGCTGGCGTTCACCCCGATACCGCTGATCATCTGGGGCGCTTTCTACTTCCAGCGCAAGGCCGGACCCCTCTACGCCGATGTGCGGGAAAAAGTGGGCGATCTTTCCACCCGCCTGGCCAACAACCTGGGCGGTATTGCCACCATCAAGAGCTTTACCGCCGAGCAGCGTGAGGCCGAGCGCCTCAAGGCCAGCAGCGAGGCCTATGTGGAGGCCAACCGCAAGGCCATCCGTATCAGTTCCGCATTCATTCCGGTCATCCGCATGGCGATCCTGGCGGGTTTCCTGGCCACCTTCACCGTGGGCGGCATGATGGCGATCCAGGGCGAGCTCAATGTCGGAGCCTACGGCGTGCTGGTGTTCCTGACCCAGCGTCTGCTGTGGCCGCTGACCGGGCTGGCGGAAGTGATCGACCTGTTCGAGCGCGCCATGGCCAGTACACGCCGCATCCTGGATCTGCTGGCCGAGCCGGTTCACGTCCGCAACCAGGCCGACACCCCGCTGGCGCAGCCGGTGAAGGGTGAGGTGGTGTTCGACAAGGTGGGCTTCCGCTATCCGTCCAGTGGCGCCGGTATCGAGGCCATCTCGCTGACGGTGCCGGCCGGCAACACCCTGGCGCTGGTGGGCGCCACCGGTTCCGGCAAGTCCACCCTGATCAAGCTGCTGCTGCGGTTCTACGATGCCACCGCGGGTGAGATCCGTATCGACGGCCAGGACATCCGCTCGGTGAGCCTGAAATCCCTGCGGGAAGCCATCGGCCTGGTGAGCCAGGATGTCTACCTGTTCGAGGGCAGCATCCGGGACAACCTGGCCTACGGCAGGCCTGGCGCCAGCGACGAGGCCATCATCGAGGCCGCCCGCACCGCCGAGGCCTGGGGCTTCATCCAGGCCCTGCCCCAAGGGCTGGATACCCAGGTCGGGGAGCGGGGTGTGCGTCTGTCCGGCGGTCAGCGCCAGCGCCTGTCGCTGGCCCGTGCGCTGCTCAAGGACCCGCCCATCCTGGTGCTGGACGAGGCCACCAGCGCTGTCGACAACGAGACCGAGGCGGCTATCCAGCGCTCGCTGCAACGGATCGGCCACGACCGTACAGTGATCATGATCGCCCACCGGCTGTCCACGATCGTGGATGCGGACACCATTGCGGTGGTGTCCGAGGGAGTGGTGGTGGAATCCGGCAGCCACCGGGAGTTGATTGAGCGGGACGGCGCCTACGCCGCGCAGTGGCGGGTGCAGACTGGTCAGGCCGGCAACTGGCAGGCCGCCGAAGCGGCGACCGATTGATACTGATTCGCATTTAGACTACTCTTGCAGCCCTGGCAGCCGGGCGTCATGGTGACGCCCGGCGATTCCTGTCAAGCCCGTCGCCCAATTCCCGGAGCCTGCATGTCCACCTTCCTAGAAGTCCGCCAGCTGGGAGTCCAGGCCGGCACCACCCCGATCCTCAACGACGTCAGCCTGGGCTTTGCCGAGGGCGAGGTCACTGCACTGCTGGGCCACAACGGCTCCGGCAAGTCCACCCTGCTCAAGGTGCTGGCCCGGCAGATCCAGCCCTCCACTGGTCAGGTTAGCCTGCAGAGCCAGGATTTCCAGCACATTGGCGCCCGCGCCTTCGCCCGCATTGTTGGTTATCTGCCCCAGCATCCACCGGCCACCGACGGCCTGACGGTGCGGGAGCTGACGGCGCTGGGGCGCTACCCCTGGCGTGGGCCGTTCGGGCGCTACACTCGCGAGGATCATGTGCTGGTGGACCAGGCCATCGCCGCCACCGACCTGACCGAGTTCCAGCACCGCTCGGTGGACACCCTCTCCGGCGGCGAGCGCCAGCGCGCCTGGATCGCCATGCTGCTGGCCCAGCAGACCCAATGCCTGCTGCTGGACGAACCGATTTCGGCACTGGATGTGAAGCATCAGGTGGAAACCCTGCGGCTGATCCACCGCCTGGCCCAGGAGCGTGAACTGACCGTGATCCTGGTATTGCACGATGTCGACCTGGCGGCCCGTTTCTGTGATCGCCTGGTGGCGCTGCGCCGCGGCCCCCGGGGTGGCGAGCTGGTGGCCGACGGCACCCCGGACAGGATCATGAACAGCGAGACCCTGGAGTCCATCTACCGGGTGCCAATGGGGGTCCTGGAGCGGGCGCCGGGCCAGTGGGTTTCCTATGTGCACTGACGTGCGCCGGCTGGCGCTGTTACTGCTGTTGCTGCTCGCGCTTCCGGTGCAGGCGGCCGGGGTCTGGAGCCACGAGCGTGGCCAGCTGGAGCTTTCCAAGACCCCTACCAGGATCGTGGCACTGAACTGGGCAGCCACGGAGGCCCTGTTGCTGCTGGGTGTGGTACCGGTGGGGGTGGCGGACCTTGCGGGCTATCCGGTCTGGGTGCAGGAACCGCCACTGCCGGAAGGTCCGCAGAACGTGGGCAGTCGCAGTGCCCCCAGCCTGGAAGCCATTGCCGAACTCAAACCCGATCTGATCGTGACCAGCGGCCAGCTGGCACCGGCCTGGGAGCTGCTGCGGGGCATCGCGCCCACCTACGTGATCAGCGTTTACGACAAGGGCGCCGAGCCCTACCAGCGGGCCCGGACCATGCTGCTCACCCTGGCCGAAATCCTGGGCCGGCAGGAGCGGGCGCAGGCGGTGCTGGCGGAACAGGATCAGGTAATGACCCAGCAGCGTCAGCGCTTGCAGGCGGCCGGTCTTGCCGGCACGCCGGTGGCGCTGGTGAATTTCATGGACGACCGTCATGTGCGCATCAACGCCCCCAACGGCATACTGCAGGCGGGTCTGGAAGGACTGGGTTTGCGCAATGCCTGGCAGCAGCCGGGCAACTTCTGGGGTTTTGCCATGGTGGG
>NZ_JAWVZL010000101.1:0-10259 GCF_033722195.1 Marinobacter sp.
ACTCCTCCGGCCGGTGCCGGCCGGTTTTGCGAATGGGTGTACAGGTTCACGGTGCGCCCTACTCCTGGTACTCGGCCATGCGCTGGGCCCGGCCCAGGGCCATGTCCAGCAGCATGCCCACCACGCCGATCATCAGGATCGAGAAGATCACACTGGCCAGGTCGAGGTTGTTCCACTCGTTCCAGACGTAGTAGCCAATGCCGGTGCCGCCCACGAGCATCTCGGCGGCCACGATCACCAGCCAGGCGATGCCGATGGAGATCCGCATGCCGGTAAGGATGGTGGGCGCCGCCGCCGGCAGGATCACCGTCAGGGCGGTGCGCAACTGGCTCAATTCGTGGGTGCGGGCCACGTTGACCCAGTCCTGGCGGACATTGGCGACACCAAAGGCGGTGTTGAGCAGCATCGGCCAGATCGAGCACACGAAGATCACAAAGATCGCCGACTGCTCCGAGTCCTGGATGATGAACAGCGCCAGGGGCATCCAGGCCAGCGGCGACACCGGCCGCAGTAGCTGGATGTAGGGATTGAGGGCCTTGTACATCAGCGGTGACATGCCGATCAGGAAACCAATGGGCAGGGCCACCAGCATCGCCAGCAGGTAGCCGCTCATCACCCGGTAGATGGAATAGGCCAGCTGGATACCGATGCCCTTGTCGTTGGGCCCCTTGTCATAGAAGGGGTCCGAGAGTTCGGCCCAGGCCAGCGTGAGCACCTCCGAGGGCGGCGGCACTCTCGCCTCCTGGTCGGCGCCACCCATCAGCATCTCGTATTCGGTGAGGGCTTTGTCGGCCTCCGGTGGCTGGGCCGCCATCTCCCAGATACCCAGCGCCAGGATCAGGAACACCAGAGACAGGGTGGCGGCCCGGACGGATATGGACGCCATGGTCAGGCCCTCCGGATCGGGAAGCTGTTGATGTAGGCCTCCGGCTCGTTGTAATCGAAGGTCTTGCCCATGATGGTGTATTGCTCATAGGTCCTGTCCGGCGCCGGATAACCCAGCTCCTCCATGATCTTGCGGCAATCGGACGCCAGGTAGACCTGCTCGGCGATGCCCTTGTAGTCCACCTCGCCCTCGATGTAACCCCAGCGCTTCATCTGGGTCAGGATCCAGACCCCCATGGAGTGCCAGGGGAAGGGATCGAAGTCGATCCGGTCCGGCACGTTCTGGACACTGCCCAGACCATCCGCGTAGCGCCCGGTCAGCACCTGCTCGATGACGGGAACCGGCTGGTTGAGGTAGTTCTTGGGTGCAATGGCAGCGGAGATTTCCTTGCGGTTGTCGAGGTTCTGGCTGTAGTTGGTGGCGTCGACGATGGCCTTGAGCAGCGCCGTGTAGGTGTTGGGGTTCTCGGTGGCAAACTGCTGGCTGCAGGCGAAGGCGCAGCAGGGATGGCCTTCCCAGATGTCCTTGGTGAGCATGTGGATGAAGCCCACCTTTTCCCAGACCGCGCGCTGGTTGAAGGGGTCCGGTGACAGGTAGCCGTCCAGGTTGCCGGCCCTCAGGTTGGCCACCATCTCCGGTGGCGGAACCACACGGATCTGCACGTCCTGGTCCGGGTCCACGCCGTTCTCCGCCAGGTAGTAGCGCAACAGGAAGTTGTGCATGGAGTACTCGAAGGGTACCCCGAACTTGAAGCCCTTCCACTGCTTGGGATCCCGTTTGTCCTTGTGGTCCACATGCAGGACGATGGCCTGACCGTTGATGTTCTCCACCGCCGGCATGATGAAAGGCTCGGGGGTGGAACCGGCGCCCATGGACATGGCCAGGGGCATCGGAGTCAGCATGTGGGAGGCGTCGTATTCCCGGGCCAGGGATTTGTCCCGGGCCACCGCCCAACCGGCGGTCTTGATCACTTCCACATCCAGGCCGTACTTTTCATAGAAACCCAGGGGATGGGCCATGATGATAGGGGTGGCGCAGGTGATGGGCACGAAGCCCACCTTGAGCTTGGTCTTCTCAAGCTTGCCCATGGACTCCTTCACCGCCGCCTTGGCCTTGTCCAGCGGGAAGAAGCTGCCGATCATCGCGGCGGCGGTGCCGCTGCCCACCAGCTTCATGAAACTGCGCCGGGTATGATCGTCATGCCCGAACACTGACCGCACCACCGCGCTCTCGATGGCCCGGTCCAGCATGGCCTCGCTGCCTTCAGGTGCGGTTTCGAGGGATGATACGGAAGGGCCGGTCCGTGGCGCGGGCGCGTCAGCGCCCACGCAGTCGTGGCAGCCGCAGTGTTTGGCGTGGATCAGCGACTGGTCGCCGTCGAACGGATTTCCCAGGCTCTTAGTTGTCATCAGGCTTTCTCCCTGTTTATGAACACGCTCGCACCGAAACAGTGCTTGAAGGCCGGTCCGCCGCCGCAGGGCGGGCATGGCCTGTTTCGTCGTCTACCCGGGTATCGCAGGGTTCGTGCCAGCTTTGGGGAGAATTTTTTCCTTGATAAATCAGTTATCTGGGATAGCGGGGCAAAAGCAACCGACCACGAAATCTCGTGAATTACGAAACCTCGCAGTAAAAATCACGAAATTTCCTATTTGGCATGGCTCTTGAGAGGTCCCGGTGAGACCTACACAGAGATGCCCCGATATGACGCCACCAACCTCCACCCTGCAGACCGGCTGGACCCAGCACCTACCCGAGCCCGCCTTGCTGGTGGACGCCGCCCTGGACCAGATTCTCGAGTGCAATGCCGCCATGGCGCGGCTGCTGGGGGTAACCCGGGCGGACATCTGCCAGACCCCCTGTACCCATCTGTTCCGGGACCAGCGCCCGCAACTGGTGGCCTTCACCGAGGAAACCCTGTTCCGTGGCCAGGGCTGGAGCCGTGACTTCAGCCTCCGGCACCGGGACGGCCGGAACATCGAACTGGAGATTTCCTCGGCCCGGGCCGGTGAGGCCGAATCCCAGACCCTGCTGCTGTTGCTGCGGGACCGGCAATGGTTACGGGTGCTGCGGGAGCGCCACGACGCCAACCACTACCATCGCGGCGGGCTGCTGGAATGGCGCCGGGTGGAGGAGCTGTTCCGGGATATGGAGCGCGAGAACCAGCTGATCCTGCATGCGGTGGGGGAAGGCATCTACGGCGTTGATGCCGAGGGCCGCACCACCTTCGTCAATCCCGCCGCCGAACGCATGCTGGGCTGGCACGGGGAGGAGCTGATGGGGCGGGTGATGCACCGGGTGGTACACCACTCCCACGCCGACGGCTCGCTGTTTCCCCTCAAGGAGTGTCCCATCTATGCGGCCTTCCGGGACGGCGACATCAAGCGTATCGGTGAGGACTGGTTCTGGCGCCGGGACGGCAGCGGCTTCCCGGTGGAGTACACCAGTACGCCGATCATGGACAACGGCCATCCGGTGGGGGCGGTGGTGGTGTTCCGGGACATTTCCGCCCGCCAGCAGGCCGAAAGCGAGCTGCGCGCGGCCCTGGCCGAAGTGGAGAGCCTCCGGCACCGGCTGGAGATGGAGAACGCCTACCTTCAGGAGGAACTAAGCGCCGAACACCATTTCCACGAGATTGTCGGCCGCAGCGACGCCATCCGCGGTATTGTCCGGCGCATCGGTCTGGTCGCCCCCACCGACGCCAACGTGCTGATCACCGGCGAGTCCGGTACCGGCAAGGAACTGATCGCCCGGGCCATCCACCAGGCCAGCGACCGCCGCGACCGACCCCTGATCCGTGTCAACTGCGCCGCCATTCCCAAGGACCTGTTCGAGAGCGAATTCTTTGGCCATATCAGGGGCGCGTTCACCGGTGCCGTCAACGACCGCATCGGCCGCTTCGAGCTTGCGGACGGCGGCACCCTGTTCCTGGACGAAGTGGGGGAGATTCCCCTGGAGCTGCAGGGCAAGCTGCTGCGGGTCCTGCAGGACCAGCAGTTCGAACGGGTCGGCGAAAACCGTACCCGGGCGGTGAACGTGCGGGTCATCGCCGCCACCAACCGCGACCTGCGCTCGGAAGTGCAGCACAAACAGTTCCGCGAGGACCTGTACTTCCGTCTCAACGTCTTCCCCATCGAATCGGTGCCGCTGCGGCGGCGGGTGGAGGACATCCCCATGCTGGCCCAGGAGTTTCTCAACCGTGCCTGCCAGAAATTCAAGCGCCCGCCGATTCCACTGCGGCTGGGGGACGTGGAGGCCCTGCAGCGCTATCACTGGCCGGGCAACGTGCGGGAACTGGAGAACGCCATCGAGCGGCAGGTGATCGTGGCGGACGATCATCTCAACTTCGAACTGCCGGGTCAGGACGCGCCGGTCCCGACCGAGCCGGCGCCAACCACCGGAAGCATGGCCAACCCGGAGCTGCTGACCGAACAGCAACTCAGGGCACTGGAACGGGACAACCTGATCCGGGCCCTGCGGCGGACCCGGGGCCGGATCTTTGGTGAGCGTGGCGCCGCCCGCCTGCTGGGCATGAAGCCCACCACCCTGGCCTCAAGGCTGAAAAAGCTGGCGATCGAGCCGGCCAGCTTCAAGGCGCGGCGGTCGCCGGAGCCGGAGGCGTTATCGGTCAGACCTGGGGTGGAATCTCATGGGAGTTGAGCACGCCCTCCAGATCCTCCACGTCCACCAGCGGGTCGTCCAGGTCCAGCATGACCTGGGAACGGGCCAGGGTCCAGGCACGACCGGTGATCTCGGTATTCAGCGCCCGATGGCTACCCACCCTGGCCTCCCCCAGCACCGTGCCGACAAACGAGCTGTTGCGGGGAGAGATGGTTTCCAGCCACTGGCTCTCGCGGATTTCGCCGCGCTCGTGCATCAGCGCCAGGCGGGCCGAGGTGCCGGTGCCGGTGGGGCTGCGGCAGATCACACCCGGATGCACGTAGGTGGCAGAGCGGGAGCGGAAGCCCTCATCTCCGACCGGCTCCACCGGGCCCATCAGGTGGGCGAAGGGCAGCGGACCGACATGGCCCAGCTCCGGGTGTTCCTCGGTCACCGCCGGCCGCGCCGCCTTGACGAAAGCCAGCCCGAAGTCCGCCATCGCCCGCATCTCGTCGTTGACGATGCCAAAACCTACATCGGCGGCGTTGATCAGGGCAAAATAGGCGCCGCTCCACACCAGGTCAAAGCCGACACTGCCGAAGCCGGGCACTTCCGCTACCATGTCCCGGGCCGCCACGAAGGCCGGCTCGCTGCGGGTAGTGATGGACTGGACCCGCCCGTTGCGGTTCCGGGCCCTGACGTAGGCAAGGCCGGCCGGCGATTCCAGCACCAGCTGCTGCTCGCCTTCTTCCATTGGCACGATGCCATTCTCCAGAATGGCGGCCGCCGTGCAGATGGTGTTGGAACCGGAGTAAAGCGGGTAGCCCATGGCCTCCATGATAATGTAGCCGGCCTGAGCCTTGGGATTGTCCGCCGGCACGATCAGGTCGATGGACATGAAGGGATCGCCATAAGGCTCGTTCAGCAGCCAGCGCCGCAGACCGTCGCCGTGCTTCTGGATATAGCGCATCTGCTCCAGCACGCTGCCGCCGGGCAGATGCCCGACACCCTTGGTGACAATACGGCTGACATCGCCCCCGGACTGCATGTCCACCAGCTCGATGGAGCGCAGGCGATGCCCCGGCGGCGTTTCAGCGGTGACCACCGCGCGCTGGCGGCGATCATGACCGGGCTGGCGACGTTCGACGAAGTCATTCGCTTTTGGCATGGGGAGCTCCTACTTCATCCCACTGGCTGTCCGGCACCACCACCAGCTTGCCGATGAAGGATTTCGACATGAAAGCGGTCTGGGCCTCATGGAAATCCGACAGTTTGTAGGTGCGGTCCAGCAACGAGCGGATCTTGCCCTCCTCGATATACCGCAGCAGGCGCCGGAACGCGGTCCGGGTACCCTGGGAGGAGCCGTGCAGCTCCTGCTGCTTCAGGTACATGGTGCGCAGGTCCAGCTCCACCACCGGGCCGCCGATGGCGCCGGCAGTGGTGTAGCGGCCCTCGATCTTGAGGATGCGCAGCAGGTCGTTGAACATCGGCCCGGCCACCAGGTCCGCCACCACATCGATGGCCTGGCCGCCGGTGGCCTCCTCCACCTTCTTCACCAGGTCGCCCTCGCCACGGGCAATGGTGGCTTCGGCGCCGATGTCCTTGAGCGCTTCGGCCTTTTCCGGGCTGGTGACGGCGTAGGGTATGGCGCCGCGGGCCCGGGCCAGCTGCAGGATCGCCGAGCCCACGCCGCCGGAGGCACCGGTCACCAGCACCCGCTCGCCAGAGGCAAGCCGGGCCCGGTCCAGCATGTGCTCGCCAGTCAGGTAGGCGCAGGAAAACGTGGCCAGCTCGGCATCGGTCATGTCGGTGTCCACGGTGTAGGCGTTAGCCGAAGGCACCACGGTGTACTCGGCATAGCCGCCGTCCCGGCCGTGGCCGATGTAGTCGATGTCTGCCAGGCTGTCGTCGCCTTCGGGCCGGTTGTAAATGCTGAAATCCACGATCACCCGCTTACCGATGCGGGATTTGGGCACCTCGTCCCCCACCGCCACAATCTTGCCGACGATGTCGGTGCCCTGGATGCGGGGGAACTCGAGGGTGGAGCGGCCGCGACGCCAGGTGGACACGGCGGTCGGATCGGTGTCGCTGCCGTAGGCCCCTTCGCGGACCCAGACATCGGTGTTGTTCATGCCACAGGCGCTGACCTGGATCAGCACTTCGCCCGTGGCCGGCTCGGGTACCGGTACGTCCTCACGATAGACCAGCTTGTCGAGCCCGCCATGGCCGGTCAGCTGAACCGCTTTCATGGTATCGGGAATCATGCGTCCTCCTGATCGTCGTGCTTGTGAATGACGTCTGCCATTTCATCCTAGGTCATTTTATAACCAGAGTCAGGGGCCCCGGCGACATTGACGGACCGCCGGCATTGATGGACTATCTTGTGATCACAGGACAGCAAAAAGATCACCGTCATGCCCCAGACCTCGCAATGGCCCCTACCCCCTGACAGTGTCCGCTATGTGGTCCCGGACCCGATCCTGGCACTGCTGGCGGCCCACCCGCTGGCATCGGATCTCTACCCGCTGGCCTTTGGCCATTACCGCAAGGCCGTTGGCCACCACATGCATCGCCGCCAGCACCGGGACGATCTTTTGATTTACTGCACCGACGGCCGGGCCTATTTCAGCGTTGAGGGCGAGCCCTTTACGGTGTCCGCCGGGGACCTGGTGCTGCTGCCGGCCGGTGCCGAGCACCGCTACACCGCTGACCCGGAAGCACCCTGGAGCATTCACTGGGTGCATTACACCGGCCCCAAGACCCGCGACTTCCAGCACCACATGGGCTTCAGTGATCGGGTGCGGGTGCGCTCCCTGGGCCTGCAGCCGCGGCTGCTGGTGGACTTCAACGGCCTGCTGTCGGTGCGCCAGACCGGCTTTCGCACCAGTGGCCTGGTCAACGCCAGCAATCGTCTGCGCCAGCTGCTGACCGCCGTGCCCATGCTGGCGGACGATACCGACGACCATCGCCAGCTGGACCTGGACCTGATCCACGGCTTCATGCGGGAAAGGCTCAATGAACGCATCAGCCTGGACCAGCTGGCGGAGCTGGGCGGGCTGTCCAGCGCCCACTTCGCCACCCGCTACCGTCATCTCACCGGCGAGTCACCGATCCAGCATTTCCTCCACCTGAAAGTGGAGCAGGCCTGCCAGTGGCTGGATACCACCAGCCTGAGCCTGACCGAGATCAGTCACCGCCTGGGCTACGAGGACAATTACTACTTCTCGCGGCTGTTCAAGAAAGTGATGGGTCAGTCGCCGCGGGACTACCGGGACAGCCGCCGCCACTGAGATGGTCAGGCCAAATCCCCGGGCATGCGGGCCAACGGCTTTTGTTGCCCGGGCGAACCCGTTAGTCTGTATACCGATTCAACCTTACGGAAGGCAGTTATGGCGTCCTACACCATTGATATCGATGAAACCTTTGACGTGCCCCGCAACCGGGTCTTCGCCCTTTTTGCCGATCACAGCCGCTTCGGCAAGCTGCTTGGAGCACCGGTCAAACGCATCAAGGACAGCGAGCAGGCTGACCCCAACGGCCTGGGCTCGGTAAGGCGTCTGGGCATCGGCCCCATCGGCCTGGAGGAGACCATCATCCGGTTCGAGCCGGACTCGGTGATTGAGTACACCGTCACCAGCATGAGCCCGATCCGCAATCACCTGGGCCGTATCCGCTTCAATGACGCTGCCAACGGCGGCACCCGGGTGCATTACACCATCACCTTCGAGGACCTGGTGCCCTTCACCGGCAAGCTGATCCAGAAAGCCCTCGACCAGGGCATCCGCAAGGGCATTCGCCGGATTCCCAAACTGGCCTGAGGCCCACCCCGAGCTTTCGATCTACCCCGGCCAGGGCCAGGCGACACAGCCCTGATGGCCGGGGCTCTCCCCTTCCTCCTCCGTCAATCAGTTCGCTCCGGGCCGCCGGCGAGCCGGGTTCTGCGTTACCCGCCAGGCTGGTGATGTCATAGCGGGCCAAAGCGAGACCACCGGATGCCATTTTCACAACTCCGTGTGTACATTTGTACACATAACAAGGCGTGGTCAGGATGACCCGCGACAAGAACCGGCCAAAGGGTTTCGTTCACTTGTCTGAATCACGGAGTCAGTTATGGAAATGCATTCGAAACGTCTGATCGGCCTCACCGAGGAACGCCGGCTGGAAGCCGCCTGCCACGTCGAGGATCTGCACATTGGCTGGCAGCTCGAGTTCGACCACCAACGCCAGCGTGACCCGGCCGGCCATACCCACCTGGCACCGGTGGTGACCTGGAGCCGGGGCGGCACAACCTATCGCTTCGTGCCCAGCCTGGCCTTCCTAGCGGTGGCCTCCCAGCCTCACTGGCTGCCCCGGCAGTGGCGCCACGCCGGCAACCGGGCCTACCGGGTGGATCGGGAGCAACTTCTGCACGCCATTGAGCACCAGCTTGTTTCCCGGGGGCTGCCGGCCTGGCACAGCGCCGCCTGAAATAAATAACCAAAGGTTATTTACCTTTCCGCTCTCCCGGTGTAACTTAAGTGACTCATGTTCACTTACATCGGGAGGACAGGCCTATGGCCCACGTCATCATCACCGGCGCCAGTGCCGGCATCGGCGAAACCTTCGCCCGCACCCTGGCGGCGCAGGGCCAGGACCTGATCCTGGTGGCCCGCCGCAAGGACCGCCTGACGGAACTCGCCGAAGAACTCGGGCGTCAGCATGGCATTGACGCCAGGGTCCTGACAGCGGATCTGGCCCGACCGGACGCGGCGGCCACCCTGGCCGACGAGCTGACTGCCCATGGCTGGGCGCTGTCCGGCCTGATCAATAACGCCGGCTTCGGCGATCGCGGCAGTTTCGAGAAGATGGACCTGGAGCGCCAGCTGGCGATGATCCAGGTCAACGTCACCAGCCTGGTGGACCTGACCTGGCGCCTGCTGCCTCAGCTACGGCAGCAGGGTGAGGGCTTCATCATCAATGTTGCCTCCACCGCCGCCTTCCAGGCCGGCCCCAACATGGCGATCTACTACGCCACCAAGGCCTTCGTGCTGTCATTCTCCGAAGCCCTGCACGAGGAGCTGCGGGGTTCCGGCGTCCGGGTCAGCGCGCTCTGCCCCGGTGCCACCGAATCCGAGTTCGCCAGCCGGGCCAACATGACCGACACCCGCCTGTTCCATTCCGGTACCATGTCAGCTGAAGCCGTGGTGGCCGAGGCCCTGGCCCGGCGCCAGCGCGCCATCGTCATTTCCGGCTGGCGCAACCGGCTGATGGTGTGGGCCGGCAAACTGTCGCCCCGCTGGCTGACCCGTCGTCTGGCAGGCTGGCTACAGGCATGAGGATGGCATGAGATATCAACTGTGCGGGGGCCGGCAGCGGGCCCGCAGTGACGCCGACAAGGCCCAGCGCGAACGCCAGATTCTGGCGGCTGCCGCGGAGCTTTTCGTCAGCCGCCGCTTCGAGCAGGTCACACTGGCGGAAGTCGCCGCTGCCAGCGGGCTCACCAAGGCCGCGCTCTACCGTTATTTCCGCAGCAGGGAGCTGCTCTACATAGCGGTCTACCGGGAGCACTTTGCGGCCATGGTGGATACCCTGTGCCGGCAGCCGCCGGCGCGGTTCCCCCATGGCTTTGCGGATGTCCTGCTGGCGCACCCCCTGGTATGCAGCCTGACCGCGGTGCTGCACGTGGCTCTGGAAACCGGCCTCAGCGAACAGGAGGCGCGGGACTTCAAGCTCTTCCTGCTGGCCCAGAGCCAGCGCCTGGTGGGCCTGCTGCAGCAACGCACCGGCCGCAGTGAGG
>NZ_JAWVZL010000102.1:0-10246 GCF_033722195.1 Marinobacter sp.
ATGCCCCCGGGTACCGGCGACATCCAGCTCACCCTGGCCCAGAAAGTGCCGGTCACCGGAGCGGTGGTGGTGACCACACCGCAG
This sequence comes from Marinobacter sp., assembly GCF_033722195.1. GTDB lineage: Bacteria > Pseudomonadota > Gammaproteobacteria > Pseudomonadales > Oleiphilaceae > Marinobacter. The sequence goes on from NZ_JAWVZL010000102.1 coordinate 85, forward strand.
GACATTGCCCTGCTGGACGGCAAGAAGGGCATCGAGATGTTCCGCAAGGTGGACATCCCCGTGCTGGGGGTGGTGGAGAACATGAGTGTCCACATCTGCAGCAACTGTGGCCACGAGGAGCACCTGTTCGGTGAGGGCGGCGGCGCCCGCATCGCGGATGAATACGACACCCGCCTGCTGGGCCAGTTGCCGCTGCATATGACGATCCGCGAGCAGACTGACGGTGGCACGCCGTCGGTGGTGGCGGAGCCGGACTCGGAAGTGGCCCGCCGCTACCGGGATATTGCCCGCCGTGTGGGTGCGGTGCTGTCCCAGCAGGCCCGCAACCTGAGTTCGCCGATCCCCAGTATTTCCATGACCGACGACTGACCGGCGGGGTACCGCCCGGGCGCCAGGTTTCTTGGCGTTGGCGCCGTTCTGGCGGTAATATACGCGCCGGTACGGTCGCCCCGACATCCCTGACATCAAAACGAGATTGCAGCAATGACCATCAAGTCCGACAAGTGGATACGCCGGATGGCGACGGAACACGGCATGATCGAGCCCTTCGAGGCCGGTCAGGTGCGGGAGTCCTCCCGCGGCCGGGTGATTTCCTACGGCACTTCCAGCTATGGCTACGACGTGCGCTGCAGCAACGAGTTCAAGATCTTCACCAACGTGCATTCCGCCACGGTGGATCCGAAGAACTTTGACGACAACAGCTTCGTCAATGTCACCAGCGATGTCTGCATCATTCCGCCCAATTCCTTTGCCCTGGCCCGGACTGTGGAGTACTTCCGGATTCCCCGCAACGTGCTGACCATCTGCCTGGGCAAGTCCACCTACGCCCGCTGCGGCATCATCGTCAACGTCACGCCGCTGGAGCCCGAGTGGGAAGGTCAGGTGACCCTGGAGTTCTCCAACACCACCAACCTGCCGGCCAAGATCTACGCCAACGAGGGTGTGGCGCAGATGCTCTTCTTCGAATCCGACGAGGCCTGCGAGGTCAGCTACAAGGACCGAGGCGGCAAGTACCTGGGTCAGATCGGCGTGACCCTGCCGCGGGCCTGAGCCCATCCAACGTTCGTTCGGGAGCCAGCAGTGAACGCCAACCAGTTTCTCAAGGCGGTGGAGCAGTTGCAGGGTTGGCGGGAAACCGCCTTCCTGCTGGCGCTGGCGGAGCGTGGCTTTGTCAACTATGCGCTGTTTTCCGACGCCATCGGCATGAAAGGCGGCGCCAAGATGCGGCTGATCCTGGACCAGGCCTGGGATCTGCTGCAGCGGGACAACGCCGAGGCGGCGGTGCCGCCCCTGCTGGCACGGCTGGAAGCCCTGTCGCCGGACGTGGAGAAATACGATGCCTATGGTGTCTACCCGGCGTTCGATTTTTGCCGGCTGCTGGAGCAGGCCCTGCTGAGCCGGCTCAACCCGGACCGCCACCGCGCCAGCGAGGCCTCCCAGTGGGCCACCGCCACGGTGATGAATTTCATCGAGGTGAGCGAGGCCGGGGACCTGGACGAGGACGCCCTGGTGCGGTTGCTGGAGCAGCACGAGCTGATGAAAATCGACAAGGCCTTCCAGCGCGACCTGGTGCTCTCGGTCAAACGCCAGCGCACCCCCACCGAGGAGTTCATCGACAGTCTCAAGGCCCGCGCTGCCAATGAGGGCGTCAGCAACCTCGGCATCTCACTGAACGACTGAAACGGCTAGACTCTCGTCAGGCCCACAGACAAGACCGCATTATGAAGCTTTCCGCCTTTGGTCAGAAGTTTACCGCCGACGCCGGCATCACCTCCCTGATGGACGACCTGGGTAATGCCCTGGCCTCCGGCGATGACATGATCATGATGGGCGGCGGCAACCCCGGCCAGATTCCGGAAGTCCAGGAGCGGCTGCAGGCGATTCTGGCCCAGATCAGCCAGGACGCCGATGCCACCCGGCGGATGGTGGGTATCTACGATCCGCCCCAGGGCGAGAAGCAGTTCATCGCCGCCCTGGTGGATCTGCTCAATGACGAGTACGGCTGGGGCCTGACGCCGGCCAACATCGCCCTCACCAACGGCAGCCAGGCCGCTTTCTTCATGCTGTTCAACATGTTTGCCGGTGACTACGGCAACGGCCAGCACAAGCACGTCCTGCTGCCCCTGGCGCCCGAGTATATCGGCTATGCCGATGCCGGCATCGCTCCCGATCTGTTCCGGGCGGTGCGGCCGGAGATCTCCTTCACCGGACCCCACGAATTCAAGTACCGGGTGGATTTCGACGCCCTGGAGGTCAGGGCTGACACCGGTGCCATCTGTGTGTCCCGTCCCACCAATCCCACTGGCAATGTCATTACCGATGACGAAATGTCCCGGCTCGAAGCCCTGGCGCGAAGCCATGATGTGCCGCTGATCGTGGACGGCGCCTACGGCACGCCGTTTCCCAGTCTGCTGTTCGTGGACGCCGAGCCGCGCTGGAATGAACAGATCATTCTCTGCCTGAGCCTGTCGAAGCTGGGCATGCCGGCGGCCCGCACGGGTATCGTCATTGCCGCCGAACCGGTGATCAAGGCCCTGTCCGGTATCAACGCCATCATGAACCTGGCCACCGGCAGCTTTGGCGCCATGCTGGCGGAGCCGCTGGTGCGTAGCGGTGAAATTCTGCCCATGAGCCGTGAGCTGGTGTGCCCTTTCTACCGGGCCAAGATGGAGCGGGCCGTGAACGTGTTTACCGAGGCCATGGGGGAGGACTGCCGCTGGTATATCCACAAGCCCGAGGGCGCGATGTTCCTGTGGCTCTGGTTTCCCGACCTGCCGGTCAGCAGCCTCGAGCTGTACCAGCGTCTCAAGGCCCGGGGCGTGCTGGTGGTATCGGGTCACTACTTCTTCCCCGGTCTTGCCGAGGACGGCTGGCGCCATCGCCACGAGTGCCTGCGAGTGACCTATTCCCAGGACGACGACCGGGTGGCAGAAGGGCTCCGGCGCATCGCCGACGAAGTCCGGGCGATCTGGCTGGAACATCCGTCGGTATCCGCCTAGTCGGCGATGACGGCCTCGTCCACATTGATCTCGTAGCGACTGCCGTCCTTCTCCACCTGCACCAGTTTCACCAGCAGGTAATCCAGCTCCGGCACGAACCACATCAGGGTTTCCCTTTTGTTGGCGGGCGCCCGGACCTTCTCCAACTTGACGGCCGTGACCCGTCCGACACGGGTGTCCAGTGTTTCCTCGCCGATCACCGCAAACACGTCCTGATCGAAGGTGCCTTTCTCGGTGACCTGGTATTCCATCTGGGTCTTGCCCGCTTTCAGGTCCTGCCGCAACTGCAGCTGATAACCCAGCGGGTCGAGCGCGCCCGGCGGCAGCTCGAGGTTGACGCTCCGGCCCTCGTAGTGCCCGCTGACCACGCCCCGGTCCCAGTCGTAGTCCAGCTGCCGCGTACGCTCACGGATCATGAAGCCGGACAGCCGGTAGCGGTAGCTCAGCGGTATGACATTATTGTCCTGCCAGCGGAAGTGCAGGGATTCGGTGATGTCGGCGATAAGGGAGTCCACGTCGAACTGCAGCATCCAGGTGCCGTCCGGCTGCAGCTTCAGGGTGCGTACCGCCGAGCCTTTCAGCGCCACGCCCTTGTCCAGGGCGGCGCTGTAGCGGGCCACCATGGGTGTCAGGGAAATCGGCTCGGGAGGAGGCGGCTCGGCGCTGTCGGTATCGGCGCTGTCGGGGGCTGGCTGAGACTCGGCTGCGGGCTCCGCCGAGGGCTCTGCTGAACCCTCCGCTGAAGACTCTGCTGAACCCTCCGCTGAAGGCTCCGCTGAAGGCTCCGCTGACGGCTCCGGTACGGATTCCGGTACGGATTCCGGTTGCGGCTGTGGCGCACCGGCGTGAGCGCTGGCGGCAGTGAGCGTCAGCGTCAGGATGAGGCATTGGAGGAAAGCACGCGGAAAATCGCGGAACATGTCGGGCTCCTCTCGGGGCGTCGTGCAAGCCTGCTTATTCATCCGAATCCTACCGCCGGCACCGGCCCAACGGATACCCCGATTTCCTTACTGATTATTCACCCAGGTAGAACGGTTGGGGCAGGGGCTCGCCGTCGAACAGTACCTGCTCCCCCGCCAGTTGCAGGCGGCCCTCGCAGAACCAGCGCACCACAATCGGGTAGAGCACGTGCTCGCGCTGCTGGACACGCTCCGCCAGGGATTCGGCGGTGTCGCCGGGCTGGACTGTCACTTCCGCCTGGGCAATCACCGGCCCGCCGTCCAGGTCCTCGGTGACAAAGTGAATGCTGACGCCATGGAGCCTGTCGCCCGCTTCCAGCGCCCGGCGATGGGTATTCAGGCCCGGGTACTTGGGCAGCAGCGAGGGGTGGATGTTGAGCATGCGGCCGTGAAACGCCCGCACGAAGTCGGTGGTGAGTATGCGCATGAATCCGGCCAGCACCACCAGGTCCGGGGCGTAACGGTCAATCTCTGCCCGCAGCCTGCCGTCGAAGGCCTCGCGGCTGTCATAGCGGGTGTGGTCGACGGTAAAGGTTTCGATGCCGGCGAGGGCGGCGCGCTCCAGGGCAACGGCCTGGGGGCGGTTGCAGCCCACAGCCACGATGCGGCCGGGAAAGTCACGGGCCGTGGTGGCGTCAATCAGGCTCTGCAGATTGGTGCCGGCGCCCGAGGCCAGCACCAGAATCCGCGGTTCGGTTACGTCGTGCGCCATCATGCCTTGAGCAGGCCCGGGGCGTAGCGTACTTCCGGTTCGGCGTCCTTGTCCGCCAGGCTCTCCACCCGGCCCACCTGCCAGGCGGTCTCGCCAAGGGCCGACAGGGTGTCGAGGGTCAGGTCGAGCTGGTTGGCAGGCACGCAGACGATCATGCCGATGCCGCAGTTGAAGGTGCGGTACATCTCCCGGTCGGCAACGCCACCGGCGTTCTTGAGCCACTGGAACACCGGCGGCAGGGTCCAGCTCTCGGTATCCAGTGCCGCGCAGGCGCCTTTGGGCAGGACCCGGGGAATGTTCTCCGGCAGGCCGCCGCCGGTGATGTGGGACAGGGCCCGTACATCCACCGTCTTGATCAGCTGCAGCAGGTTCTTGACGTAGATCCGGGTAGGCTCCATGAGAGCATCCGCCAATGGCCGGTCGCCCACCAGCTGGTCAAGATCGGCCTGACTGACCTCCAGAATCTTGCGGATCAGGGAGTAGCCGTTGGAATGGGGGCCGGAGGAGCCCAGGGCGATCAGCACGTCATCGGCCTGGACCCGGCCGCCGTCGATGATCTCGCTGCGCTCGGCGATGCCGACGCAGAACCCGGCCAGGTCGTAGTCGTCGCCCTCGTACATGCCGGGCATTTCGGCGGTCTCGCCGCCCACCAGGGCGCAACCGGAGAGCTCACAGCCCTTGCCGATGCCGTCCACCACATTGGCCGCCACGTCCACGTTGAGTTTGCCGGTGGCGTAGTAGTCGAGGAAAAACAGCGGCTCGGCGCCACCCACCACCAGGTCGTTGACACACATGGCCACCAGGTCGATGCCGATGGTGTCGTGGCGCTGCAGCTGCATGGCCAGGCGCAGCTTGGTGCCGACGCCGTCAGTACCGGACACCAGCACCGGCTCGCGGTAGCCGGCGGGTATGGAAACCATGGCGCCAAAGCCCCCGAGGCCGCCAAGCACTTCCGGGCGCCGGGTTCGGGCGGCGGTGTGCTTGATCCGGTTTACCAGCTCGTTGCCGGCATCAATGTCGACGCCAGCGTCGCGATAGGTCAGGGAGGGCTTGTGTTCGCTCATGGGGTGGTCCACCGCCTTGGTCAGAGATAGGCGCCGGATTTTAACAGCTGCGCCCAGGCGCTCCAAATTCAATTGCGGTCGCCACCGTATTGACGCCACAGAACGGCGGTGTGGTCGCTACTCAGTGCCGGGACCATGGTGTATCCTAGGCGCCATTCGCAGGAAACACAGGGTGACCCATGGCTTTTCTGGCTCGGTTGAAACGACAGGCGGGTTTGCTGGCGCTGCTGCTCAGCGGCTTCAGCCTGCCACTTGGCGCGGTAACGGTGGGGGGTCTCTACACGGTAGAGGTTCCGGTCGCCAGCTCCGCGCCCGACGACCTCAAGCAGGGCTATCAGGAAGGCCTTAAGCAGGTGCTGGCACGGGTGTCCGGCCAGGGTGACCTGGGCGCCCAGGGCAATCTGGACGAGCTGCTGGGGCGGGCCGAATCCCTGGTGCAGTCCTATCAGTTCCTGCGGGCTGATGAAGAGAACCAGTCCGACCGGCTGCGCATGACCTTCGGAGCGGTGGGCGTGAACCAGGCCCTGGCCTCCATCGACGTGCCGGTGTGGGGCGCCAATCGACCCCTGACCCTGGCCTGGATTGCGGTGGAGGCCCCCGGTGGCCGCGAATTGCTGGTTCGCCCGGATGCTGATGAGCCCGATTCGGCGGAGAACGCCGATGGCGGGCGCCAGGCCTTCGATGAGGCCGCCGCCAGCCGCGGCCTGCCGCTGGTATTGCCGCCGGCAGACCGGGCCGACAACGGTCGCCTGCTGTCCGAGGTGTGGGGCCAGTTCATGGGGAGTATCAAGGAAGCGTCCGAAATTATTGACCACAATCTGCTGGCGGTGGTCAAAGTCAACCGCACCGGCGGCACCTGGCAGGCAGCATGGCGGCTGGAGGGCGAGGGCATCGAGAGTACCGAACAGGCGATCAGCGGCGCCAGTCCCCAGGCTGTGGCGCAGAAGGTCGTTGGCGCCTGGGCCGATCGCCTGGCCGAGCGCTACGCGGTGGCGGCGGGCGATATCAGCGATTCGGCCCGGGTGGATATCCTGGTGGAGCCGGTGGACTCACTGCGGGACTACGCTCAGGTGATGGCGGCGCTGGGCAAGATGACCCCTGTGGTCGCGGTCAGCCCCGTTCGGGTCAGCGCCGAACGCATCACCCTGAAAGTGTCCTTCAGCGGCGAGCTGTCGCAGCTGCAGCAGTATATCGCGCTGGACCCGCGCTTCACCGAGTGGCGCGGTGCCGAAACCTCCGGCCCGCAGAACCGTCCCGCTCCCAGGCAGGATGGCGCCGATTTCCCGTTGGCGGTGACCCAGCCGCCAGCCGGCGAGGGCCAGACCGCGCCACGGCAGCAGCCTTGGGATGACGGTCAGGCCGGCGATCTGGATCAGCTGTTTCAGTACCGCCCCCTGGAGCTGGCGGCGGAAGACCGGGAGCAGGCCTTCGAATCGCTCTATCAGACCCTGAAGTACCGCTGGCGTGGTGAGCCGGTCGTCCAGCCCTCAAACCCGGGGAACTAAGCCTAGACAGGGAGCGGACCCGCAATGACGAGTGACCAGTGGCGCTGGATCCCGAACGCACTGACGCTGTTGCGGATTCTGCTGATCCTGCCGTTCGCCATGGCGCTGCTGGAGGCCCAGTACCGTCTGGCTCTGCTGGTCTTCGCGGTGGCGGCGCTCAGCGACGGTTTCGATGGTTTCCTGGCGCGCTATTTCGGCTGGCACAGCCGGCTGGGGGCCATTGCCGACCCGCTGGCTGACAAGGCCCTGCTGATCACCGCCTACCTGGTGCTGACCGTCACAGGTGTGTTCCCGACCTGGCTGTTCGCGCTGGTGCTGGGCCGGGACCTGGTGATTGTGGCCGGAGCCCTGGCGTATCACTATTTCGTCAACCGGTTCGAGATGCAGCCGAGCTGGTTGGGCAAGTTCAACACGCTGATCCAGATTCTGGTGGTGCTGGCGGTCATTGTTCTCAAGGCCGGCCTGCCCATGCCGCCCTGGGTGCTGACCTGGGGTGTCGACCTGGTGGCCGTGGCGGCCGTGGTGAGCGGGCTTCATTACGTCATTGTCTGGACAGGGCGAGCATGGCAAGCGCGACAGTGATAGGTCATCCCCAGCTTACTCTGGGTGTACGCCTGCGGGACGACGCCCGCTTCGAGAACTTTCACGGCGCCCGCAATGCCGCGCCGGCAGCCCGTTTGCGCCAGTGGCTGGCGGCCGGTGAGCCGCCGGTGCTGGTGCTGTGCGGGGAGCAGGGTACCGGCAAGAGCCACCTGCTCCAGGCCGCCTGTTTCCAGACAGAGCAGCAGGGTGACACGGCAGTCTGTGTCAGCCTGGCGGAACTGATGCAGTTCGAGCCCGGCGTGCTGGCCGGACTGGAGCATCACCAGCTGGTCGCGCTGGACGATCTGGACAGGGTCGCCGGCCGGCGGGAGTGGGAGGAAGCGGTCTTTCACCTGTACAACCGTATCCAGGATGCCGGCCACCGCCTGCTGGTGGCCCTGCCGGATCTGCCGGCTCAGCTGCCACTGGTGCTGGGGGATCTGGTGTCCCGGTTACAGCATGGCCTGTTGCTGCAGCTCGGACGCTACCAGGACGACGACCACCTGCGCATCCTCCAGGCCCGGGCGGAACAGCGGGGCCTGGTTCTCGGGGACGAGGTGGCCGGCTACATCCTGAAACGGGCGCCGCGGGAGCTGGGGGCGCTGCTGGCGATTCTGGACCGGCTGGATGAAAATTCGTTGCGGGCCCAGCGTGGCCTGACCGTGCCATTCGTCAAATCCGTGATGGGATGGTAGGGAAGCATTGCGTGGCGGTCACCGGGAGCGGTGGCCCACCGAAGACCAAGGAAACCTGAGTCAGGGGGCATTATGAGACGAGTGGTATTCAATCAGAAAGGGGGCGTTGGCAAGTCCAGTATCGCCTGTAACCTGGCCGCCATGAGCGCGTCCGCAGGCCGGCGCACCCTAGTGGTGGACCTGGACCCCCAGGGTAACTCCACCCATTACCTGCTGGGAAGGCCCGCCAGTGAGCTCAAGGACACGGTGGCGGACCTGCTGGAGCAGACCGTGGCCTTCACCGTCTTCAACCGTCGGCCTGACGAGTTTGTCCACGCCACCCCGTTTGACAACCTCTTCGTGCTGCCCTCCAGCCCCGAGCTGGATTTTCTTGAGCGCAAACTGGAGGCCAAGCACAAGATTTACAAGCTCCGGGAAGCCCTCAAGAAACTCGGGGAGAATTTCGACGAGATCTACATCGATACGGCGCCATCACTGAATTTCTATTCCCGTTCGGCCCTGATCGCCGCCGATCGCTGCCTGATTCCCTTCGATTGCGATGATTTCTCCCGTCAGGCCCTGTACAGCATTCTCGGCGAGATCCGTGACCTGCAGGAAGACCACAACCCCGACCTCAAGGTGGAGGGCATCGTCGCCAACCAGTTCCAGCCCCGGGCGTCGCTGCCGCGGCAGCAGGTGGGGGAGCTGACCGAGGAGGGGCTGCCGCTGCTGCCGGTGCGGCTGTCCAGCTCGGTCAAGATGAAAGAGTCCCACCAGGCCAGCCAGCCGCTGGTCTACTTTGCGCCCAAGCACCCGCTGACCCTGCAGTACCAGGATCTGTTCCGGCTGCTCAACGGCGAGACGGTGGCCACCGAACCACTCAACTAGCAGCCCGGAAGGCCGGTTACCGGGCCAGCAGGAGGAATAGAATGGACAGTTTTACCCAGGTGGCAGACAGCCTCCTCGGTATCGAAGCCGAAATGCGGCGGCTGCAGGTGTGGTCCAGCACGCCGCCTTCGCCCCAGGCCCTGCGCAGTACCCAGCCGTTCTGTATCGACACCCTGGAATTCACCGAGTGGCTGCAGTTCATTTTTCTGCCCAGGATGAAGGATCTGGTGGAGCAGGGCGAAAGTCTGCCGACGGTCTCGGGCATCGCCCCCATGGCGGAGGAGCACTTCAACGCCCGCCCGGAGAACGCCGAGCGCCTGATTCGCGAGCTGGAAACCATCGACCGCCTGCTGTCCCGCTGAGCGGGTGTTTCGCCACGCCCAGGCCTAATCGTCGCGACGGCCGGTGTTGTTGTTCAGGAAAGGCAGGCTGAACTGGTCCGCCGGTAACAGGCTGTGGCCATTGCGCAGCCGGCGGAACAGCTGCCCCAAATCGTCGCTGGACACCGCCGGACAGAAGCGATGGCCCTGCACCAGGTGACAGCCGGCATGGCGCAGGAAGGAGTCCTGGTCGGCGGTTTCCACGCCGGAGGCCGCCACCCGGAGGGAAAGCTGGCGCGCCAGGTTGATCAGGGTGTGCACGATGGCGGCGGTGTTTTCTTCCTGGGGGGCATGCTGCAGCAGGTGCTGGTCGATCTTGACCTGGTCGAAAGGCAGATCCCGCAGCAGGCGCAGGGACGACAGCCCACTGCCGAAGCGGTCGAGCACCAGGCCGATCCC
>NZ_JAWVZL010000103.1:0-10159 GCF_033722195.1 Marinobacter sp.
GCAACCACTTCCGCACTGGCTCTGACCCTGGCCAGCCAGGCCGGCGCCGTCGAGCTGTTCCCCAAGAGCCCCGGCGATCCTGCCGGCTACAGTGCCAGCATTTACGGCTATGCCCGTTTTGGCGCTTCCTACGACATTGACGAAAACATTGCCATTTCCACCCGCGCCGGCTCCTTCGGCCGCATCAACACCGGTGCCGCCGAGGACGACGAGGTCACCGGCCACTTCGGCGCCGACGCCTTCCAGACCCGCATTGGCGTTATGACCATGAGCCCCGAAGGCCTGAAGGTGGTGGTGGAAGGTGACTTCCGCGGCGGTGGCGGCGGCTCACTGCGCCTGCGCCATGGTTACGGCGAGTACAAGGGTGTGCTGCTGGGCCAGACCTGGTCCAACTTCAACAGCTTCGTGGGCAACACCTCGGTGCTGGACTTTGACGGCCTGGCGGGCAACGCCGGTCTTCAGGGCCGCACACCCCAGGCCCGTTACACCAGCGGCCCGCTGTCGGTCTCCCTGGAGGAGCCGGTCAGCTCTGCTAATGCCCAGACCAACGTCACCGAGCAGCAGGTCAACCTGGTGACCGGCGAGATCGAAGACGTGGTGGTGGGTGTCGCAGGCACCAGCGCCACCCTCAAGCGCAGTCTGCCGACCGCCACCGCCCGTTTCGAGGAGTCCGCCGGCGGCCTGTCCTACTCCGCAGCCCTGGCAGTCCAGCAGGTGGAAGTGGACAACGGCTCGGTGGATGACTCGGTGGTGGGCTTCGCCACCTTCGTGGCCGCCAAGATGGCGCTGACCGACATGGTCACCATCCAGGGCGCGCTGACCTACAGCGATGGTGGCAACGCCTACCTGTACCGGTCCGGTGAGAACTTCGCTGCCGAGGACGCCTACCTGGTCAACGGTGAGCTGGAAACCATCGCCGGCTACGGCGGCACCATCGGTGCCGGTATCAACCTGGGCGGCGGCCGCAGCATCAACGCCGGCTACGGTCTGGTGACCGTGGACTGGGACGATGCCGAGGACGACTACGGCACCAACGCCGGCGCCATCATCGGCGGCAAGAGCGAAACCAACCAGAACGCCATGGTGAACTACCAGTGGTCCCCGGTGAAGAACATGAACCTGGGTGTGGAGTACGGCTACTTCAAGCGTGAGAACCAGAACGGCGACGACGGCGATGCCATGCGCATCCTGTTCGCAGGCCAGTACAACTTCTGAGTCTGGCACTTCCATCAGGTTAACTCAGACTTTGCCCCGGCCTTCGTGCCGGGGTCTTTTTATCGTATGCTCAACAGGGATGGATTCCGATCATGACAACATCACCTGCAGGCGGACCCCCGTTCATGGCACAGCCATTTACCCATAACAACAAGACCGGGCTGACCCGGGACCTGATAGAAGCCATATTTCCCATGTTCGAGCAGGCCAGCGCTGGCGCCATCGCGGTGGACAGCGACTGCCGCATTACCTGGATCAACAACAGCTACGCCGCCCTACTGGGGGTGGACAACCCCGAGGCAGTGATTGGCCAGCCCATCCAGCCGGTTATCCCCCAGACCCGGATGCCGGAGGTGGTGAAGTCCGGCAAACCCCTGCTGCTGGACATCATGGAATACCAGAACCAGCAGCTGGTGGTCACCCGGCTGCCTTACTTCGACGAGGGCGGCAAGGTCATCGGCGCCGTCGCCTTTGTGCTCTACGACGACCTGCAGCCTTTGACACCGCTGGTGAGCAAGTACCGGCGCCTGCACCAGGACCTGGTGGCGGCCCGCAAGGCCCTGGCCAAAAAAGCCCGTGGCACCCGTTACAGCCTGGCGGATTTCGTCGGCGCCAGTCCGGCTGCGCTGGAAGTGAAGCGCCGGGCCCGGCTGGCGGGGGGCCGGGACATGCCGGTTCTGCTGCTGGGTGAAACCGGTACCGGCAAGGAAGTGCTGGCCCAGGCCATCCATTCGGTGTCGGCGCGCTCGGAAAAGCCCTTTGTGGGGGTAAACGTGGCGGCGATTCCGGACAACCTCCTGGAGGCGGAATTCTTCGGTGTCGCCCCCGGCGCCTACACCGGTGCTGACCGGCGCATGCGGGAGGGCAAGTTCCAGCACGCCGACGGTGGCACCCTGTTCCTTGATGAGGTTGGCGATATGCCGCTGCCCCTGCAGGCCAAGCTGTTGCGGGCGCTGCAGGAGGGCGAGATCGAGCCGCTGGGCTCCAACAAGGTGGTGACCGTGGACGTGCGGGTAATTGCCGCCACCAGCCGCAATCTGGAAGCGATGATTGCCGATGGCAGCTTCCGCTCGGATCTCTACTACCGTCTCAATGTCCTGGAAATACCCATACCGCCGCTGCGGAGCCGTCTCGCGGATCTCGGGGTGCTCAGTGAGGCACTGCTGGAGAAGATCGGCGAGGGTCTTGAGCTGCGGGGCGAGATCACCGACGCCGGTATTGCCGCCCTGGGCAGTTACGACTGGCCGGGCAACATCCGCGAGCTGCAGAATGTGCTGGAGAGGGCGCTCACCATGGGTGAGGAAAGCGGGGTCCTCGACGCCGACGCCATCTTCAAGGTATTGCCCCGCACCGGTAACCGGCTGGTGCCGTCCCTGACTCCCCAGCCCGTGCGTCCGCTGGCGCAGACCCTGGCGGAAGCCGAGGCGCAGGCCATCGAGGAAGCCCTGGTGGCGAGCCGCGGCAACCGTACCCGGGCCGCCAAACTGCTGGGCATTTCCCGCTCGGTACTCTACGAGAAGCTGGCCAGGCTGTCCTGAAACCAGGACGCCTGTCCCGATTTCCGTACATCTGGCTACGACTTCCGTCTGAATATGACCGGTAATCCGGACAGTTTTTACCCCGCGCCATTCCGTCTATGGCGATATATTACTGATTTATTTAGCAAAATAATTCTTGGCATGTTGTCTGCTGATACCGGATTGCAGGACGTCAGAACAACGCAGACAACAAGGCTGACGCTCTTAACAGCACCACTTTTTTTCGGTGTCTGTCTCGTTTCCTGTGATGTCTGACTAGACTCAATCCAGGCCCGTCGGGTTTCGATCCAAAACGGCCGGTAAAACAACAAAGCTAGGAGACTTGCCAATGAAACTCGCCAAGACCCTTACCGGGGTTGCCGCTGCCATCACCCTGACTTCCGGTGCCGCCTTCGCGGACGATCTGCGCTGGAAGATGCCCGTCGCTTTCGCCACCAACCTGCCCGGCCTGGGTTCGCCCGCCGCCTGGGTTGCCGACAACCTCACCACCGCTTCTGATGGCAGCATCCAGGTGCGCGTCTATGAGCCGGGCAAGCTGGTGCCCGCGTTCGATATTCTGCAGTCGGTTTCTGACGGCAAGGTTGCCGCCGGTTACACCTGGATCGGTTACGACCAGGGCAAAGTGCCCGCCGTCCCCCTGTTCGCCGCTGTGCCCTTCGGCATGAAGCCCTGGGCCTACACCGGCTGGTACTACTACGGTGGTGGCCATGAAATGCTGCAGGAAACCTACGCCAACAAGGGTTTCAAGGTGCACGCCCAGCTCTGTGGCATCATCGGTCCGGAAACAGCGGGCTGGTACAAGGACAAGGTTGAAACCCTGGAAGACTACCAGGGCATGAAGATCCGCTTCGCCGGTCTGGGTGGCAAGGTGCTGGAGAAGCTGGGCGCCTCGGTCACCATGATGCCCGGTGGCGAGCTCTACCAGGCGCTGGAGAAGGGCACCATCGATGCCACCGAGTTCTCCATGCCCGCCATCGACCAGATCCTTGGCTTCGACCAGGTGGTCAAGTACAACCTGTTCCCGGGCTGGCACCAGCAGTTCACCGCCCAGTACATGCTGATCAACCAGGACGAGTGGAACCGTGCCACCAAGGCCCAGAAAGCCATGGTGGAGGCTGCCTGCACCGCCGCCACCACCCGCGGTCTGGCCGAGGGTGAGTACAAGAACGGCGCGGTTCTGGCCGGCTTCCAGGAGAAAGGTGTCCAGGCTGACCAGATTCCCCGCGAGGTTCTGGAGAAGCTCAAGGCCGTGACCCAGGAAGTGCTGGAGGAGGAAGCCTCCAAGGACGCCGACTTCAAGCGCGTCTATGAAAGCCAGCAGAAGTTCATGGAGACCTACCAGGTGTGGGATGAGCGCGCCTACCTGCCGTCCGATCTGTAAGGTCCGGGCCTGAAGCCGGTAGTGCCGGGCCGCGCCCGGTGCTACCGGCGCAAGAATGGATGGCCCTGCGGGGCCATCCTTGTTTCGTAGCGGAAGCTTTCTGAGTTAGGAGCTTTTTCATGAAGGTGTCGGATCAAGGCCCGCCGAATACCCCCCGGCCTTCCGTGTCCAACACGGACGAATTTCTGCATCACCACACCGAGCTTCCCACCACCCGGATCAGCAAAGTGCTGGATGTTGTCATTGCCGGCATCGGCAAGGGTGCCTCCTGGCTCTGGGTGGTGGTGACCGGTGTGATCATCTACGCCGTGGTGGCCCGTTACGCCTTTGGCCAGGGCTCCGTCCTGCTGGAAGAGGTGCAGTGGCACCTGGCCGGCATCGGCTGGCTGTTGGGACTGGGCTACACCCTGGTGACCGACGACCATGTCCGGGTGGATGTGATTCACGAGCGCCTGTCGCTCCGGACCCGCGGCTGGATCGAGCTGTTGGGCACACTGTTTCTGTTGCTGCCGTTTCTGGCCCTGTCCATCTGGGAGATGGTGCCCTACGCCGTCAGTTCCTGGCAGGTGGGCGAAACCAGTCAGGCCCCGGCCGGCCTCAGCCACCGCTGGGTGCTCAAGGGCATAGTGCCGCTGGCCTTTGCGCTGCTGTTCGTGGCGGCGGTGTCGCGCCTGTTCAAGGTAACGGCTCTGCTGTTCGGCTTTCCGCGGCCGATCCGGGCCCGGCCCAAAAACGAAAAGAATGAGGATCGGTCCTGATGGAACTCGAAGTCCTGTTTGTAATCGGCATGTTCCTCACCTTCGGGGCCTTGCTGATGACCGGCTACCCGGTGGCCTGGGTGCTGGGTGGTACCGCGGTTATCTGGACCCTGGTGGGGGTCATCGCGGTTGAGAATTTCGGAGCCAACCTCTGGTTCGACTATCAGTCTTCCATGGGGCTGGTGCCTGAACGAATCTGGGGCATCATCGAGAGTGAGACGCTGGTGGCCCTGCCCATGTTCATCTTCATGGGCATCATGCTGGACCAGTCCGGCATTGCCGAGCGTCTGATGAAGAGCATGGTGCAGCTGTTCGGGGGCGTACGGGGCGGCTTTGCCGTCACGGTCATCATCATTGGCGTGCTGCTGGCCGCCACCACCGGCATTATCGGTGCCTCTGTGGTGCTGCTGGGCATGCTGTCGCTGCCGGTGATGCTGGAGAACAAGTACGACAAGGGCTTTGCCGTGGGCACCGCCTGTGCCACCGGCACCCTGGGCATCCTGATCCCGCCGTCCATCATGCTGGTGCTGATGGCGGATCGGCTGGCGGTGCCGGAAGCCTCGGTGGGGGATCTGTTCATGGGGGCTTTCCTGCCGGGCATCATGCTGGGTGCCATGTACGTGGCCTATGCCCTGATCCGGCCGCTGCTACAGCCCCACATTGCGCCGGTGCCCGCCGGCATGGGCAAGGTCAACTGGTCGGTGGTCTGGGATGTGATCAAGGCCGTGATACCCACCGCAGCCCTGATCCTCGGGGTCCTGGGATCGATCTTTGCCGGTGTCGCCACCCCCACTGAGGCCTCCGGTGTCGGTGCCCTGGGCGCGCTGCTGCTGGCGCTCTTTTCCGGGCGGCTGAACATGAAGGTGCTGAACGCGTCACTGCACCAGACCACCCGCACCTCCGCCTTCATCTTCGCCATCTTCCTGGGCGCCACCGCCTTCTCGGTGGTACTGCGGGGCCTTGGTGGTGATGCGGTCATCGAGGAAGCGCTGCTGGGATTGCCGTTCGGACCCTACGGCGTGGTACTGACGATCCTGTTCGGGGTGTTCCTGCTGGGGTTCTTCCTGGACTGGGTGGAGATCACGCTGATCATCCTGCCCCTGGTGGCGCCGGTGGTGCAGCAGCTGGGTTTTGACCTGGTGTGGTTCACCATCCTCTTCGCCATGTGCCTGCAGACCTCGTTCCTGACCCCGCCGGTAGGCTTCGCCCTGTTCTACATCAAAGGGGTGGCGCCGCCGGAGATCAAGGTGACCGATATCTACCGGGGCGTGGTGCCTTTCATCATCATCCAGCTGGTGGCGGTCGCCATCGTGTTCCTGGTGCCGGAAATCGCGACCTGGTTGCCCGGTATGGCTTACGATTAAGGAGACAGACGGCATGCGTCTAGAAAACAAGATCGCCCTGATCACCGGGGCAGGGCGCGGCATTGGCCGGGCCATCGCCGAACAGTATGGCCGTGAGGGCGCACGGGTGGCGGTGGCCGACCTGGACCTGGGCAGCGCCCAGGAGGCCGCCGATGCCATCGAGAAGGCTGGCGGCACCGCCATGGCCCTGGCCATGGACGTCACCGACGAGCGCGCGGTGGACGAGGGCGTCGCCGCCATCGTCAAGGCCTGGGGTGGTCTCGATATCGCCCTGGCCAACGCCGGTATCCAGCATATCGACCCGCTCCACAAGCTGGCTTTCGCTGACTGGCGCAAGGTCATGGGTGTGCATCTGGACGGCGCCTTCCTGGTGACGCGGGCGGCCCTGACCGAGATGTATGCCAGCGGCGGCGGTACCATGCTGTATATGGGCTCGGTGCATTCGCTGGAGGCGTCACCGCTGAAGGCTCCCTATGTGGCCGCCAAGCATGGCATGCTGGGATTGTGCAGGGCGGTCGCCAAGGAGGGCGCCGCCCATGGGGTGCGCAGCAACATCATCTGCCCCGGCTTTGTCCGCACCCCGCTGGTGGACAAGCAGATCCCCGAGCAGGCCCGGGACCTGGGGCTGTCCGAGGAAGAGGTCATCAGCAAGGTGATGCTGAAGAATACCGTGGACGGTGAATTCACCACCGTCGAAGACGTTGCCGAGCTGGCCGTACACTTGGCCGCTTTCCCGTCCGCCGCACTGACCGGCCAGTCAGTGGTGGTGAGTCACGGCTGGCACATGCAATAGGAGCGCTCGATGAGTCAGGAACAAACGGCGCCGATCGTCTGGCGCCCTGATCAGGAAACCATTGAAAACAGTCACATGGGCCGCTATCGGCGCTGGCTGGAAGCGGCCGGCCACGGCCCCTTCGCCGATTACCACGCCCTGCACCGCTGGTCGGTGGAGCAGCTGGAAACCTTCTGGCAGACGGTCTGGGACTACACCGGCCTGGTCTGTGACACACCGGCGGACTCGGTGCTGGGCAAGCGCAGGATGCCGGGCGCCGAGTGGTTTCCCGGCATGCGGCTCAACTTTGCCGCCAACCTGCTGCGCATGGCCGACGGCGACAACGCCGACCGCGAGGCTGTGGTGGCCCGTTGCGAGACCCGGGATGACCTGCGCCGCAGCTACCGGCAGCTGAAGGCCGACGTCGGCGCGCTGGAGGCCTTCCTGGCAGGCCAGGGCATCCGGCAGGGCGACCGGGTGGCGGGTGTTGTCACCAACGGCTACGAAGCCCTGGTGGGCATGCTGGCGGCCACCAGCATGGGCGCGATCTGGAGCTCGGCGTCGCCGGATTTCGGGGTTGGCGCCATTCTCGACCGTTTCGGCCAGATCGAGCCGGCGGCATTGGTCATCGTCAACGGTTACGGCTATGGCGGCAAGGTCTTCGACCGTCGCGAGGATTTTGCCGAACTGATCGACGGCCTGGGCAGCCTGCGCTGTGTGGTGAGTGTCCGCCAGCTGCCCGACGTAGAACATATCGCCGGCTCCCTGGTGACCGGCTGGGAAGACGCCCTGGCCGAGGGGGCGGGCAAGGCGCCGTCCTACACGCCGCTGCCGCCGGAGCATCCGGTCTACATCCTGTATTCCTCCGGCACCACCGGCAAGCCCAAGTGCATCGTCCATGGTACCGCCGGCCTGCTGGTCAACCACGCCAAGGAGCTGATGCTGCACGGCGATGTGGGACCGGGGGACCGGTTCCTGTACTTCACCACCTGCGGCTGGATGATGTGGAACTGGCAGGCCTCGGCCCTGCTCACCGGTGCCACCGTGGTGACCGTGGACGGCTCGCCGGGATACCCGGACCTGAACAGCCTGTGGCAGACCGTAGCCGACGAGCGTGTCACCCATTTCGGCACCAGCGCCCGTTTCCTGGCCGGCTGCCGCAAGGCCGGGCTGGTGCCCCGGGACAGTTTCGACCTGTCGCCCATGCGGGTGCTCTTCTCCACCGGCTCGCCGCTGCTGCCGGAAGATTATGATTGGGTCTATACCGACGCCACGCCCGACGTGCTGCTGGGGTCCATCGCCGGCGGCACCGACATCTGCGGCTGCTTTGTGGGCTGCACCCCCCTGCTGCCGGTACGCCGGGGCGAGATCCAGTGCCGCCTGCTGGGCGTGGACGCCGTGGCCTATGACGAGGACGGCCATGCCCTGGAAGGCGGCCGCGGCGAACTGGTGTGCCGCCAGCCGCTGCCCTCCATGCCGGTGAGTTTCTGGGACGATCCCGAGGGCGAGCGCTACCATGCCGCCTATTTCGAGACCTTTCCCGGGGTCTGGGCCCACGGAGACTTCATCCGCTTCACCGAGCATGGCGGCGCGGTTATCTACGGGCGCTCCGACGCCACCCTCAATCCCGGCGGCGTCCGCATCGGTACCGCCGAGATCTACCGGCAGGTGGAAACCGAGACCGCGGTGCGGGACAGCCTGGTGGTGGGTCGCCAGATCGAGGGCGATGTGGAAGTGGTGCTGCTGGTGGTGCCGGCCGAAGGCGGGGAACTCGGCGACGAGCTGGTCAAACGCCTGAAGACCCGCATCCGCGAGGGCGCCAGCCCGCGCCATGTGCCTAAGCACATCCTGGCGGTACCGGACATTCCCTACACCCGCAGCGGCAAAAAGGTGGAACTGGCGGTTGCCCGCCTGCTGAACGGGTCTGCCCGGGCCGACAACCGCGACGCCCTGGCCAATCCGGAAGCCCTGGACGCCATCCGGGAGCGCCTCGCCACCGCCGGTCTGCTGCCGGCCTGACCCGGGGCGGCCCCGCCCGGCGGGGCCGCCTGTCCGCCACCATTGGCGCCGAAAAGCCCCGTCTTTAGACTAAAATCGTACTCTGAGGGACGTAAAAACTGGTATCTTTGTAGTCTTCCAAAAAAGTTCGCATTCAGTCTTTGCTTCAGTCCGGAGTTCAAAAGACGCCGGATTCAGCCCTGACCGTCCTGAACTCACACACTGGCCTGAGGACGAAAATGACCAAATCGAAATCCAAGATCATCTATACCCTGACCGACGAGGCGCCAGCGCTGGCGACCCGCTCCCTGCTTCCCATTATCGAAACTTTCGTGGCCCCGGCCGGCGTTGACGTCGAGACCAGCGACATTTCCCTTGCCGCACGTATTCTGGCCGCGTTCCCGGACTACCTGGAAGAAGACCAGCGGGTACCGGACTCGCTGGCGGAGCTGGGTGAGCTGACCCAGCACCCTGAAACCAACATCATCAAGCTGCCCAACATCAGTGCTTCCATCCCCCAGCTCCGAGCCGCCATCCGTGAGCTCCAGGGCCAGGGCTACGCGGTACCGGATTACGCCGAGAATCCGTCCAGCGAAGAAGAGAAAGAGGCCAAGGCGCGCTACGCCAAGGTGCTGGGCAGTGCCGTCAACCCGGTGCTCCGGGAGGGCAACTCTGACCGGCGCGCGCCGCCGGCGGTAAAGGCGTTCGCCCGCAAATACCCCCACAGCATGGGCGAGTGGAGCCCGGCTTCCCGCACCCACGTGGCCCACATGCGCGGTGGTGACTTCTATTCCAGCGAACAGTCCCTGACCCTGGACCGGGCCTGCACCGTCCATATCGATTTCACCGATGCCGCCACCGGCAAGACCACGGTGCTGAAGCCGGAACTGGAGTTGCAGGAAGGGGAAGTGCTGGACGGCATGTTCATGAGCCGCAAGGCACTGCGGGAATTCTTCGAGCACCAGCTGGAGGATGCCAAGGAAACCGGCGTGATGTTTTCCCTGCACGTCAAGGCAACCATGATGAAGATCTCCCACCCCATCGTGTTCGGCCATGCGGTGACCATCTTCTACAAGGACCTGTTCGAGAAGTACGGCGACCTGTTCAAGGAGCTGGGGGTCAACCCCAACAAC
>NZ_JAWVZL010000104.1:0-10048 GCF_033722195.1 Marinobacter sp.
GGGAAAAATCGTCCAGTGACTGGAATTCGAGGTTGACCGGAAGGTCGTCGGCATCGTCCTCGAGCCGGTTGGTCACCGTCGTGGAGAGGGTCAGACCGGCCTCTTTCATCACCGACTGGAAGTTGTTCTTGTCGACGGAAATGGTCTTGCGGTCTTCGAGCGGGGTTTCTTCGGGCTGTCCCCGGAAATCACCCACGACAAACAGCTTCAAAGGCAGCTCGGTTTCTGCCTGCTGATCACCGGTGGCGGGAACATACTTGATATTGATGCGCTCTTTGGGCGCAACTGAGCCGTCCTTGGACATAAGGTTTTCTTCCCTGAAATTCTGTGTGGTGGTGCAATCCTTTGGGCTCGCCTTCCTGGCGTGCCACGTCAAAAACTCTACACAGGAATTTTCGGGCACTCAAGCAAAAATTCGCCGCATCTTGTTGAAATGCGACACACGTCAGGCAATGTTTTGCCCAAATCAGACACTTAGCCATCGCCGCCATGTTCGAACGAGCATACTGGTGGATGAGACCTGGCCTGCATACGCCTTGCAAACGCTCGTTATCACCGGTGACAGAACCCAAGCGAAACCAAGGTTTTGGCTCCCGGTGCATGGCCTGGTTTACCTATCGATCCTCGTGCAAGCGACCTTCTACATATTTATGCAGTATGCTGGCAACAAGTGTTTGATAGGGAATACCTTCCTCCAAGGCTTTCTTCTGGAGCCCCCTAAGATCCTTAGAGGAGAGCCTGATGTTGATACGGGCATCTTTCTTGAACATAGCCTCGGCGTACTGCTGATGTTGCGACTTCCTGTCTTCATTATCTGGCGACCGCTGCAGATCTCCAGCATCGAATGCATCCAGAATTTCCTGTTCTTCTTTATCCAGCCTATTCACTTTGGACCTCCCAAATAGGTTTTGGTCGCTTTCCGGCTTGGGATGATCGTTTTCAGAAAAACCTCATCCTCTGACTCCACAAAGGGCACTAAATACGCATACCCCTCTATCTCAATCACATGAATGTGTTGCCCCGGATATTGCTCCTGATTCGGATGCCCAAACGTATCCAGGATGCCTCCAATCGAGATATGCAAAACCACATCCTCGAAAGACACTTTTCTTTCTGCTTGGAGAAGCTTGTTCTTATCTGGATTCCAGGTGATGGATTTCATGAATCAAAGAGTAGCACAACGTGTGCTTTTTGTACTCACCAGCTAAGAGCAGTTTTCTGACGCTCCGCATTAACGCGGAAAGTGAGCTCCACACAAACTCGCGTCCTGCCCTGCTGACCCGCTCTCTCTGGCCTGACCATTCTCAGCTTAGTAACGTTCATCACCTAAGAAAACGATGGCACCAGCAGCCAATGACGCCCCGCCGCGCCCTCGATATACTGCCGGGCGAATTCTACTAACCGTCAAAGACCAACCTGACAAGGACCACAGCATGAGTGACCTGAAGCAACAGTTCGACGACGCCGTCAACTACATCCAGAACGCCGAGGGCGACTTCAAGCCCTCCAACGAGCTCAAGCTCGAGTTCTACGGCCTTTACAAGCAGGCCACCGAAGGCGATGTCAGCGGCAAGCGTCCGGGCATGATGGATTTTGTCGCCCGCGCCAAGTACGACGCCTGGGCCAAGCTCAAGGGCATGTCCAAGGAAGAGGCGATGCAGAAATACATCGACCGTCTGGAAGAGATGAAAAAGGCCGGTTGAGCTTCAGCCCGGCTTGATAGCGCCACGTCGGCCCGGTGAGCGGCCGGCGTGGACTTTTTGTTTTGCCGTGGTCAAACGATTGTCATAAGATGCGCGCACCATAACAAAAACAAGCACCCACCATTGGACGGCTCACCATGAATATCACCGAGGCGCTGGAGCATAGCCAGCCCGGTCTGCTGGTCCGCGTGACTCAGGCCATGCAGAAGCACCAGCTCAATCAGCGCACCGAACAGACTTACCTGCACTGGATTACCCGTTTTGTGCTGTACAGCGGCCTGAAGGCGCCGGAAGCGCTGGAAGGGGACGACCAGCAGCGCTTTCTGACCTACCTGAAGGATCGCATCCGGGTCTCCCGGGCACGGCTGAACCAGGCCCACCAGGCGCTGGAGTTCTTCTATCAGGACGTTCTGGAAAAGCGGGAAGTGGCGACGGCGGTGGCCTAACGGCCGGTCAGGTTGGTGTTCAGGGTATCGTAAGTGCGATTCTCGGGCGGCCGGATGATGTAGTTGTCACTCCAGGTCTGGCCCGGCACCACTTTGGGATTGCTGAAGCGGATCTCCACCGGAATCTCAGACCGGCCCAGGTCGGTGCGGCTGTCCCGGGGCTGCAGCGCCAACGGGTCCAGATAGAAATCCTCGTTGCTGAGTTCGGCGGAAGACCGTGCGGTGCGCACCGGTACGCCGGCGGCGGGGGCTTCCAGCCCGCCTTCGATCACGGTGCTGGCCAGGGATTCCTCCGCCATGGAGCGGAAGGGAATGGTGTCAACGGTGGAGCGCTCCTCGTAGACGAAGGCCTCCTCGCCGGCCTCCGGCGCCGGGCTCGGCTGTACCTGCGCCAGTGCGGGCAGCGTCAGTACCGCTACCAGGGCCATACCGGCCTGCCGTGTCCGTGAATTGTCCATTACTCACCTGTTCCCGCCCAGGACACGTCGCAGACGGCGCCGTGCCAATTTTTGAACAGTTTATACCCAATCACGGCGTCAGTTGGAACGCTTCGCCAATTTTGTGACGGGGCGCACTGGTCATTCCGGGCCATAGCGGATGTCCACCAGCACCATTTCCTGGCGGCCCTCCGGCGTTCGCACCTCCACTTCGTCATCTTGCCGCTTGCCCAGCAGGGCCCGGGCCAGGGGCGCATCCACACTGAGCAGGCCCCGGGACAGGTCGAATTCATCCGGCCCCACCAGCCGATAGGTGCTGCGCTTGCCGGCCTCGTCCTCCACTGTTACCCAGGCGCCGAAATAGACCCGGCTCTGGTCGTCCGGCAGCCGGTCCACCACCGTGAGTTCGTCCAGGCGCTTGGTGAGAAAGCGCACCCGCCGGTCGATTTCCCGCAGCTGCTTCTTGCCGTAGATGTACTCGGCGTTTTCGGAGCGGTCCCCCAGTGCCGCGGCTTCACGCACCGCCTGGGTGACCTCGGGCCGCTTCTGCTTCCACAGGTAGTTGAGTTCGTCTTTCAGGGCGCGTTCGCCCTCCGGGGTAATATAGCGGGCCCGGCCCCGGGGACGGGTATTGGAATCGGCCATGGTAGGATCTCGCAGGCGACTGGGGCGGGGACATAAAAAACCCCGCAGGAGCGGGGTAAGGCTAGCGCTGTGCTGGAGGGATAAGCAAGTCGAGCCTGCCTTTCGCTACCCTTTCCATTCTCCACAGGCCGGGTTACCCCCGCGTGGCTCACCGATTACGCTTTTTTCAGGAGCCTGATGCTCCGCAAATTAGGTTGCCCACTCTAGACGGAAACACTAGCGTTCAGCCTCGGAACTTTGGGCTCAAACTTTGCGTCCAACCAGAATTCAGACCGGGTCGGTTTGCCATCAGACCGATTCAAGACAAGACAGGAAGCTGCGATGAATACCAAGAAACTGCTGGATACTGCCCTGAACGGGCTGGATTATGTAGGCTTTCAACTGGACCAGTACGGCATCACCGGTAAGGTCAACCGCCACAACCTGGCGGCCTTCCTGATGGCCGAGCAACACCACCTGGAAGGTCAGTGGGACAGCCTGCAGGTGCGCATCGACCGCCGCCGCGCCAGCCTTGAAGCCCTGATCAACACCGTCGAGTCCCGCACCGGCGCGCTCCTCACACCCCTGCGCAAGTTCCGTAAAGCCGCCTGAACCCGGCAAGGCCCGGCCTGTCAGGGTGACGGCAGGCCGCCGGTGCTGGTGTTTGAGGACGATTCGGTGTCGGCATCCTCCAGGGTGCTGGCACTGATGGCGCGGATCCGGCGCTTGTCGGGGCGATAGCCCGGCAGGCGCACGGTGACTGTCAGGCCCGGCTGGGCTTCGCCGGGGTAGCGGTCGCTGAGCAGGATCTGGCCCTGGTGAATCTCGGTGACCGCGCTGACCAGGCTCAGGCCCAGGCCGTTACCCGGCAACGAGCGGCTCTTGCCGACCCGATAGAAGCGCTGGAATACCTGGTCCTTCTCGCTGTCGGGAATACCCACCCCACTGTCGCTCACCTCGATAACGGCTTCGGGTCCGTCATAGCGCACCACCACCAGGATATCGCCGTGCTCGGGGGTGTACTTAATGGCGTTGTCGATCAGGTTGCTGACCATCTGGAACAGCAGGTCCCGGTCGCCCTCGATCATGACCTGGTCGTCCACCGAATGCCGGAACGTCTGTTCCTTCTCTTCCGCCAGGGCTTCGTAAAGCTCGCAGGCGTCGCTCACCAGCAATCCCAGCGACACCGGCTTCATGTCGGCGGCGTTGCCCCGGGTCTCCAGCCGCGCAATCCGCAGCAGGGCGTTGAAGGTGGCCAGCAGTTGGTCCGCCTCCGCCACAGCGCGGCCCGCCTGCTCCCTGGCCTCCTCGTTGTCCACCGACATCAGGGTGTTCTCGAGCTGGTTGCGCAACCGGGTCAGCGGGGTGCGAAGGTCGTGGGCGATGCTGTCGGAGACGTGGCGGATGCCTTCCATCAGGTAGACGATGCGGTCCAGCATCTGGTTGAGGTTGTCCGCCAGCTGGTCGAAATCGTCCTGGGTGCCGCGGGTGGGAATCCGCAACGACAGGTGGCCGTTCATGATCTTTCGGGAGGTGTTGTTGATCACCTCGATGCGTTTGGTGGTGCTGCGGCTCATCATGAACCCGCCCAGCAGCGCCAGCGCCAGGGTGATGCCCATGCCCCAGTTGATGGCGGTCTCGATCAGCCGTTTCAGGGTGGTGAGGTCTTCCACGTCCCGACCCACCAGCAGCCGCAAACCACCCTGGACCTCGAATATCCGGGCCCGGGCCTGGCGCTGGGGTCCGACCCAGCCGACGCTTTCGTCCAGGGTGAAGTTGATCCAGCCACTCTGGGACTGGGCCTGCTCCGGCCAGGAGGCCAGGTTGCCCGCCAGTTTGACGTAGTCGTCGGTGGTGAACAGGTAGACGGTCTTGGCGTTGGGGTCCCGGGCCACCCGCTCGCGGATGATGGTGATCAGGCCGTTGACCCCCCGGCCCCGGTACTGCTCCGCCAGGCCGGTGATTTCCGCTTCAATGGTTTCGTCGGTCTGGGCGGTCATGAAACCGGCGGTGCGCCAGTAGATGAAGGCCAGTAGAAGAAAGACCGAGGTGGCAAACACCACCATGTAGAGCAGTGCAAGCTGGAAGGTGGATGTCTTTAGCTGACTAAGAAGTTTCACGCAACATGTACCCGGCGCCCCGAATGGTCTGCAGCAGCGGCGTGTCGAACTCCTTGTCGATTTTCGCCCGCAGGCGGCTGATGTGAACGTCGATCACGTTGGTCTGGGGGTCGAAATGGTAGTCCCAGACCTTCTCCAGCAGCATGGTGCGGGTCACCACCTGGCCGGCGTTGCGCATCAGGTATTCCAGCAGCCGGAATTCCCTGGGCTGGACATCGATGTTCTGGCCGGCACGCTTGACGGTGCGGGCCAGCAGGTCCATTTCCAGATCCGCCACCCGCAGTACCGTCTCGGTCTCGGCGGTCTGGCGGTTACGCCGCACCAGGGACTCGATACGGGCCAGCAGCTCGGTGAAGGAGAAGGGCTTGGTGAGGTAATCGTCGCCGCCGCCGCGAAGACCGGCCACCCGGTCGTCCACGTCCCCCAGGGCACTGAGGATGAGCACCGGTACCTGGTTGCCGGTGGCGCGCACGGTCTTGATGATGGACAGGCCGTCCATGCCCGGCAGCATGCGGTCCACGATCATGATGTCGTAATCGCCACTGGCGGCCAGCATCAGGCCTTCCTTGCCGTCCGCGGCATGGTCCACGACAAAATCGGACTCTTTTAGTCCCTTGATCAGATAGGTTGCAACGTCCTGATCGTCTTCAATTACCAGTGCTTTCACCGGCGGCCTCCCCATTGACCCATGGTCCGAGCGTCATATCTGGTGCCAGAGTAAGGGCAAGCAGGGACGCGGACCAGTTACCATCTTGTAAGCAGGTGTCGCCATCAGCGACGGGCTACGTGCCCCGCCAGCCAGCCCAGACCGGCATCGGTGGTGGCGGCCGGATGATACTCCGCGCTGACCCAGCCAGGGTACCCCAGCCGGTCGATGGCTTCGAACACCCGATCGAAATTGATTTCGCCAGTACCCGGCTCGTGGCGGCCCGGATTGTCGGCAAACTGGATGTGACCGATCATCGGCAGCAGGCGCTCAAGGGTGCGGATCAGGTCACCCTCCATGATCTGCATATGGTAGAGGTCGTACTGGAATCGGACATTGTCCGCCGCCACCGACTCCAGCAGGTCCATGGCCCGCAGCGAGGAATCGAGCACGAAGCCCGGCATGTCCACCCGCGAATTGATGGCCTCGACGCAGAGTGTCAGCCCCGCGCGACGAAACCGCTCCGCGGCCCAACCGACGTTCTCCACCAGCGTCTGCCAGGCCGCCTCCGGGGCCAGCTCCTGGGGCCGGATGCCGGCCAGGCAGTTGGCGCGGGGGCATCCGAGTACTTCGGCGTAATGAATGGCCTGCTCGACCCCATCGCGGAACTCGGTGCGCCGCTCCGGCAGGCAGGCAATGCCGCGCTCACCGGCGGCCCAGTCGCCGGCCGGCAGGTTGAACAGCACCTGCTCAAGCTTATGCCGGTCCAGCAGTTTGCGCAGTGTGTCGGCCGGATAGGGGTAAGGGAACAGGTATTCGACGCCGGCGAAACCTGCCGCGGCGGCGCGCTCGAAGCGATCCTCGAACTCGACCTCGGTAAACAGCATGGACAGATTGGCAGCGAACCTTGGCATCTCAGGACTCCGTGGTATGGCCGCCCAGGCGGGCGCCGTTGAGATGTTCCAGGGCCAGCAGCAGGCCACTGTGGTCGACATCGCTGTGGCCATCCGCCAGCAGCGACAGGTACTGATTGTGCACCTGCTGGGCCAGGGGCAGGGTCAGGCCCTCCGCCCGGGCCTCGTCCAGGATCATCCGCATGTCCTTGAGCTGGATCCGCGCCGGCGCACCGGGGGCGAAGTCCCGGTCGATCATACGCTGGCCGTGCAGCTCCAGGATTCGGCTGCCGGCAAAGCCGCCCATCAGCGCCTCCCGCACCGCGGCCGGATCGGCGCCACCCCGGGCCGCCAGCAGCAGCGCTTCGGACACCGCGCCAATGGTGATGCCGACGATGGCCTGGTTGGCCAGCTTGGCAAGCTGGCCGGCGCCCACCGGCCCGATGTGGGTGACCTTGCCCAGGGGCCGCAACACGTCCGCGACACCGGCCAGGGTGCCGGCATCACCGCCGGCCATGATACTGAGACGGCCCTGCTCCGCGCCCAGTGTGCCGCCGGAAACCGGTGCGTCCAGGTAGCCGGCACCGCTCTCCGTCACCCGGGCGCCGTGGGCCCGGGCCAGGGATGGTGGCGCCGAACTCATGTCGATCAGCACCGCGCCGGGCTCCAGGGCCTCGATCACGCCCTGCCCCACCAGCACCTGATCCACCACCGGGCCGTTCTCCAGCATGGTGATCACCACATCCGCCCCGGCCACCGCTTCGGCGGGCTCGGCGCAAATCCTGGCCTGGCCGCGAAAGGGCTCACACTTGCTGGCGGTGCGGTTCCAGAGGCTCATCCGGAAGCCGGTCGCCAGAAGATTGCGGGTCATGGGCGCGCCCATCAGGCCGATGCCCAGGAAGGCGATATGGCGGGGTTCTGTGGTCATGGCTGTGTTGTCTCCAGGTCATTCGTAGGCCGGCAATCCAGGGCCTGCCCGGGAATACGCAAAAAAACGCCACCAGACCCGGCGGGTGTGGTGGCGTTCGGTATTGCCTGCTAGGGGCCGGAGAAGGCTCAGGCCGCTTCCGGTTCAGCCTCCAGCATCTGCTGGCGGATCTTCTTCATGGCGTTCTTTTCCAGCTGGCGGATGCGCTCCGCCGAAACGCCGTATTTGTCCGCCAGTTCATGCAGGGTGGACTTGCTGTCGCTGAGCCAGCGCTCCCGCAGGATATCCTGGCTGCGCTCATCCAGACTGCCCAGCGCCTCCATCAGGCGGGCGTTGGAATCCTCGGTCCAGTCGGACTGCTCAAGCTGCCGGGCCGGGTCACTGCGGTTGTCCTGCAGGTAATGGGCCGGCGCCTGATAGGCGGTATCGTCATCGTCATCCATGGGGCCGTCGAAGGCGGTGTCCTGGCTGGCCATGCGGCCTTCCATTTCACGGACCACACGAGGTTCGACCCCGAGATCCTCGGCGACCGCGTTGAGCTCATCGTGACTGAGCCAGGCCAGACGCTTTTTCTGGCTGCGCAGGTTGAAAAACAACTTGCGCTGCGCCTTGGTGGTGGCCACTTTCACGATGCGCCAGTTACGCAGGATGAACTCGTGGATTTCGGCCTTGATCCAGTGCACGGCGAACGACACCAGACGCACCCCGTATTCGGGGTTGAACCGTTTGACGGCCTTCATCAGGCCGACGTTGCCCTCCTGGATCAGGTCGGCCTGGGCCAGACCATAGCCGGAATAACTGCGGGCAATGTGAATCACAAATCGCAAGTGCGACAACACCAGCTGGCGGGCGGCTTCGACGTCGCCTTCGTAATGCAGGCGCTCGGCCAGATCACGCTCCTCGTCAGCGGTAAGCACAGGAATGCGGCTTGCAGCCTGAATATAGGCTTCAAGGTTAGCACCAGGAACCAGTCGATCAGCTAGCTGTAAGCTTGTACCCATGCGTTTCCCTCCCATGCATTGCGGTCTTTAAGTGAATAGGCACGCAACAGGACCGCAGTAAAAAATCTGTTGAAAACCCGTGCTTCCGTAACCAAATACTCCATTAACCGATGTATTTAATAAAATCGCTACATCTTCAACCTACACTGCCTTCTGCGACACTTTCAATACGCTGTTTCCGTAACAGGCGATCACAATGCCGGACTCAGCCGGGCTCGATCGCATCCAGATGCCGCTTCACGGCCAGCCAGGCTCCCAGCCAGCCGAAGGCGACGGCTGTCAGTAATAATAGCACAGAGCCCTCCACCGACAGACCCGACAGGCTGAATTGACTGCGATAGAGGCTTGCCAGCTGCTCCACCGGGCCGCTCAGCCACCAGAGCGTTATTTGCAGCAGAACAAATGCAACAACCCCGCCGCCGAGGCCGAACCAGACGCCGGTGTAGAGAAAAGGCCGGCGCACGAAGGCATCCGTGCCCCCCACCAGTTTGGCCACCAGAATCTCATCCCGGCGGCTTTCGATCGCCAGCCGGATGGTGTTCCCGATCACCAGGATCACCGCCACCGCCAGCAGCAGCGCCAGGGCCCAGACGCCGCGGCCCAGCAACTCGGTGATGGCATTGAGGCGCTGCAGCCAGCCCAGGTCCACCTGCACCCGGGCAACGCCGGGACTGGCTTCCAGCGAGGTCAGCAAGTTGCTCATGGCGACGCCGCCGCGGGCGGCTTCGGCGGGGGTCACCAGCAGGGTATGGGGCAAGGGGTTTTCGTCCAGGTAGTCCAGGGCCTGGCTGAGGCCGGAGCTGGCCCGGAACTCGGCCAGGGCGGCGGCCTTGTCGATCAGCTCGATCTCCGCCACATCGGGCCGGGTGGCCAGTTCCAGCCTGAGCCGGTTGGCCTGCTCCAGGGTGGTGTCGTCACTCAGGTAAACCGTCACCCGGGCGGCGCTTTCCCAGCCCGCGCTGACGCCCTGCAGGCTGGTGAGCAACAGCAGCAGGCCCACCGGCAGAGCCAGGGCGACGCCCATCACGGTCCAGGTCATCAGGCTTGCCACCGGCGTCTGCACCATCCGGCGGGCGCTGTCGCGTGCCACCTTGCGGTGATGGGCCAGGTAGGTCTCCAGCATCTCCCGCCAGGGCGCCTTGCCACGGCGGGCACCGCGCTGCGGGGATTTGCCGGAGCTCTCCGGAGGGGATCGACGGGCGTTCATCGGGCATTCCTCACGATCGCACCGCCGGCGAGCCGCCCGCCAC
>NZ_JAWVZL010000105.1:0-10044 GCF_033722195.1 Marinobacter sp.
AGGTCCGCCGCCAGGCGCTCAGCTCGGCAATGGAGTGCTGGAACTTGCGGCGGGTCTCACGGATCACGAAGGGCACATCCACCGGCGGTGCCACCATTTCGAAGTGCGGCGCAAGCACCGACTTCATGCCCTCCAGCACGGTCACCGGCTGGCCATTGCGCTCAAAGCCGCCGAGCCAGTTGGCCCTGGGTGTGAACTCTTCCAGCAGGGTATAGGGCGAGCTGATCACCAGGGTACCGCCTTCCGCCAGATGCTCATGCACGGACGCCAGAAACGCACCCGGGTTCTGCAGGCGGTCGATCAGGTTACCGGCGAAGATCAGGTCATAACCGCTGTATTCGGGCCCCAGGTTGCAGGCGTCGGCCACTTCAAAACGGACCCGGGCGGCGGCCCGGTCCAGACCCAGATCCGCCAGCCGGGCGGTGGCCTGGCTACCCAGCTCACCCTCGTCCCGCAGGAAATACTCCAACTCGCCACGGCTGACCAGTTCGCCGGCACTGGCAATGAACCGGTTGGACAGGTCGAGGCCGTCGACACGCTCGAACACCCGGGCCAGCTCCAGGGTACTGCGGCCCACCGCGCAACCCAGGTCCAGGGCCGTGCGTTTGTCACGGCCGGCCATCAGTTCCTGGCAGATAGTGGCGCAGCGGGCCGGATAATTGCCCACACCGAAATGGCTCTCACCGTAGTGGAATGCCAGGTACTGGCCCAGCTGTTCATCGGTTTCATAGAAATTCATCGCGATATCCTCACAGGGCGCAGGTCCTGAAACCGGTATAGACGTCGTTACGCTGGGGCAGGTAGGCCTGGCGGTAGGTGCCGCGGATCAGCAGCGAGGAGGTGGCGCAACTGCCGCCCTTGGTGACCTTGTGGTCACCGAACTGCAAAGTGGACATGTAGGGATAGATATCCACGCAGAACCCGTCGTAGGGCAGGAACTGGGTGGTGGTCCATTCCCACACGGTGCCCAGCATCTGGCGGCACCCGAAGGGGCCGTCCCCCTCCGGCATGGCAGCGACCGGCTGCTGCGCCAGGTAGTGGCCATCCATGTCCACCCGCTCGGGATGGGGTTCATCGCCCCAGGGGAAGCGCCGGAAGGCTGCACCGGGCCGGTTGCCCAGGGCGGCCGCCTCCCATTCGAACTCGGTCGGCAGGCGCCGGCCAGCCCAGTTGCAGTAGGCCTCGGCCTCCCAGTAGCTGACATGGGTGACGGGATGGGCCCGCGGCAGTGGCTGCCACTGGTCGAACACCCGCTCCTGCCATTGCCCGTCGCGGCGACGCCAGTACAGCGGATGGCGGGGCCGGCGCATGACCGGCTCGTCATGACCCTCCACCAGCGCCAGGTCCACTTCGGTATCCAGCCACTTGCGGCCGCCGAAAGACCAGAGATCCCGGCGCTCGTAGCCGCCGTCCTCCACAAACGCCAGGAATTCGGCGTTGGAGACCAGGGTGCGGGAAATCCGGAAACTGTCCAGGTGTTTCTCGAACCTTGGTTTCTCGTTGTCGAAAGCGAAGTCGTGGCGGGCGAAATCCGGCGAATCACCCGGCATACCGATCAGGTAGGTGCCGGCGGGAATCTCGGCATCCCCGAGGTTTTCCGGCTCCGGATTGCCCTCGGCCGCCGCCGGCAGTGAGAGCCGGGTGCCCGGTGGCGGCTCGTAGCCCACGGTCTGGCGGCACCAGATCATCGACTCGATGTGCATGTTCTGGTGGTAGATGGCGTAACGGTAGAGGTAGAGCGCCCGATCGCTAAGCGGCTCGGTCCTGATGCGCTCCTCGATACGGTCGTAGACCACATTGAAATAGTGCCGGGTCGCTTCCCGGCCGGGAAAGAGCCCTGGCTGCCAGCGGTCCCGGTGGTCAATGTGGAAAGAGTCCCAAAGGTCGTCCATGGCCGGGTCGTAGCTGGGTTTGCCATCCAGCTCGGCGAGGATGAACACTTCGTAGAAAAACGCGGCGTGGCCCATCTCCCAGAGTGGCGGATTGACACCCGGGTGGTAGGGCACCATCAACTTGTCGTCCGGCAGGCTGTCGATCAGCGCCAGGGTTCTGGCGCGGGTCTGATGCAGGGCCTGCAGTAGGCTGTCTCTGTCTTCCATAGGCTTCACTCGTCCCGCTGCGGCAGGAATCGATTACTGGTGTAGTCTCTACGCTCAGCCTATCACAGCAGATTAAGCCGCGGAGAGATCAGTTCCAGACCCAGAGGATCATGGGCACCGCCGTGGCCACCACCAGCGCCGACAGCGGCAGGCCAAGGCGCCAGTAATCCCCGAAACGGTAGCCGCCCGGCTCCATCACCAGCGCATTGGACTGATGGCCGATGGGGGTTAGAAACGCGCAGGAGGCGCCAATGGCCACGGTCATGAGCAGCGCATCGGCGCTCATGGCCAGCTGCTGGGACAGACTGATGGCAATGGGCGCCAGCAGGATGGCGGCGGCGGCGTTGTTCACCACGTTCGACAGCAGCATGGTGACCACCATCAGCATGATCAGCAGTGGCGCCGGGGCGAGGGTGCCGCCGATGGCCATCATCTGGTCGGCAATCAGGTTGGCGCCTCCGGTGGTTTCCAGCGCTTCCCCCACCGGGATCATGGCGCCCAGCAGGACAATGACCGACCAGTCGATACTGCGGTAAGCCTCCGAGGGATTCAGCAGCCCCACCACCACCATGGCCACGGCCGCCCCCACCAGCGCAGTGGCGGCCTGTACCACCCCCAGCATCAATGCGCCGATGGCGACGATGAAAATACCCGCCGCCAGCAGCGTGCGCCGGGGGCTGCCGATCCGCAGGCCGCGCTCGGCCAGGGGCAGGCAACCCAGATCCGACAGGGATTCATGGAGGGTGTCCTGACGGCCCTGCACCAGCAGAATATCGCCGGCGTTGAAGCGGATGTTGGCGATGCGCTTCTTGATCCGCTGCCCCTGGCGCGCCACGGCCACCACGTTGATGCCATAGCGTACCCTCAGGCTCAGACGGTTGGCGGTCTGGCCGATGAGGGGGGAATCGGCGCTGACAATGACCTCCAGAAGGTTGACGTCGCCGTTGTCCCGACGGCGCTTCTTTCGGCCCCCCTTTTCGTCCTCCAGCTCATCCTCCTCCACTTCTCCCTCCTCGCCGACACCGTCGGGGAGGCTCAGGTTGGCCACGTCCAGCAGGTACTGGAGACTGTCGGTGTCCGCCTCCACCAACAGGATGTCCCCTGGCCGCAGAACCTTGTAGGTGGAGGGCGCCAGCTCCCGGCGGTCATCCCGAATCAGGCCCAGCACCACCACATCGGCATCCTCCTCCACCTTTTCCAGCAGACTGTGGAGGGTGTTGCCAACCGACGACGATTTCTCCGGAACCTGGACTTCGGTGATGTAGTCCCCCACCGGGAAGAGTTCCTCTTCATCGGAGGGCTCCTTGCGCTGCGGCGTGAGGCGCCAGCCCAGCAGGGCGATGAAGGCGGTGCCCACCAGGGCAATGGCCAGGCCCACCGGCAGGTAGTCAAACAGGCCGAAAGCCTCAGCGCCGGTTTCTTCCCGGTAGGAGGAAATGATGATGTTCGGGGGCGTCCCGATCAGGGTCATGGTGCCCCCCAGCAGGGAGCCGAAGGCCAGCGGCATGAGCAGCAGGGAGGGCGAATGGCCGCCTTTGCGGGACAGCCAGACCGCCACCGGCATGAGCAGCGCCAGGGCGCCGGTATTGTTCATGAAGCCGGAGCACAGCGCCACCACACCGGTCAGGGTCACCACCTGGATCATCGGGTGGGT
Source organism: Marinobacter sp. (assembly GCF_033722195.1). Lineage (GTDB taxonomy): Bacteria > Pseudomonadota > Gammaproteobacteria > Pseudomonadales > Oleiphilaceae > Marinobacter. The sequence continues at coordinate 3,754 of NZ_JAWVZL010000105.1, forward strand.
CCCGACCCGCCCGATAAAGCGCGCGATGCTGTCCACCACGCCGGCATTCACCAAGCCCTGGCTTACCACCAGCACCCCGGCCACGGTCACCACCGCGGGGTGGCCGAAACCGGCGAAGACTTCATCCGGGGGCACCAGCCCGATAACGGCGACCACCAGCAGGGCCAGCATGGCCACCACATCGAACCGCAGACGGCCCCAGATAAACATGGCCAGCGTGGCCGCCAGAACCGCGAATACGATGCCCTGATCGACTGTCAAACTGCTCCTCCCATGGTGTACGGCGTGTCGGCAACGCAGGCGATGGTGTAGGCTGGTGTCCGGTCTGGTAAACGGATTCGCCAGCCGCCACACTCAGTGACCAACCAAGGTATGCAAACAAACATGACCCGGAAAAACATCAAACCTGTGTCTGCTTCCAGCATAGACAACCACGTTTACAAGGTTTTTCCAAATGACATGAACGCCCAGAACACCGTCTTCGGCGGTATGATCATGGCCAAATGCGACCGCCTGGCCCTGGTGGTGGCGGAACGGCACTCCAGTCATGTCTGCGTCACCGTGGCGGTGGACTCCATCCACTTCCGGGCCCCGGCCAAGGGCAACGACACCCTGCTGTTCAACCTGTCGCTGAATCGCAGCTGGGGCTCGTCCATGGAAATCGGCGCCCGGGTCACCGCCGAGAACAGCTACACCGGTGATGTCCGCCACATCTTCTCCGCCTATTTCACCTTCGTGGCGCTGGACGAGAACGGCAAGCCCGTCAAGGTGCCGGCGGTCAGTACCGACAACGACACCCAGAAGCGCCGCTACGAGGATGCCCAGATCCGCCGCGACAGCCGTCTGGCAATGCGGGAACAGCTCGCCGATCACAACCGGAACCGGCACGACTGATGCGAGGCATGACCCTGCCCCCTGACCAGGAGCCCGGCCAGCTCAGTCTGAAAACCCTGAAGAGCCTCTGGCCCTACCTGCTGGAATACCGCAGTCGCATCTTCCTGGCCATGCTCTGCCTGGTGGGGGCCAAGGTGGCCACGGTGGGGGTGCCGTTCATCCTCAAGTACATTGTCGACGGCCTGGACAGCAAGACCATGCCGGACATGGCCCTGGCACTGCCGCTGGGGCTGCTGCTGGCCTACGGTGCCGCCCGTTTTGCCACCACCCTGTTCAGTGAGCTTAGGGACACGGTGTTCGGCCGGGTAACCGAGCGGGCCATGCGCCGCATCGGCCTGCAGGTGTTCCAGCACCTGCATGCGCTGGAACTGGACTTCCACCTCAACCGGCGTACCGGTGGCCTGTCCCGGGACATCGAACGAGGCGTCACCGGTGTCGGCTTCCTGCTGCGGATCATGGTGTTCAACATCGTGCCGACCCTGGTGGAGCTGGCCATGGTCACCGGCATCCTGCTCCTAAACTACAGCATCGGCTTCGTACTGATCACAGTAGCTGCTGTGCTGGCCTACATTGCTTTCTCGGTGCTGGTCACCAACTGGCGACTGGAATTCGTGCGGGAAGCCAACCTGGCGGACTCCACCAGCAATACCAGGGCGGTGGACAGCCTGCTCAACTACGAGACCGTCAAGTACTTCGGCAACGAGCAGTTCGAGGCCAATCGCTACGACGAGGATCTTGCCCACTGGGAACAGGCCCGGCGCAAGAACCGCCTGTCCCTGTTCCTGCTCAATGGCGGTCAGGCGCTGATCATCGCCCTCGCGGTGACCGCCATGATGGTGCTGGCGGCAGACCAGGTGATCGGCGGCCACATCACCATCGGCGATTTCGTGCTGATCAACGCCTTCACCATGCAGCTGTTCATACCCCTGGGTTTTCTGGGTTTTGTCTACCGGGAGCTGAAAAGCGCCACCACCAACATCGAGCGGATGTTCGAGCTGCTGGAAAAGGCGCCCACCATCACCGACGCCCCGGATGCCCGCGAACTGAAGGTGAGCGACGGCGCCATCGAGTTCGACCGGGTCAGCTTTGGCTACAGCGAGCGCCGGCCCATTCTTCATGACGTCAGCTTCCATGTGAAACCCCGCCAGAAGGTGGCGGTGGTGGGCAGCAGCGGTGCCGGCAAGTCCACCCTGGTGAAGCTGCTGTTCCGCTTCTACGACGCCACCGGCGGCGCCATCCGCATCGACGGGCAGGACATCCGGCAGGTGACCCAGGACTCTCTGCGCCGGGCCATCGGCATCGTGCCCCAGGACACGGTGCTGTTTAACACCAGCCTCTACGAGAATGTCCGCTATGGCCGCATTGACGCCACCCAAGCGGAGGTTCTCGAGGCCATCCGCCTGGCCCATCTGGAAGACTTCATCGCCGACCTGCCGGACGGTGTCCAGACCCGGGTGGGAGAGCGTGGCCTGAAACTCAGTGGCGGCGAGAAACAGCGCGTCGCCATTGCCCGAACCATTCTCAAGCGCCCACCCATCCTGGTGTTCGACGAGGCCACCTCGTCCCTGGACAGCGAGTCCGAGCAGGGCATATTGCAGGCAATCCGTGAAATCGCCCGGGGCCAGACCAGTCTGGTGATTGCCCATCGGCTGTCCACCATCGTCGATGCCGACGTCATCCTGGTGATGAGCCAGGGCCGCATCGTCGAGCACGGCAGCCACGAGGAACTGCTGGCCCGGGCCGGCACCTACGCCAACCTCTGGCAGATCCAGCAGCGCGAGAGCGACTGAGCACGGTTCCTGCGGAATAAAAAACCCCGCTGTCACCGAAGCAACAGCGGGGTTTTTGACAATCCAGGTCCGGGCCTGGCCCGGACCTGTCAGCAACCAGTCTGGATCAGAACTGGTTCATGGTGTTGTCTTTACCACCGGCCTTCAGGGCCGCATCACCGGCGAAGAACTCCTTGTGGTCATCGCCGATGTTGGAACCGGCCATGTCCTGGTGCTTCACGGTAGCGATGCCCTGACGGATTTCCTTGCGCTGGACACCGGCAACATAGGCCAGCATGCCTTCGTCACCGAAGTAGCCCTTGGCCAGGTTGTCGGTGGACAGGGCCGCGGTGTGGTAGGTCGGCAGGGTGATCAGGTGGTGGAAGATACCCGCTTCACGCGCAGCGTCGCGCTGGAAGTTGGCGGTCCACTCGTCGGCCAGCTTGCCCAACTCGGTCTCGTCGTACTTGGCGTTCATCAGGTCGGCACGGTCGTAACCGGACACGTCCTTGCCCTCTTCCTTCCAGGCATCGAATACCTGCTGACGGAAGTTCAGGGTCCAGTTGAAGGACGGGCTGTTGTTGTACACCAGCTTGGCGTCCGGCACCACTTCACGGATGCGGTTGACCATGGAGGCGATCTGGCCAACATGGGGCTTCTCGGTTTCGATCCACAGCAGGTCGGCACCGTTCTGCAGGCTGGTGATGCAGTCCAGCACAACACGGTCTTCGCCAGTGCCGGCACGGAACTGGAACAGGCCGGAAGGCAGACGCTTGGGCTTGAGCAGCTTGCCGTCGGACTTGATCACAACGTCGCCGTTGTTGATGTCGGAGGCGCTGTCGATGTACTCGCCGTCCAGGAAGCTGTTGTACTGGTCGCCCAGGTCACCCGGCTCGTTGGTAACGGCCAGCTTCTGGGTCAGGCCCGCGCCCAGGGAGTCGGTACGGGCAACGATGACGCCGTCGTCCACACCCAGCTCCAGGAACGCCAGACGTACGGCGTTGATCTTGGACAGGAAGTCGGCGTGGGGAACGGTTACCTTACCGTCCTGGTGGCCACACTGCTTCTCGTCGGATACCTGGTTTTCGATCTGGATACAGCAGGCACCGGCTTCGATCATCTTCTTGGCCAGCAGGTAGGTCGCCTCGGCGTTACCAAAACCGGCGTCGATGTCGGCAATGATGGGCACCACGTGGGTCTCGTGGTTGTCGATCTTGCTGATCAGTTCCTGGGCCTTGGCGCTGTCGCCGGCCTTCTCGGCGGCTTCCAGGTCGCGGAACAGGTGGTTCAGTTCCCATGCGTCGGCCTGACGCAGGAAGGTGTAGAGCTCGCCGATCAGGCTGGCAACGGAGGTCTTCTCATGCATGGACTGGTCAGGCAGCGGACCGAACTCGGAACGCAGGGCGGCAACCATCCAGCCGGACAGGTACAGGTAGCGACGCTTGGTGGAACCGAAGTGCTTCTTGATGGAGATCAGCTTCTGCTGACCGATGAAGCCGTGCCAGCAGCCCAGGGACTGGGTGTACTGGGAGCTGTCCTTGTCGTAGTTCGCCATGTCTTCGCGCATGATCTTGGCGGTGTACTTGGCGATGTCCAGGCCGGTCTTGAAACGATTCTGGGCGCGCATGCGAGCCGCGTGCTCGGGCTTGATGGCGTTCCAGGTGGGGTTGTTCTTGAGCAGCGATGCAACAGCATCAACGTCGTTTGCGTAGGGCATGATCTCAGTCCTGTCTCGTGCGGTGTTGAGGATCTCAGGCGAGCCAGCAGCCCGATCAAAAAGTGACCAGAATGCCGACGTTGGCGATCACTTTAGAGGCTTTGAATTTATAATTGAAATTTATAATATCTATTTTCGGCATTTTTTTGATGAATGCCAGAAAGAGCCTCGACAGGTGACTGATTCGACGTCGAATTTGAGCCGGCGAGGCGGTTCTGTGTCGCTCAGTGATCTGCCGACATGCGTTCGACAGCCTCGCGTCCGGCATCGTGGAAAGGCATGAAAACAGCGTCTGCGCCGGCTTCTCGGAGCATCTGCTCCTCGTCCGGATTCTGGGTGGATACCGCAATGCGGCCCTGGTAGCCGTGGTGGCGAAGCGACCGTACCAGTACCAGGCGAGGATCGGAGTGGGTCACCCCCAGTTCGTGCTCGGGCATGGCGGAAACAATCCATTGCGGCGAGTGCAGCGGCAGCGTTGCCAGAAACTCCTCGTCGGTGGCGTCGCCGTAGATGCCGGCCATACCCTGGCGCCGGCACCGCCGAACCACATCCGGATTGAAATCCACCACCAGGATCCGGTAACCGGCCTCGCGGAGATGAGTGGCAATGGAAGAGCCGTAGCGGCCGTAGCCGAACAGAATCACATCGTGGTTTCTTTCTGCTTCCCGCTCCTGGCCGGGGCTAACTTCCCGAAACGGGTGCCGGCGCTCGAAGCCCGCCAGCAGCGGCTCCAGTAATCCATAGAGGCGGTGGGAATAACTGATCATGTAAACCGACAGGGCAATAGTGATCAGCCCCACCAGGGTCACCAGGCCCAGCGCATCGGATCCAACATGACCCAGGGAAACCCCCATGGCGATAAAGATCAGCGAAAACTCACTGATCTGGGCCACCGTCAGACCCGCCAGGAAGCCGGTCCGTTTGCGAAAACCCAGGACCCCCATGATTACCATGACGATCAGGGGGTTGCCGACAAGAACGAACACAGAAAGCACCAGGGCCGGCGCCACCTGCTCGCCCAGCATTCGAAGGTCCAGCTGGGTGCCCAGGGCGATGAAGAAGAACAGCAAAAGGAAGTCCCGCAACGAAGCCAGCCGCGCCACGATAGCCTCCCGGTAGTCCGTGGAAGCCAGCGAGACCCCTGCCAGCAGGCCGCCCAGCTCCTTGCTGAGGCCGGCGTAATCCGCCACTGCCGCCAGAAAGGCGGCCCAGGCAATGGCAAAGATGATCAGTAATTCCGAGGAATGGGCAATCCGGCTCACCAGGCCATCCGCCAGATAGCGCACAAACAGCGCCACCAGCAGCAGCAGACCGGCGCCATAGGCCAGCACTGTCAGGATCTGACCCAGGGCGGACCCGGTGTCGCCCTCCGTGTTGCCGATGCCCACCGCCGACAGCACCAGCATGGCCAGCACCACCACCAGATCCTGGACGATCAAAAAGCCAATGGCGACCCTGCCATGAAGGGAATCCACCTCTTTCTTGTCGGTCAGCAGCTTGACGATAATGATGGTGCTCGAGAACGTCAGCGCCACAGCGACGTAAAGGGCGGCAACCGGCGCCAGCCCCAGCGCCAGGCCCAGGCCGTAGCCGATCACCGAGGTGAAAACAACCTGTCCCAGGCCCGTGGCCAGGGAGACCGAGCCCAGGGTCCGCACCAGTTTGAGGTCCAGCTTGAGCCCCACCAGAAAAAGCAGCAGGGCGATGCCCAGTTCCGCCAGCAATTCTATCTGGGCATCGGAGTGCACAAGATCCAGCGCCGCCGGGCCCGCCATTACGCCCACCGCAATAAAGCTCACAATCAGGGGCTGGCGCAGCAGCAGGCCCAGGGTGCCGGCCACCGCCGCCAGAATGAGCAGGGCGCTGATTTCGTAGAAAGGGTGGCTAGCCAGCAGTTCGACCATGGTTCTC
>NZ_JAWVZL010000106.1:0-10011 GCF_033722195.1 Marinobacter sp.
AGCAGGAACTGCTGGACCGGGGCATCGCCAAGGTGGACCTCGACGGCCTGCCGGAACGGGAAATCGCCATCGAGGTGGACAGCGCCACCATTGCCGAGCTGGGGGTTGCCCTGCCCACCCTCGGCCAGCGGGTGGTCAGCCAGAGCCAGGACATCCCGGCCGGCACCGTGGGGGAGGAGGAGTCGGTGCGGGAGATCCGCAGCCTGGAGAAGGGCCGCAGTCCCGCTGATTTCGCCAACATGCCCATCGCCACCACCGCCGACGGCCAGCGCCTGACCCTGGGGGACATTGCCGAGGTGGAGCTGCGGCCCAAGGAAAACAGCGTCGAGATCTACTACCAGGGCAATCCGGCGGTGCTGATGCAACTGCAGCGCACGGAATCCTCGGATGCCCTGGCGGCCGCCGAGATCATGACCGACTGGCTCAGCGACGCCCGCGCCACCCTGCCCGAGGGCATGCAGCTGATCACCCTGGACGAGCAGTACGAGCTGATCGTCGACCGCATCAACCTGCTGCTGAAGAACGGCATCAGCGGTCTGATCCTGGTGGTGGGCATCCTGTTCGTGTTCCTCAACGGCCGCATTGCCTTCTGGGTGGCCGCCGGTATTCCGATTTCCTTCATGGGCGCCCTGGCGGTGCTCTGGGCCAACGGCGGCAGTATCAACATGATCAGCCTGTTCGCCCTGATCATGGCGCTGGGCATCATCGTGGACGACGCCATTGTGGTGGCGGAGGACGCCATGACCCACTACCAGCGGGGCGAGCGCCCCCTGGAGGCCGCCGAGGGCGGTGCCCGGCGCATGTTCGTGCCGGTGATGAGCTCCTCCCTGACCACCATTGCCGCCTTCCTGCCACTGATGCTGGTGAGCGGCATCATCGGCCAGATCCTGCGGGACATTCCGTTCGTGGTGATCTGCGTGATCATCGCCTCGCTGATCGAAAGCTTCCTGATCCTCCCGGGCCACCTGCGGGCCAGCTTCCACAAGCATCATCACCGTAAACCGACAGCGCTGAGGCGCCGGCTGGAGGTCGGCTACGACCGCTTCCGGGACCAGCATTTCCGGCCGGTGGCGCAGTGGTGCCTGAACCACCGCGGCATCACCCTGACCGCCACCGCCTGTACCCTGGTGCTCAGCCTGGCACTGGTGGCCACCGGCCATGTCCGGTTTACCTTCTTCCCCACTCCGGAGACCTCCAGCCTGGTGGCCAGCGTGAAATTCGCCGCCGGCACGCCACCGTCGGATGTGAAGGCTTACGGCCGGCTGATGGAGGATACCCTGTGGCAGGTCAATGACCGGCTCAAGCACGACGGCGACCTGGTGGAGGTGGCCCTGCTGCGGCTCAACCAAGGTTCTTTCAACGGCGGCCGCAGCATCGAGCGGGGCGAGCAGTACGCCATGGTCACCGTGGAGCTGGTCACTCCCGATGCCCGCGAGGTGCGCAACCCGGAGTTCATCCGGGCCTGGCGCGAGGCCCTCCCGAAACTGGCGGGCATCGAGCAGCTGTCGATCACCAGCCCACAGGGTGGGCCGCCCGGCAAACCGCTGGATATCTTCCTCACCGGCGCCAACGCCGGCGCCCTCAAGAGCGCCGCAGAGGATCTCAAGAATGCCCTGCGCAACTACGAGGGGGTCACCGACATTCTCGACGACCTGCCATGGGGCAAACAGCAGTACGTGTTCTCGCTGACGCCCATGGCCCAGGCGGTGGGGCTGACCATCGAGGATGTGGGCCGGCAGATGCGGGCGGCGCTGGACGGCCAGCTGCTGCAGGTGTTCTACGACCGTCACGACGAGATCGAGGTACGGATCATGCTGCCCAGGGCCGAACGCAGCCTGCAGCGAACCCTCACCAGCCTGCCCATCATCACCCCCAGCGGCGGTGTCGCGCCGCTGGCCAACATGATCGAGCTGGAGTCCCGCCGCGGCCTGGCCCTGCTGCGCCATACCGATGGCCAGCTGGGGGTCAGCGTCACCGCCGACGTCGACCCGGAAGTGACCAACGCCAACCAGGTGATCGCCGACCTGCAGCAGGACGTGCTGCCCGGTATCCTGAGCGCCTACGGCATCGAGGCCACCTTCAAGGGCAAGGCCGAGGAGCAGCGGGAAACCAGTGCCGACATGATGGCCGGGGCGGTACTGGGGCTGGCCATGATCTACATCATCCTGGCCTGGGTGTTCGGCGCCTACAGCTGGCCCATCGCGGTGATGATCGCCATTCCCTTTGGCCTGTGCGGCGCCATCTTCGGCCACCTGCTGCTGGGCATCGACCTGACCATCCTGTCCCTGTTCGGCATGTTCGGGCTCTCGGGCATCGTGATCAACGACTCCATTATCCTGGTGACCCTCTACAAGGAGCTCCGGGAAGACGGTATGCCGGTGCACCAGGCGCTGCTGGAAGCCACCTGCCAGCGTCTGCGGGCGGTCCTGCTGACATCCCTGACCACCATCGGCGGCCTGCTGCCGCTGCTGTTCGAGACCTCCCTGCAGGCCCAGTTCCTGATCCCCATGGCCGCCAGCATCGCCTTCGGCCTGGCGGTGGGCACCCTGCTGATCCTCCTGGTGGTGCCAGTGCTGCTGTCACTGATCGAGGACATTGCCGGCTATTTGTCGCCAGATAAGACCGTGATCGACACCGCTGGCCCGATTGGCAATAATGACGGCCGACCACATCATGCCGACCAACCGGGCCCCTGAGTTTTACGGTACCCTGTGGGGCTGACAAGACCTATAACCCGACCGCGAGTTCCAGGATGACCTCTCTGTTCTCCCAGGCCGAATTCTGGCAGTACCTCAGCATTCCGGTGATCGCCGCCCTCATTGGCTGGAGCACCAACTGGCTGGCCATCAAGATGACTTTCTACCCGCTTGAATTCATCGGCAAGCCGCCGTTACTGGGCTGGCAGGGCATCATCCCCTCCAAGGCCCGCAAGATGGCCGCCATCAGCGTGGACGCCACCATCGCCAAGATCGGTACGGTGCAGGAGATCTTCGCCCAGATCGACCCCAAGGTGCTGGCCGCCCACATTGTCCACTCCGTGGAACCCCGCACCGAGGAATACGTCGACGAACTGATGTTGCGGGAGTACCCCACGTTCTGGGAGAACCTGCCGGCCTCGGCCCGGCGCATGGTCTATGACCGGGTCCGAAAGTCCACGCCACAGCTGGTGGACAACCTGGTGGAGGACGTTTCAGACAACATCGAGGGCCTGCTGGACATCAAGGGCATGGTGATCGAGCGCCTGGCCAGCGACAAGCGCCTGCTGAACCGGATTTTCCTGGAGTGCGGCGAGGTGGAGTTCCGCTTCATCGTCAACTCCGGCCTCTACTTCGGCTTCCTGTTCGGCCTGGTCCAGATGGCGGTGTGGTACTTCTATCAGGCCTGGTGGGTGCTGCCCTTCTTTGGCCTGCTGGTGGGCTGGGCCACCAACTGGATTGCCCTCAATGTGATCTTCCGGCCTCTGCATCCGAGGAAGATCGGACCGTTCCGGCTCCAGGGTCTGTTCCTCAAGCGCCAGGAGCAGGTGGCGGAATCCTTCTGCCACATCGTCACCCACGAAATCCTCACCGTGGGCAACATCATCAATGCCATTCTGGAAGGGCCCAATGGCGACCGCGCCCGCAACATGGTGAAGAAGCACATCAAGCCCCTGGTGGACGAGACCGCCGGTATGGGCAAGGCCCTCACCCAGGTGGCCTTCGGCCCCACCGGTTTTGCCACCCTGAAACATCAGGTGGGCGAGAAAGCCATCGAGATCTCCCAGACCTCCTTCGACAACCCGGTGTTCGAACAGGACCGGGCCCGGGCGGTGGAGTCCATCATGGTGGAGCGCATGATCGCGCTGTCGTCAGAGGAGTTCCAGGACCTGCTGCGGCCCTGCTTCCAGGAGGACGAGATCAAACTCATCCTGGTGGGCGCGGCCCTGGGCTTTGCCGCCGGTATAGCGCAGTTCGTGTTCGTGTTCGGCCAAGCGCTGCTCTGAGGGCGGGGGCTTAGGGGCGCCATGCCCTGAACCGATATTCCAACCTAGGTGGTATAGGCAGAGTCCGGGCGCCCCTCTATACTTTGCGATAGATCATCAGGCCCCTCGACGGGGCCGGACCAAATCGCAAGGGGCAACGGATGCCACGTATTATCCAATGGTTTCAAGAGGTCCTCGGCAAGCGGGCAGAGGCACCTCCGGCTCCGCCCCCTTCCCGTCTGCTCAATCCGGCCCAGACCGGCTCTGGCCCGGACAATCGGGCCGCCACCGAGGCGGCGCTGGGAAAACTGGAGGAGAGCCTGTTCTGCTGGCTGCTGGAGGTGGGCCCGCAGCAGCTTGCCGTCAACGACGAGCACACCGAAGGCGTTCTTGCCGAACTTGAAAACCGGGTAGAGAACAACCTGCTGGAGGAACTGCCGCGCCAGCCCATGACCCTACCCATGCTGCTGCGTACCATGGCCGAGAACGACAGCGCCCGCGAGCAGCTGGTGAAAATCATCCTGGGGGACCCGGCGCTGACGGACCAGGTGCTGCAGGTGGCCAACAGCCCCTACTTCCGCCATGGCGAGCAGCACATCGAATCGGTGGACCAGGCGGTCTTCCTGATGGGCCACCAGGGTATTCGCAGCGTGGTGTCCGCCTCCATCATGCGGCCCATGCTGGCGGCCCGGAACAGCTCCGAGGCCCTCTTCGCCCAGCGGGTCTGGCGCTGGGGCATGACCTGTGGCCGCTCGGCGGAAGCCATCGCCCGGGCCCAGGGCGGCGACAGCAATTCCCACTTCCTGCTGGGCCTGCTGCCGGCACTGGCCTACATGACCCTGCGCCGGGAGGTACAGCGTCTATACCGGGTGCGGCGCAGTGGCCAGGTGCTGCCACCCGGCCTGCTCTACACCGCCATTCGCCGTTTCGACTGGGCCACCGCCCAGGTCCTGGCGCGGGAGTGGAACCTGCCACCCCGGTATCACGCCAGCCTGCTGGCGGCGGAGAGACCGGTGCCGGAACAGCGCCACACGCCCCTCAACGACGGCATCATTCTGGGCACGCGGGAGGTGCTCCGCCATGCCCACCAGCGCAACCTGCCGGAAGAGGACCTGCGCCAGGTGATCCAGCTGGACGACCAGCAGTTCAGCCAGATCCGCAAGGCGATCGCCAAAATGCTTCGGGAAGGCGCCAACCCCACCCGCTAGCGATCCTGTCTTCAGGAGCGCAACAGCTCGGCAAAGGTGCGGCTGCCGTCCACCAGACGCCGGTCCATCAGCTCCATGGGCGGCACATCAGGCAACCGCCTGACCATCATGTCCTCGTCCTTGCGCACCGCTGACAGCACGTCGTCCACCCGGATCAGATCCAAGGCCTGGCCCGGTGCCAGCCGGTCACCGTCCTCGCCCGCCAGGGTCAGCAAACCGGCGCGGATCAGCTTGTCGCTGACCCGGCGAGTCACCGAGCCCGGCACCCGCAGGCGCTGCTCCAGCTCTTCCTGCTGGGGCGCCGGCTTGCCCTCGCTGAACGGCTTGCACACCAGCCACATCAGCACCAGCGCCACCTTCTCCTGCAGTTCCGGCGAGAGCTGTACTTCCTGGCGCTTGGCCACCGAGCCCGGGTTCTGCAGGTAGAAGGCGATACTGGCCCCGAGCAGCAGGATCATCCAGTTCAGGTACATCCAGATCAGCAGGATAATGCCGATGGCGAAACTGCTGTAAATGGCGGCGTACTTGGTGGATCCAGCCACAAAAGACGCAAATAGCAGGCTTACCGCCTGCCAGGCGATACCGGCCACCACACCGCCGATGAAGGCGTAGCGAAGCTGCACCCGGGTGTTGGGCATGAACACGTAGACAAAGGTGAAGGCCCCGCACACCAGGAAGAAGGGCATCAGCCGGCTGACCTGGATGATCACCGAGCCGAAGGGCTCGATCTCCATCATGGTCTGCACGAAACCGGAGGAGAAAATGGTGGCGCTGACCCCGATGGCGGACACCATCAGCAGCGGCCCGATCATGATCACGCTCAGATAGTTGCTGAACCGCTGGGCCAGGGAGCGCATCTCCGGCACCCGCCAGATCATGTTGAAGGAGCGCTCCACCTTCTGCACCAGGGACACCACGGTGTAGACCAGCAGCGCCAGGCCCACCGAGCCCAGCACCCCCACCTTCATGTTGTCCACGAAGCCCAGGATCTGCTCCGCCAGCTGCACCCCCTGCGGCCCCATGGGCTCGAAGAACTGGAACAGGAAGGGCTCCATGCGCTCATGGACCCCGAGCGCCTTGAGCACGGAAAAACTCAGCGCCAGCAGCGGCACGATACTGAGCAGGGTGGTGTACACCAGGCTCATGGCATGCAGGGTGAGGTTGCCGGCAATGATGTCCCGGACAATGGCATAGGCGGTCCGCCCGGCGGTGTAGAGCCAGGTCCAGGGCCAGCGCTGGGGCGGCTCCGGATTGGCGAGAATCCAGTCTTCGGCTTGCTGCAGCCTGTCTTTAAATTGTGTGGAAGCCACTCAAGGTCCTGTTTCTGTTATTCATTTGGGCCATCATACGGGCTTGGAGTCCATCAGAGTATGGCCGATCCGACCGGCTTTGCGTAGCCGGCCCCATATAGCGCCCGCTCCGGCAGCGGGGTTCAGCTGGCCTCTCCCGCCAGATTGCGGGCGGTGATCTCAACGATTCGCTGGCGCGCCTCGCGGCTGGCCCAGGCCGAATGCGGGGTGACGATGAGATTGGGAATGTCCGGGGCGAGCAGGGGGTTACCGTTGCGGGGCGGCTCCTCGGTGAGCACGTCGAAGCCGGCGCCGCCGATGATGCCCTGCCTGAGGGCGTCGGCCAGGGCCTGCTCATCCACCAGACCGCCGCGACTGGTGTTGATCAGCAGGGCTTCGGGCTTCATCTGCTTGAGCTGGTCGGCGCCGATCAGGTTGCGGGTGTCGTCGGTCAGCAGGCAGTGCAGGGAGAGCACGTCCACCTGGGGCAGCAACTCCGCCAGCGGCAGGCGCGGATGGCCGTCCACCTCCCCGGCCTCCTGGCCCGGCCGGCAGCCCAGCAGGATTTTCATACCGAAGGCCTGCGCCCGCTCCGCCACCCCCTGGCCCAGGTCGCCGTAGCCGATGATGCCCAGAGTGCGGCCCTGCAACTCCATGATGGGGTGATCCATCAGGCAGAACTGCGGGCTGCTGGCCCAGCGCCCAGCCTGCACATCCCGGTGATAATCCAGCAGCCGCGTGGCCAGGGCCAGGATCAGCGCCAACGTGTGCTGGGCCACCGACGGGCGGCCGTATTCGGTCACGTTCATCACCCTGATACCGGCGCCTCGGGCTGCTTCCAGGTCGATGTTGTTGAGGCCGGTGGCCACCACCGCAATCCGCTTCAGTTCGGGGCTGGCGTCAAAGTGCTTACGCCCCAGGACCACCTTGTTGGTGAGTACCGTGTCGAAGCCGGCGATGCGCCCGGCCACCTGGTCCGGCGCCGTGCGGGGATGCAGCACCAGTTCGTCCACCGCGGCGCGGATGGGCCCCAGGTCCACATCGTCACCGAGGGTGGCGGCATCGAGAAAAACAGCTTTCATGGGCAGGCTCCTGGTCCGGGAAGCCGGTCATTGGGGACGACCGGCGGGGTGTTTTATCCTCGCAACGATAGTTTACACTGGAGCCAGAGGCTACCGGGCATACCGCGGTGACGGGAGAGACGCGATGGAACACGAGTTCTGGCATACCCGTTGGGAGAAACAGGAAATCGGTTTTCACGAGGGTACGGTCAACCAGTACCTTCATGACCACTGGCGGGAGCTGTCGGGCCGGCCTGGTGAGACCGTGTTCGTGCCGCTTTGCGGCAAGGCCCACGACATGTGGTGGCTGCACGACCAGGGCCACCGCGTGATCGGGGTGGAACTCAGCGAAATCGCCTGCAAGGATTTCTTCGAGGAGGCAGACACCAAGGCCACCGTGAAGCCGGGCCAGCCCTTCACCCGCTTCATCCACGACGAGCTGGAACTCTGGTGCGGCGATTTCTTCCAGTTGGTGCCGGAGGACCTGCAGCATGTGCGGCTGGCCTACGACCGCGCTGCCCTCATCGCCCTACCGCCCCACATGCGCCCGGAGTACGTGCAGCACCTCAACGCCATCCTGCCGGACCAAGCCGCCATCCTGCTGATCACCCTGGATTACCAGAACGACGAGATGCGCGGACCGCCCTTCAATGTCAGTGACGCCGAGGTCATGGCCCTCTACGGCCACGACTGGCAGGTGGAACACGTACTCACCAACCTGCTGCCCAAGGACCATCCCTTCGCCAAACGCAAGGGTCTCAGCGGCGCCACCGAGAGCGTCTTCAAGCTGCGCCGCCGGCCGGATTCCGACTAGCCGCCCGCCTGCCTCCGCCTTGCCGCCCAGCCCGGTGAGCGGGTCGGGCTACGGCGGCCGGCAACATTAACCTGTCATAATTGCAACGAAACAAAACACTCCTGAGTCTGTCCAAGCCTGTAAGTCTGGACTAAGCTGAAAATATCCAGACCGGAAACGCCTCCCCGGCGTATATCCGGTCTAGCGAGTCTTATCCTTTCATCCAACCATAACCGCGTCGCCGCCACTGGCGATCCGAATTAGATCGGGGATTTTGCGTGAACCAAAGCTGAGAAACAGCGAGCGAGGGGCTTACATGACAATTCTGCAGCACTTCAAGAACCGGTATGAAGCAACACAGGAGGAAGAGTATTCCCTGGAGGAGTACCTGGAGATCTGCAAAAAGGACCCAACGGCTTACGCCACCGCATCCGAACGCATGCTGATGGCCATCGGCGAGCCGGAACTCATCGATACCTCACGCGACCCGCGACTTTCCCGCATCTTTTCCAACAAGGTCATCAAGCGTTACCCGGAATTTTCCGAGTTCTACGGCATGGAGGATGCCGTCGAGAACATCGTGTCCTTCTTCCGCCACGCCGCCCAGGGCCTGGAAGAGAAGAAGCAGATCCTCTACCTGCTAGGCCCGGTGGGCGGTGGTAAATCCTCCCTCGCCGAAAAGCTCAAGTACCTGATGCAGAAGGTGCCCTTCTACGCCATCAAGGATTCGCCGGTGAACGAGTCACCGCTGGGCCTGTTCGACATCAACGAAGACGGCCCAATCCTGGAGGAAGAGTTCGGCATACCCACCCGCTACCTCAAGCCCATCATGTCGCCCTGGGCGGTGAAGCGGCTGCACGAATACGGCGGCGACATCAGCAAGTTCCGCGTGGTCAAGCGCTACCCCTCGGTGCTGGACCAGGTGGCGGTGTCCAAGACCGAGCCCGGTGATGACAACAACCAGGACATCTCGGCCCTGGTGGGCAAGGTCAACATCCGCATGCTGGAGGACTTCTCCCAGGACGATCCGGACGCCTACAGCTTCTCCGGCGGCCTGTGCAAGGCCAACCAGGGCCTGATGGAATTCGTCGAGATGTTCAAGGCGCCCATCAAGGTTCTGCACCCACTGCTGACCGCCACCCAGGAAGGCAACTACAACACCACCGAAGGCATGGGTTCGGTGCCCTTTGACGGCATCATCCTGGCCCACTCCAACGAGTCCGAGTGGCAGACCTTCCGCAACAACAAGCACAACGAGGCCTTCCTCGACCGGGTCTACATCGTCAAGGTGCCCTACTGCGTGCGGGTGACCGAGGAAATCGACATCTACCGCAAGCTGCTCAAGCACAGCTCATTGCAGGGCGCCCCCTGCGCCCCGGACACCCTGGACATGCTGGCCCAGTTCTCCATCCTGTCCCGCATCAAAGAACCTGAAAACTCCAGCATCTTCTCCAAGATGCGGGTCTACGACGGCGAAAACCTGAAAGATACCGACCCCAAGGCGAAGAGCCTGATGGAGTACAAGGACTACGCCGGCGTGGACGAGGGGATGACGGGTCTGAGCACCCGCTTCTCCTACAAGATACTCTCCAAGGTGTTCAACTTCGACAGCACCGAGGTGGCCGCCAATCCGGTGCACCTGTTATATGTGCTGGAACAGCAGATCATGCAGGAGCAGTTCCCGTCCGAAATACAGGAG
>NZ_JAWVZL010000107.1:0-9988 GCF_033722195.1 Marinobacter sp.
CGGGTTGCGGGGCATCTCCTTCGGCAACTTCCTGATCAAGCAGGTGGTGCAGGAGCTTAAGCAGGAGCTGCCGGGGCTGCGCAATTTCGTCACCCTGTCGCCCCTGCCCGGCTTCCGCAAATGGCTTGAGGCCACCTACACCGAGGAAGCCGGGCTGCTGAGCCCGGAGGCCCAGGATACCCTCAAGCTGCTGGCCAATCCCGACTGGCCACAGGACGAAGCCCAGGCACAGCAGCTGGAGGAGGTCATCCGGCCGCTGGCGGCGCGCTACCTGCTAAAGGAGAAGAACTCCAAAGGCCTGCCCCACAACCCTGTCGCCCGCTTCCACCTGGGCAATGGTGCCGAGCTGCACCGCATCAACTGGCTCGGTGACGTTTCCGCCCAGGGCCTCAAGCAGTCTGCCGGGCTGATGGTCAACTATCTGTACGTACTGGACAACATCGAACGCAATCACGAGCAGTTCACCGCCGACGGCACCATCGTGTGCTCCTCAGCCATCCGGGAGCTCAGCCGGCGCGGCCGCAAGTTGCTAAAGGGAGACAACGACAAATGAACCACAACCTGTTCGAGAGCTTTGCCAAGCGCATGACCGAGCGCCGCCAGCACGACTTCATCGTCACCCCGGAGGGCCGCAACTACAGCTACGGCGAGGCGCTGGAAGTCACCGAGCAACTGGCCGGCGCCCTGGTGGAGCTTGGCGTGGAACCCGGCGACCGGGTGGCGGTACAGGTGGACAAGAGCCCGGAGGCCATCCTGCTCTACCTGGCCTGCCTGCGCATGGGCGGTGTTTACCTGCCGCTGAATACCGGCTACACCTTCGCCGAGATCGGCTACTTCCTGGGCAACGCCGAGCCTCACCTGTTCGTGTGCCAGCCTGCCGCCCTGGAGGCCGCCCGCAAAGTGGCGCAGGAGACCGGCTGCCCCCACGTGGAGACCCTGGCCGATGACGGTACCGGCAGCCTGATGACCCGGGCCGCAACGGCCGAGCGCTATACCGCCATTGAGCCGCGCGGCGCCGATGACCTGGCGGCCATCCTCTATACCTCCGGCACCACCGGTCGCTCCAAGGGCGCCATGCTGACTCACCATAACCTGGCATCCAACTGCCGCACCCTGGCGGAGGTCTGGCGCTTCACCGAGCAGGACCGGCTGATCCACGCCCTGCCCATTTTCCATACCCATGGCCTGTTCGTGGCCTGCAACGTCATCCTCATGGCCGGCGCCAGCATGCTGTTCCTGTCCCGTTTCGATGTGGATACGGTGATCGAGGCCTTTAGCGAGGGCACCACCCTGATGGGGGTGCCCACTTTCTACACCCGCCTGCTGCAGGATGACCGGCTGAGCCCCGAGCGCACCGCCAACATGCGGCTGTTCACCTCCGGCTCGGCCCCCCTGACCGCCGAGACCCACGAGGCCTTCCACCGCCGCACCGGCCACGCCATTCTCGAGCGCTACGGCATGACCGAAACCAACATGAACACCTCCAACCCCTATGACGGCGCACGCATCGCCGGCACCGTGGGTTTGCCGCTGCCCGGGGTGGAAATCCGCATCACCGAGCCCGGGACCCACACCCCGGTCGCCGACGGCGAGATCGGCATGCTGGAGGTACGCGGCCCCAACGTGTTCAAGGGCTACTGGCGCATGCCGGAGAAGACCCGGGAGGAGTTGCTGAAGGATGGCTTCTTCGTGACCGGGGATCTGGGCCTGAAGGACGCCAAGGGCTACATCCATATCGTCGGGCGCGACAAGGACCTGGTGATCTCCGGCGGCTTCAACGTCTACCCCAAGGAGGTGGAGCAGGTGATTGACGAAATGGACGGCGTGGTGGAATCCGCCGTTATCGGCGTCTCCCACCCGGATTTTGGCGAGGGTGTGACCGCGGTGGTGGTGCCCGCAGCCGGGGCCGAGCTGGATGAGGCCGGCGTGCTGGCCGCCCTCAAGGACCGGCTGGCCAAGTACAAGCAGCCCAAGCGGGTGTTCTTCGTCGACAGCCTGCCCCGCAACACCATGGGCAAGGTGCAGAAGAACCAGCTGCGGGAAACCTATCGCGACATCTACAAGAACGCCTGATTCAGCAGGCCCTGGAGGCAACAACCATGAGCAAGATCCATTACCGCATCGGCCAGATCGTACCCAGCTCCAACACCACCATGGAAACCGAGATCCCCGCCATGCTGCGGGCCCGTGAAAGCATTGCGCCGGAACGTTTCAGCTTTCACTCCAGCCGGATGCGGATGCGCAACGTCACCCGGGAAGAGCTGGCGGCCATGGACGTGGAGTCGGACCGTTGCGCCCTGGAGCTCTCGGATGCCCAGGTGGACGTTATGGGTTACGCCTGCCTGGTGGCCATTATGGCCCAGGGCCGGGGCTATCACCGCAAATCCCAGCAGCGGCTGCACGAGGTAACCGCCAGCAACGGCCATCCCACGCCGGTGGTCAGCAGCGCCGGTGCCCTCACCGAGGGGCTGGCGGTGCTGGGGGCGAAGAAGGTGGCGCTGATCACGCCCTACATGAAGCCACTCACCGAGATGGTGGTGGACTACATCGAATCGGAAGGCATCAGGGTACTGGACAGCATCTCGCTGGAAATAGCCGACAACCTGGCGGTGGGCCGCCGGGACCCGGGCGCCCTGCTGGAGATTGTGGACGGTCTCGACTGGCGGGGGGCCGACGCGGTGGTGCTGTCGGCCTGTGTCCAGATGCCATCATTGGGAGCCATCCAGGCGGTGGAGGACCGCCTGGGTATTCCGGTGGTGTCCGCCGCCACCTGCACCACCTACCAGATGCTCCGGGCCCTGGGACTGTCGACCCGGGTGCCCGGCGCCGGCCGGATTCTCAGCGGCGATGTCTGACCGCCGGCCGGCTCACTCCTCGATCTTGGAGATGCTCTCCAGGTAGGCCTTGTCCGAGATGTTGGTCCACTGGCGGATGGTGCGCAGGTACTCAGTCTGGGACTGGATGATCTCGTTGGCCAGCGGGTCGTTTTCGGCCGCCTCCTCCAGCAGCTTGCGGGTGGCCTGGCGCAGGGCGTCGATCACCTCCGACGGAAAGGTCTTCGCGGTGACTTTGGGGTAGTCCGCCTTCATCTTGCTCCAGCTCTGGCCGCTGACGTGCATGCTCTGGATGTACATGTCATAGGCGGCGGCGCGCATGGCCACCCGCAGGATCTCCTGCAGTTCGGGGGACAGCTTGGCCCAGCTCTTCTCGTTGATCAGGAACTGCAGTTCGGCGGCCGGCTCCTGCCAGCCCGAGTAGTAGTACTTGGCGATCTGGTGGAAACCCATGTCCAGATCCAGGGCCGGGCCCACCCATTCCAGGGCGTCGATGGTGCCGCGTTCCAGAGCGGTGTAGAGCTCACCCGGCGGGATATTGGTCACCGCCACCCCCAGCTCCGCCATGACTTCGCCGGCAAAACCGGGCGTGCGCATCTTCAGGCCCTTGAGGTCCTCCAGCGAATTGATCTCCTCGCGGAACCAGCCGCCCATCTGGTTGCCGGTGTTGCCCCCGGGGAACGATAGCATGCCGTGGGGTGCGTAGACCTTCTGCATCAGTTCCAGCCCACCGCCATAGTAGAACCAGGCATACTGTTCCGGCGCCAGCATGCCGAAAGGCACGGTGGTGAAGTACATGGCGTTGGGGATCTTGCCCTTGTAGTAATAGGAGGCGGTGTGCCCGATGTCGTACTGGCCGGCCTTGACCATGTCGAAGATGCCGAAAGGCGCCTTGTGCTTGTTGGATGAGTCGATGCGGATCTTGAGGCGGCCGCCGGACATCTCTTCCGCCATGGCTGCCATGCGTTTTGTGGTTTCCCCCAGGATCGGATAGTTCGGGCCCCAGGTCTCGGCCAGCCGCAGGGTGTGGGTCTCCTGTGCCGATACCGTGGCCGGCAGGGCGAGAAGGGTCAGTGCCAGCACCAGGCTGGCGGACAGAGCTTGCAGGTGTGCGCGGAAAGTCATGTTGTCGGTTCCACTTGGCGTATTGTTATGTGAGGCTGATGCGGGGCCATGGCCCGCGCAGACCCTTAATGGTAGCCAATATTCCGGTTCCACGTCTGCCGTTGATGCTTGTTCGGTGGGCATTTCACTATAGAATGTGGGCCTAAATTTTTTGAAGAACGGAACGGTTATGGTTGAGAAAGGCCTTGAGCGACTGATGTATGCCACCCGCTGGATCCTGGCTCCGATCTACCTGGGCCTGAGTCTGGTCCTGCTGGCGCTGGGTGTAAAATTCTTCCAGGAGGTCGTCTACGTCCTGCCCAACGTGTTCAGCATCAAGGAAGCAGACCTGATCCTGATGGTTCTCACCCTGATCGACATCGCCCTGGTGGCAGGCCTGCTGGTCATGGTGATGTTCTCCGGGTATGAAAACTACGTGTCGAAACTGGACATCGGTGGCGGCGAGAAGCTCAACTGGCTGGGCAAGCTGGATACCACCAGTCTCAAGAACAAGGTGGCGGCCGCCATTGTGGCGATCTCATCCATTCACCTGCTCAAGATCTTCATGAATGCCCAGAAAATCCCGGACAACAAGCTGATGTGGTATGTGATCATCCACCTCACCTTCGTGGCCTCGGCTTTCGCCATGGGTGTTCTGGACCGCATGAACCGCAAGGATTCCGACCACTGACCGGGGTCCGATCCGGCCACGGGCTGACCTGACCCGCGGTTTCGACTGCCGGTTACGAAATGCCACCAAATCCCGCTTTACAGCCTTCATCAAACTGGTTTACTGAAGCTGCGAACCCTCGCGGCCCACAGGTGGTCCTGCCTTGCCGCGAGTATCGAAGGCGGCAGATGCCGGCAACGCTGTTGATGAGGAAGTACCATGAGGCTGTTTTCTGACCTGTCCATCGGGGTGAAACTCGCCGTCGGGTTCACCTTGCTAATTGCCCTTTCCCTGCTGATCGGCCTTTCCGGCCTGCAGACCATGAACAGTTACGGCCAACGCTCACAGGTAGTGGCTACCACCGCCGCCATCGAGAGCTCGCTACTGGATGCCCTGTCGCATGAGAAAAGCTTCCTGCTCAGCCGCGATGCATCCCATATAGCGACCGCCCGCATTCAGACCCAGCAGGTTCTCACGGATACGCAATTCCTGGCGGACCAACTGGTGGTGGACAGTAACCTCGCCCTGCTGGCGGACATTCGAAACAGGGCGCAGGCTTACCTGGAGTTGCTGGAAACCCTGGTCGCTCAGGTCAACGCCCGTCGCGATGCCATCGCCGAACTTGAGCGCCTGGGCTGGGACCTGGAGGGCCGCATCGCCATCGAGGAAGACCTGTTCGCCGCTCATGCGCTGCTGCGTCAGATACGCCGCGACGAACGCAGCTTCCTGATCAACCACCACAATGACGTCCGGCTTAACCTGGAGAACACCGCCCGCCGAGCGGTTTCGGTGATTGAATCTTCACGCCTGGACGAAAGTATGAAGGAGCCCATCCTAGAGATGCTCCAGGCCTACCTGACCGCATTCTCGAACACGGTTGAGCGTGTCGAGGACGCAGCCGCCTCTCAGGCGCGGCTGAGCGAACTGGCGGAAGGGGCAGTCGGCAGCGCCAAGCAGTTGCGGACGTTGCAGCTGGACAAGATGAACTCGGAGCGGAACCAGGCCATGATGCTGATCGGCGTGACCACGCTGGTGGTGCTGGCACTGGGCGTATTGCTGGCCTGGTACCTGACCCGCAGTATCGCTGGCCCCATCCGCCGGGCGGCCGAGGTAGCAAGCCAGGTTGCCGACGGCGACCTGCGCACCCGCATCGAATCCCAGCGCAAAGACGAATTCGGCCAGCTGCTCAATGCGCTGGGCCGTATGGTGAACAACCTGCGGGAGCTGGTCTCGGGCATCGACGCCGGTGCCAACGACATCGCTGCTTCGGCCGCGGAACTGTCCGGGGTTTCCGACAAGGCCAGCGCTGGTGCCACCCAGCAGCGTGACCAGACCGACCAGGTGGCCACCGCCATGAACCAGATGGTGGCGACGGTGGCCGAGGTCGCCCGCAGTGCCGAGAGCGCCTTCATCTCAGCCGCTACCGCCAGCGAGAAAACCCGCTCGGGAGAGCAAGCGGTGGAAGAGACCCTGTCCTACGTCAGCCGGCTGACCTCCGAGGTGGAAAACGCCCGTGAGCAGATCACACGGCTCCGGTCGGAAACCGAGTCCATCGGCGCCATGCTGGATGTAATCAAGTCGGTCGCCGACCAGACCAACCTGTTGGCCCTGAACGCGGCCATCGAGGCCGCACGGGCCGGCGAGCACGGGCGCGGGTTCGCGGTGGTGGCGGACGAGGTCCGTTCGCTTGCCCAACGCACCCAGGCTTCCGCCACCGAGATCGAGACCCTGATCGACAGCCTGACTGCCAATGCCAGTGCCTCGGTGCAGACCATGGCAGCCAGCGGCACCATGGCTGGCCAGACCCTGGACAGCGCCCGCACCACCGGCGAAACCATCAGGGCCCTCGCAGAGGCGGTGGAAACCATCCGCGAATTCAACAGCCAGATCGCCATCGCAGCCGAACAACAGACCTCAGTGGCCGAGGACATCAACCAGAATGTGACCCGAATCCGCGATATCAGCGATCAATCCGCCAGTTCCAGCGACCAGGTGGTCAGCGCTGCGGCGACGCTGACGCAATTGGGCGAGCAACTGCGCAACCGGGTGTCGCTGTTCCGGGTCTAAGCGGACAGGACCAGCCGCTCCAGCTCGAACACATGGGGGTCGTCGTCCCCCAGCTGCCTGAGGGCCTCGGCAAGCCGTAACAGATAGTCCGCATTGGCGCCGCTGGGGCCGGAGGCGCGGGCGATCTGGGCCGCCATTTCCCGGGCCGGCGCGGCGCCGAGAAAGGCGGCGTTGTCCGGGGCGGCTATGTAGATCAGACCCTCCGCCTCACCGCCGTCGTCAAAATGCATGGCCGTGGGCAGGCGCAGGTAGCCGTTCTTCTCTCTCACGTCCAGGTGATGGAACACCTCCGGCGACACCCGGTAGGCCAGGCCCCGGCACAGGACGCCGGGTTCCTCCACCAGGGTCACCACCCGGCCCGGCGACTCCGGCGTGCCGCGGTGATCGTGCGACCCCTGCCAAAACCTCCGGGCCCAACCCCGGATCCAGGCCCGCCGGCGCTCCAGGTAGGGAAAATCCACCTTGTAGATCAGCGAGCCGTAGCCGAACAGCCACTGGGGCGAACCCGGCTGGATCGGATGCCGGCGCCGGTTGATCTCAATGGTGTTGGCGGTCATGGCTCTCCGTCGTGTGTGACATCAGTCATTGATGGCGCTGGCGATCACGTCCTGGTAGTTTCGGATGCGGGTGACGTAGTGCACCGGCTCGTAGCCTCGGGCGTACCCGTAGCGCAAATTCGGGTAGTAACGCTCATCCGCCAGCAGGGGCAGGACCTCGCTCATATCCTTCCAGGAATCCGGATTCTTGCCCAGGTCTCGGGCCAGCTGCCGGGCGTCCAGCAGATGCCCGCGACCGACATTGTAGCTGGCCAGGGCCAGGAAGGTGCGATCCGGCTCGGGTATGCTCTCCGGCAGCCGTTCATGCCGGTCGGCCAGGTAGCGGGCACCACCGTCGATGGCCTGGGCCGGGTCGAGGCGATCCTTGACTCCGAGGGACTCGGCGGTGCGACGGGTCAGCATCATGATGCCCCGCACCCCGGTGGGACTCTTGGCGGTGGGGTCCCAGTGGGACTCCTGGTAGGACAAAGCCGCCAACAGGTCCACCGGCATGCCGGTCTGCTCGGCGGCCGCCTGAAACTCCTCCAGGTAGTTCGGCAGGCGATCATCAATGCGTCGATTAAGTGCCCGCAGGTCGACAAAGTCGAATTCCCCGATGTAGGCGTAGTAGCGCTCCTCCATGTCACCAATCGCCGCATCACCGTCCTGGCCATTCATCCAGTTGCGACTGCTCTGCGCCAGCTGCTCCGAACCCTGGGGCAGGTACCAACCGAGGTTCTGGCCTTCGGTCAGATTCATCGCCACGTTGAGTTCATGCATGAAGCGCCGGTTGACCTGAACAATATTGGAATCGGCCACCGTGCAGTCCAGCTCACCCTGGGCCACCTGGGCCAGCAGGGTCTCGGTACTGCGCTCGGCGTCCTCCTCGAAGCTGAGCCCTTCGTTCTGGCCGGCCAGCACCGTCAGGGTCTCGGCATAGCTGGAGCCGGCGGTAACGCGGATGCGGACCTGCGACAGCTTGTCGGCGGTGTTGGGCAGGGGCCGCAGCTCCCGATGGCAGACCAGCTGCTGGGTGATCTCGGTGTGGGCAGGGCCGCGCTCGAAACGCCCGTTACGGGAGGGCAGGTGGGTGAGGCCGGCCGCCGCCAGATGCGCCTCACCATTCTCAAGGGCATCCAGAACCTGGGCAGTCGTATTCAGCATCTGCCATTCCACGTCCCAGCCTTGGGCTTGCGCGTACGCCGTGACCAGATCGTATTCGGGACCGGAGGGCTGCTCATGCCGGTTCAGGTAGTAGGTGGTGGAGCCGTTGCGGGTTACCACTTTCAGTACACCGGTCTGTGCGGGATCGGCCAGGCTCTTGTCGGAACCCGGGCCCTCGCTGGCTGTGGCGGAATCCTGGCTGCTGGTCGCGGAGCCTTGACCGCAGGCAGTGAGGAGGACAGCGCCGGCCACCAGGACCAGGCCTGCCAGCATGGGGCGAATGAATGCGGTGGACATGGGCTTGATCTCCCTTTTTGGAACATCCTCTTGATCAATCATAGAGCACCTACGTTCCCAACACCGGATCGGATGCGGCTCTGATCGCCGCGGCCGGGCTCCTCGGGCCGTGACAGGCCGGCGTCAGGCCTGCTTTTTGGTTATAAACAGACCCGCTCATTCAACCAATTTCATCTATTTGCTTGCGGAATTGTTATTTTTTTACCAACCTTTGTTAATGAACGGAAAAATAACCACGACAACCCAGAAACGGAGACAAGCAGATGAGTGGCGCGACAAAACTCAAGAAGCTCGCCGGTCTTTCAGCGATCGCCTTTGCGACCCTGACAGCCGCCAACGCCGTTAATGCCGCCAACTGGCGGTATGCCCACGAGGAATACGAGGGCGACGTCCAGGATGTCTATGCCTACAAGTTCAAGGAATACATCGAAGACAACTCGGACCATACCGTTCAGGTCTATCGCTTCGGCGAACTGGGCGAGTCGGATGACATCATGTCCCAGACCCTTTCCGGCATCCTGCAGTTCGTCAACCAGTCACCGGGTTTCACCGGGTCCCTCATCCCCGAGGCACAGATCTTCTTCATCCCCTACCTGATGCCCACCGACATGGACACGGTGATCGAGTTCTTCCGGGAGAGCGAAGCCATCAACGAGATGTTCCCCAAGCTCTACGCCGAGCATGGCCTGGAACTGCTCCAGATGTACCCCGAAGGCGAGATGGTGGTCACCTCCAACGAGCCCATCACTTCTCCCCAGGACTTCAAGAACAAGAAGATCCGGGTCATGACCAACCCGCTGCTGTCGGAAACCTACGCGGCCTTCGGCGCCACGCCGACACCCCTGCCCTGGGGTGAGGTCTATGGTGCGCTGCAGACCAACATGATCCAGGGCCAGGAAAACCCGATCTTCTGGATCGAGTCCGGCGGTCTGTATGAAGTGTCACCCCACCTGACCTTCACCAGCCATGGCTGGTTCACCACCGCCATGATGGCTAACCAGGACTTCTACAACGGCCTGTCGGACGAGGACAAGAAGCTGGTCCAGAACGCCTCCGACTATGCCTTCGAGCAGATCATCGACCACATCGACGGTCTCGCCGAGGAAGCCCTGGGCAAGATCAAGGAGGCCTGTGACAAGTGCACGGTGACCCGCCTCAACGAAGAGCAGATTGCAGCCTTCAAGGAGCGCGCACCCCAGGTCAAGGAGAAGTACATCGAGATGACCGGTGAGGACGGCAAGGAGCTGCTGAACCAGTTCGAGGAAGACCTCAACGAAGTCACTTCCGACTAAAAACCGGCAGTAACCACCGTCGCC
>NZ_JAWVZL010000108.1:0-9807 GCF_033722195.1 Marinobacter sp.
CACGATGGCGGCGGTGTTTTCTTCCTGGGGGGCATGCTGCAGCAGGTGCTGGTCGATCTTGACCTGGTCGAAAGGCAGATCCCGCAGCAGGCGCAGGGACGACAGCCCACTGCCGAAGCGGTCGAGCACCAGGCCGATCCCAAGCGCCTTGAGTTTAGCCAGGGTGCGGGCGGTTTCCTCCATGCGCTCCGACAGGATCCGCTCATCGATCTCCACCATCAGCAGACCCGGGTCCAGTCCGGTCTCCCGGATCACCGCGTCCAGCTGGTCCGCGAGCCGGGGGTGATTGTACTGGCGTGACGACAGGTTGATGCTGATGGTCACCGGCGAGCCGCTCATGGCCTGGATGGCCCGGGCCTGCAGGCAGGCATTGAGGCAGACCCATTCCCCCAGGGTCTGGAGCTGGCCACTCTGTTCCGCCACATCAATGAATTCCCGCGGTGTCAGCAGACCCCGGGTCGGATGTTGCCACCGCAACAGCGCCTCCAGGCCGCTGATGCGACCGGTGCGGACGTTGAGAATGGGCTGGTAGTAAAGCTGTAGCTGGCCTTCGCGAATGCCCTCCCGCAGTTCCCGTTCCATGGTCATCTGCCGAAGCATGTCGTCGTTCATGTCGGCGGAAAAGAACTGCACGTTGTTGCGACCCGCCTTTTTGGCCCGGTACATGGCCATGTCGGCGTTCTTGAGCAGCTCCTCGTAACTGCGACCGTCATCCGGCGCCAGGGTGATGCCGATGCTGGAGGTAATGACCAGCTCGCCACCGGGAACGTCGATGGGCTGGGTAATGGTCTCCAGCAGCGAGCGGGCCACCTTCTCGCAGCCCTCGGCGCCGTTGACCTGATTGAGCAGCACCGCGAACTCGTCGCCTCCCAGGCGCGCGATGGTGTCCTCCTCCCGCAGGCTGGCCCGGAGCCGACGGGCGATTTCCTGCAGCAGCCGGTCGCCGGCATCGTGGCCCAGGGTATCGTTGATGCGCTTGAAATGGTCGATGTCCAGACCGATCAGGGCGCAGTGGTGGCCGTGACGCAGGGCGCTGGTGATGGCCTGGCGGCAGCGGTCCTCGAACAGGCGGCGGTTGGCGGTGTCTGTCAGTACATCGTAATGGGCCAGGTAGTGCAGCTGGTCCTGGGTGCGCCGGATTTCGGAGATGTCCTGTCCGATCAGGATCAGCTGGGCGCGGCGGTCGTCCTCGTCCTCGTGGAGCCGGTTGAGATTCCACAGGATGGTGTGGACCTCACCGCTGAACGTGGTGACCCGGGTTTCCATGGTGTCCTGTGTCAGCCCGCTATTGAGCACCTTGACGATTTTCCAGGCCAGCTCATCCTTCTGCTCAGCCGGTATGAAGGTGTCGGTCAGGCTGCGGCCAACCGCCTCGTCGCGGCTGTAGCCGAACAGGGACTCGGCGGCGCCGTTCCACTGCCGGATGCGAATGTTGCCATCAATCACGATGATGGGGTTGCTGGCTGTCTCAAACAGGGCGCGATAATGCCGCGACGAGCGCCGGAAGGACTTCTCAGCCTGCTGGCGGACAAAGATCTCGTCCTTGAGCTCGTAGTTTGTCAGTTGCAGTTCGCGGGTGCGCTCCTCAACCACCTGTTCCAGGCCGTTCTCAATCCGTTCCCGATCCTCCAGAAGCACCCGCACATAGCAGGACGCCGCCACCATGACCGCAATCAGGCTCTGGATCAGCAGGTAGCCGCCGCCGGTGGCCAGGCCATTGCGGGCGCCGAAGGCACAGACCAGACCGCTGAGGGCGGCAAGGCCGATGGCCGCCATGGCCCAGGGCAGGGAGAAGCGGGTGGCGGCCCAGGTCATCAGTGGCAGCAGCAGGAACAGGCTCTGAATCGGCTCGTGCCAGGCCAGGGTCACGACGAAGGCCAATACCAGCAACCAGGTGAGCCACTCCATGGAGCGTCGTAAGGGCACCGCCGCCACGGGTCGAGCGGTGACCGACAGCACCGCCGGCGCCATGATCAGGGAGCCCAGAAAGCCGCTGAACCAGCCGCTCAGGAGCAGTGTGTCGGCGGGCAGCTGGCTGCCGGGTATGACCAGTACGGAGGCCGCCACCAGTGGCAGGCTGGCGACAAAGCAGGCCAGGGTCAGGGCGCCAAGCAGCCACAGGAACGCGATATAGCTGTGCAGGGGGGAATGCAGGGCGCTGGTTTTCTTGAAGCTCCAGGCGGCCAGAGTCGGGGTGAGGATGGCAAAGGCCGCCAGCGCCGCGATCAGTCCGGCGCTCCGGGCAGCAGCGCCGGTGCCGCTCAGGTAGCCCAGCAGGGCCGCTGCCAGGATGGCGCCGATGACCGTCATCGGCAGGGCATTCACGCCCCGGCGCAGCAATTGGGCAAGGGCGTAGCCCGCTGGCAGCCAGAGTGCCGGCGCCAGGCTGCCGGGCACTGTGAAATGCCAGCTCAGTAGCGCCAGCGCCAGGTAGATGCCGACCTGGAGGGGCAGGTGGCGCCAGAAAGACGCCGTGATGGTGCGGTCGCTTGCGTTCAATGGTATCCCTACCCGTTCAGTCACCTACCGCGCAGCCAACAGCACCGCCGGCATACTGCGAATCCCTGATCGGCCGGCTAGGGCGGGTCAGCGAATCGCGTCCAGTCGCATGGAGAGATCAGTGGCTCGGACATCCTTGGTCAGAGCGCCAATGGAAATGTAATCCACACCGGTTTCGGCAACCGCTACCAGGGTGTCGGCATTGATCCCGCCCGAGGCTTCCAGTTTAGACCTGCCAGCGACCAGCGCAACAGCGGCTTTCATGTCCGCCAGCGAAAATTCATCCAGCATGATGATGTCGGCCCCGGCCGCCAGTGCCTGCTCCAGTTCCGCCATGGATTCGGTTTCAACCTCCACCGGCCGGCCCGGGGCCAGCTCGTGGGCCATGGCCACCGCCTGACCGATGGATCCGCAGGCGGCAATGTGGTTTTCCTTGATCAGAAAGGCATCGTACAGGCCCACCCGGTGGTTGAAGCAGCCCCCGCAGGTGACGGCGTATTTCTGCGCCAGCCGCAGGCCCGGCAGGGTCTTGCGGGTATCCAGCAGGCGTACACCGGTGTGGCTGACCTGATCCGCATACTGGCGGCAGCGGGTGGCAACGCCGGAGAGGGTCTGCAGCCAGTTCAGGGCCGAGCGTTCAGCGGTCAGCAGGCTGCGGGCCGGACCCCGGCAGCTAAACAGTACCTGGTCGGGCTCGACGCGGTCGCCATCCCGGACATGCCAATCCAGCTCCATGCGCGGGTCGACCTGGCGGAAGACCTCCTCCACCCAAGCGCGCCCGGCAATCACCGCGTGTTCGCGGGTGATGACCCGGCCGGCGGTTGTGCGGTCGGCGGGAATGAGCGCGGCGGTGATGTCGCCGTCGCCGATGTCTTCACTCAGGCTGCGGGCCACCGATTCGACTCGGGCCTGGCGCAGTCGTTCCTCGAAAGCGGGGGTCATGGTGCTGGGCGGATCCTGGCTGGTTTCGAACAGTGAAGATGGATTCTAGCCCTAGTGGCGGGGGGAGGCCAACAAAACTCGGGGGTGACCGGCAGTCGCCCAAAATGCCGTTCTGCGTCACCCGGCCGGCGCGTCGGCGATCGCGGCAGCATCCACCGGGCTTGGGTGAAAAAGTGGCGCAGGCGGGCTCTGCGGCCAAATTCGTGGCAGCGCCGGAGGCTTAAACTGTGAACCGGTTCCGACAATCACAAAAGGTGACAAAACCTGACACAAGGTGACGCTCTGCAGGCCTATAGTGCACGTATCGAAGGTAAATCAATGTTAAATCGGAGTATGCCGTCATGGCGCGGGACAACAAGGTTGTCAATCTGAAATCACCGGGGGGAATGGACCGTTTCGCCATGCCTGGCGCCCTCCTGCGGCTCAGGGATGCGTCTGGCCGGGCACTGGAAACCCTGTTGTCGGAGTTTTTCGACGGCTCCGATGATGCCCTGTTCAATCTTGCCGACAAGGCCGGTTCCAACCAGGAGCAGACCGCCTACTTCGATGCCATGCGGGAGCTTCGCCTGCGGCGCAAGCACATGAGTCTGTCCATCCTGCAGTGGGTCAGTCGCGCTTTCAATGAACTGGGCCGCTTTGACCCCATGCCTGGCAGCCGTGGTCTGAATGAAGTGGATCAGGACAGCCTGACCCTGATGGATCACGGCGAGCTGGAGCAGCGCGTCGCCATCGACAACCTGATCAGCAAGCTCCGGAACCGTCATACCGAGGCGATTCGGCTGCTGGCGACCCGTGTTGCCCACCTGGTGCCGGACGTGAAGCTGGCCGAACGCCAGATGCCCCTCAGCCCGGAAGTGATCTGCACGGGGCTTGGCGAGGCCTGCGGCGACCTGGATATTGATATCCGCGCCAAACTGGTGGTGCTCAAACTGTTTGACCGCCTGCTGATCAACCGCCTGGAAAGCCTGTACCAGCAGGCCAACCGGCTACTGGTCTCCGAGGGCGTGCTGCCGGACCTCAAGCGCGCGCCAATCGGCGGCAAGCCCGAAGGCCAGGCCCGCCGGCCGGTTCCCCCCAGTGCCGGCCAGGCCGGTGCCGTCATGTCTAACCACGGCGGCCTGACCCCTCCGGACAGCGCCGATGCCAGTTCAGTCACTTTCACCGAGCTGTCGGCGCTGCTGCACCAGGAAGGTGCCGGCAGCGTCTACCCGCAGGCCAGCGGGGGTCAGCCCCTGGACACGCGGAACCTGATGAGCCGGCTGGGCCAGCTCCAGCAGACGGTATTGCCCGCCAACGGTTCGAGCACCCAGGTGGTATCCCTGGCCAGCCTTCTCCAGCAGGCCCTGGCGGCGGAGAACGGCGTCCGGTATTCGGTCCAGCAGGTGGACAATGATGTCATCAACCTGGTCACCATGCTGTTCGATTTCATCCTCGAGGATCGCCAGCTGCCGCCGCTGATGAAAGCCCTGATCGGCCGCCTGCAGATCCCGGTACTGAAGGTCGCCTTGTGTGACCGCAGCTTCTTCAACCGCGGTGGCCACCCGGCCCGCAAGCTGCTGAACGAACTGGCGATGGCTGGCATTGGCTGGAACGAGAAGCCGGCCGGTCAGCGCGACCCGTTGCGGGAGAAGATCGAATCCGTGGTGGAGCGGCTGGTGACCGAGTTCACCGACAATGTCGACCTGTTCACCGAGCTTCTGAAGGATTTCAGCCACTTCATGGATCTGGACCGCCGCCGTCGGGAGCTGGTGGAACAGCGTCTGAAGGATGCGGAGGAGGGCAGGGCCCGACAGGAGCGCGCCAAGGTGGCGGTGGACTCCCTGCTGGAGCAGTCCCTGGCGCAGGCCGAGGTGCCTGCCTCGGTGGAGACCCTGCTGCTGGAGCCCTGGCGCAAGTACCTGCAGTGGGTGAACCTGCGGGAGGGAGACGACAGCGAACTGTGGAACAAGGCCGCGGAGCTGACCCGGAAGCTGGTATGGAGCGTGGATCCGCGCCCCGTGGAGGCGGGCACCCGTGCTGAACTTCTGCGGGCGATCCCCGGCATCGTGGACGAGCTTCGGGCCGGCCTGCACAGTATTTCCTGGGACCCCTTTGCCATCGACAACGCCATCCGGGATCTGGAGCTGACCCACGTGGACGTACTCCAGCGTCTGGTGGCCTATCGCGAACCGACCCCTGAAGCGCCCGAGGCGAATGCAGTCAAGCCCGAGCTAAAGGCGCCGGCGGAGGAGGTTTCCCTGCCGGAGGCGGCGGACACCCCGATGCCGGCACCGGAGGCCACCGGAAGCGAGGCCCCGGCTGCGGCTGCCGAAAGCGCAGAGACAGCCGAGGCGCCGGCCGCGGAAATCCCGCCACAGTGGCTGGCCCAGGCCGACCGGCTGCGGGTGGGTTCCTGGATCGAGCTGCAGGGCCAGGAGCAGAAGATCCGCTGCAAGCTGGCGGCGGTGATCAAGGCCACCGGCAAATACATCTTCGTTAACCGTAACGGTGCCAAGGTGGCGGAATACCTGCGGGACGATCTGGCCTCGGCCATGGCCGCCGGCGAGGTGGCCCTGCTGGACGACGGCCTGATCTTTGACCGTGCCCTGGAGTCCATCATCGACAACCTGCGTCACAGTCGCCGGGACTGACGGTCACTGGCGGCCATTCCGCCTTTATGCTTCAATCACTGGCAAATGCACCAGGCCCAGGTGTGGCCTTGCCCGGGGGACTTCAGCCCGGCCAAGGTCGGCCGGGGCCGTTTGCCGTGGAGCCGTCCGGCCACTATGGAGCTTTCCCCCGAAGATCCCGCGATGACCCTCAGGCGCACCGGTCGCCTGCCACAGGCCCGCTGGTGTCCGTCGCCCAATTTCGGTCCGCGGCCGGACAATGCCGACATCTCCCTGCTGGTGGTTCACAATATCAGTCTGCCGCCGGGCCAGTTCGGCGGCCCAGCCATCGAGCAGTTCTTCTGTAACCGGCTCGATGCCAATGAACATCCCTATTTCCAGGCCATCGCCGGGCTTCAGGTCTCCGCCCACCTGCTGATCCGCCGAGATGGCGAGATGGTGCAGTTCGTCAGCCTGCTGGACCGGGCCTGGCACGCCGGCTGCAGCTGTTTTGAGGGCCGCCATGAATGCAATGACTTCTCCATTGGTATCGAGCTGGAGGGTGCCGATGAGGTGCCCTTTACCGACAGTCAGTACGCTACCCTGGCCGCCACCGCCTGCG
This sequence comes from Marinobacter sp., assembly GCF_033722195.1. Lineage (GTDB taxonomy): Bacteria > Pseudomonadota > Gammaproteobacteria > Pseudomonadales > Oleiphilaceae > Marinobacter. The sequence goes on from NZ_JAWVZL010000108.1 coordinate 6,652, forward strand.
AGATCATGGCGGCCTGGCCCGAGATCACACCGGACCGTCTTACCGGACACAGCGACATTGCACCCGGACGCAAGACCGACCCGGGCCCGGCTTTTGACTGGCCACGCTTCCACGGCCTGCTGGCCAGTCCGCACAGGAGCGCTCCGCAACCATGACCTTTGTAGTGGTCCTGCTGGCGTACATGGTGCGCCGCGCCCTGGACAGCCGGGAGCGGCTGGACCCGGATAACCCCTGGCGAGCCCTGTTCCGCTCCGGGGCGAGGGTGCCTTCGGGTCGGGAGGCCCGGCGCTGGCCCGGCATCCTGCTGGTGTTGGTGCCAACACTCGTACTGCTTGTGCTGAGCCACTGGCTTCGTGACTCCTCCTGGTATGCTCTGACCTATCCGCTCGATCTGTTGATTCTCATACTGCTGCTGGGGGCACCGGGCTGGAGTGGCCGCCTGCAGGCCTATGCCGAGGCCTGGCAGCGGGGCGACATGGCGGCCGCCCGGCACCATGTCAAGGATTGCCTCAAGGAGCGTGAGCGGGGCCAGGCCAACTCGCCGAGCGAGCTTCACCTGACGCTGGCACGGCGATTCATGACCACAATGTTCGAGCGTTACTTCCTGCTGCTGTTCTGGTACGTGGTGGGCGGTATTGCCGTCGCGATACTGGTGCGTGGCACCCTGGCGCTGCGGGACCACTGGCCCCAGGGCGCCGCCCGGCCCGGTTTTGGTCGCGCTGCTGACCTGCTCGCCTGGCTGCCGGCGCGGTTGCTGTCACTGTCGTTCGGCCTGGCGGGGGACCTGGCCGGCTGGCTCAGCCGTGGCAGGCCCATCCTGGTTTCACTACGCAGCCGGCCGGAAGAGGTGCTGCTGCAATCCGCCGACGGCGCCCTGACCGGCTATGCCTTGGACCCGAAGCGCTTTGAGCGCCTTCATCCCGACCAGTGGCTGACGTTCGGTGACAACAGTCTCACCGCCATCCGCAATCTGCTCAACCGCAGTCTCCTGGTCTGGATTTGTGTATTTGCGCTACTGGTTATCGCCGGATTCAGTCGCTGAGCCGGCGTCTGCGCAGACCTGACCTGAGTCAAATCAAGCCTCCGGTTTTACAAATAAATAACACTCATCCCTAAAGTTTTATGGGATTCTTACGACAAAAGAACTATAAGGGTCGATAAAAAAAGGCCCGCACTACTCGCTCTGGGAGTTCTGCTGTGAAGCAATTGATCAGTCCGGCCGTGGCGCTGATGAACCGCCTGCCAATGTTCTACAAATTCAGTCTTATCAGTATCCTTTTTCTCCTGCCCATTGTCGGTCTCGCCTCCCTGGTGGTCAGTGAACTCAACCGCTCGGTCACCACCATTACCCGCAGTATCGAGGGCATGGAGCGTCTCGAGGAGGTGGACAACCTGCTGGACTCCGCAATCCGCTACCGGGACTACCAGTCCGCCGGCAAGCTCAAGAACCAGACCGAGGTACTGGCCCTGGCGGGTGAGGCCAGCAACAACATTGACCGCATTCTGGAGTCGCTGCTGGCGGAGCCGGCCACCTTCGATGCCAACGGCAACTGGCAGGATCAGGTCGAAGCGCTTCAGGCGGACTGGCAGCAGCTGAAAACCGAGGATCTGTACCAGCAGAACATGGACCCCCAGTTCAAGTACTACCAGGAATTCGTGCAGAAGGTGCGCTCGCTGATGACCGCCACCGTACAGATCTCCGGTCTGTCCCAGGACGACTCCCGCAGCAACCAGCTCATGCTGGAGCTGGCGACCCTGGTTCTGCCCAACGTGCACAGTGCCGTCGGCAAGGCCCGCGCCTATGGTGTGTTCGCGCTGCTGGACGGTCAGTTGGGCTACGCCCTGGGTGACAACATCAACGAGATCTACGACACCCTCACCACCCTGGACATCCAGCTCCAGTCCGCGCTCACTCTCTCCACCAGCGCCTCACCGGCACTGAACGAGCGCGCCGGCGGTGCCATTGCCGAACTGGGCCAGAGCCTGGAGGAGGCCAAGCTTCTGCTGGACGAGCACATCATCACACCCATGCGTCTGGAAATGCCCTGGCAGGAATACGACGCCCTGATGACCGCCCAGATCGAGCCCGCCCGTGCCGTGGTGGAAACGATTTTCCAGCTCATCGACACGAATCTGGATGAAAGGCTGGCGGCGGAAAAGCAGCAGCGCACTTTGATCTTCGTATCCCTGCTGCTGGTGCTGGCGATCGTGGTCTATCTCTATATCGGTTTCTTCATGTCCGTACGCAGCGCCATCAGTGCCTTCAGCCGGGCCGCCCGGGAAGTGGCGGCCGGTGACATGACGGTTCGCATCGAGATCAAGAACCGGGATGAGCTGGGTGAGTTGACCAGCGAATTCAACAACATGACCAGCAAGATGGCGGACCTGGTGCGGTCGGTGAGCACCACCACCGGCGACGTGGATCAGCAGGCGGTTCGGGTCAATGAAACCGCCACCTCCAACCGGGATGCGGTGTCCCGTCAGATGGAGGAAACCAACCAGATCACCGAAGCCATGAACCAGATGGTGGAAACCGTGCAGGAAGTGGCGGAAAGCGCCCTGCGGGCCTCCGATACCGCCGGCAAGGCGGAGCAGGATGCCGAGCGGGGCCGGGAAGTGGTGGCCCAGACGGTGGCCACCATCAATCGCCTGTCCACCGAAATCACCGGCGCGGTAGAGGTGATCAACCGGGTCAGCGCCGACAGCGGCAGCATCAGCCAGGTGCTGGTGGAGATCAAGGCCATTGCCGAGCAGACCAACCTGCTGGCGCTGAACGCCGCCATCGAGGCGGCCCGGGCCGGCGAGCAGGGCCGCGGCTTCGCGGTGGTGGCCGACGAGGTGCGCTCGCTGGCGCGCCGGACCCATAAGTCCACCGAGGAAATCGAAGGTATGATTTCCCGTCTGCAGAGCGGTGTAAAAGACGCGGTGACCGCCATGACCAACAGCCACGAGGTGACCGAACAGACGGTGCAGAAGTCCTCCGACGTCACCGAGGCCCTGGACCGGATCGCCACCGGCATTTCCACCATCGTGGACATGAGTCACCAGATCGCCCAGGCCGCCGAAGAGCAGTCGGCGGTGGCCAAGAACGTCAACAGCAACGTCGAGCAGATCAGCGTGCTGGGTCACGAAACCGCCGGCAACGCCGATGAAACC
>NZ_JAWVZL010000109.1:0-9654 GCF_033722195.1 Marinobacter sp.
CCTTCGAGCTGCTCGAGACCATTGCCGGTGTGCTCAAGGGCCGCGATAACGCGGTTCGCGTCGAGGGCTTCACCGACGACCTGCCCATCCGCACCGCCAGCTTCCCCTCCAACTGGGAGTTGTCCGCCGCCCGCGCTGCCGCGGTGGTGCGGGTGCTAATCATGGAAGGTGTGGAACCGGAGCGGCTGGCGGCGGTAGGTTATGGCCAGTATCAGCCGCTGGCCCGCAACGACACCGCCGAAGGCCGCAGCCGCAATCGCCGGGTGGTGCTGCTGATATCCCGGGATGCCAGTATCCGGGGTGTCATGCGCTAGCGGGAACCGACAGGCTGGCACGAATCCTGTATCCCGTTCCGGAAACGGCGGAGTGGGCAAAGGATTGCCGCGGAACCCAGGCCAGGAAGGAACCCTAGCGGCTCCGCCACACTCAAGAAACCGATCAGATGGCCGACACCCTATTAGTGTGGCGGAGCAATCACGGAGACGCTTTGTGCGAATTTGGGCAGTAGCCAATCAAAAGGGTGGGGTGGGCAAGACCACCACCGTGACAGCGCTTGCCGGGCTCCTGGCAGGCGAGGGCAAACGTGTGCTGGTGATGGACCTGGACCCCCACGGTTCCCTGACCAGCTGGTTCGGCTATGATCCGGACACCCTCAGCCACAGTGCCTTCGACCTGTTCCAGCACCAGGGCAAGGTACCCGACGGGCTGCCGGCCCAGCTGGTGACGGAAACCCGTTGCCGCAACCTTTCCCTGATACCGGCCAGCACGGCGCTGGCTACCCTGGAACGAAAGATGGTGGGGGTGGAAGGCATGGGCCTGATCGTCTCCCGCGCCCTGACCCAGCTCTGGGACGACTTCGATTACGTGCTGCTGGACAACACGCCCTCACTGGGGGTGCTCATGGTCAACGCCCTGGCGGCGGCCCAGCACCTGATCGTGCCGGTCCAGACCGAGTTCCTGGCCATCAAGGGTCTGGAGCGCATGCTGCACACCCTGGAGATGATCACCCGGTCCCAGAGGAACCGGCTCGAGTACACCATCGTGCCGACCTTGTTCGACCGCCGTACCCAGGCCTCGGTGAAGAGTCTCAACCTGCTGCGCAAGACCTACCCGGACGAGCTCTGGCGCTTCGCGATTCCGGTGGACACCAAGTTCCGGGATGCCAGCGAGGCCGGCAAGGTGCCCTCGGATTTCGACCCGGAAACCCACGGTGTCCGTGCCTATCGCCGGCTGTTGGCAGACCTGCAGGACCAGATGGCAAGGTCCGGGAAGCGGGCATCATGACTGTCGGTTCCTTGACGGCAATCCAGCCGGCGCCGGAAATCGGGCGTTCTGATGACTAGCCGTCGCAAGACCGAGTTTGCAACGCCGGACCATGCGCTGGCGAGCTACCTGGACGATCTGCTGCAGACCGCGGTCCGGGGTGCGCGGGAGGCCGAACCCGAGCCGCCGGCGCCTGCGCTGTCGCAGCCGGTGGGCAAGGCCGAGACCAAGGCGCCGCCAAAATCGGCGCCGGCCGAGCCTGACTTCAAGGCCCCGGTGGCGCCGCCACCGCCGGTAGAGCCCGAAGCCCCCGCCCCGGTCATACTCACCCGGGACGAACCGGAGGTGGCGAAGACGCCGGAACCCGAGCCCGAGGCGCCGCCGAGCCGGCCGCCCTGGTCGGAGCGGCCCTTCGAGTGCCTGATCTTCCGGGTCGCCGGCCTGCAGCTGGCGGTGCCCCTGGTGCTGCTGGGTGCGATCCATCGGCTCGATGGCAAGGTCAAGACCATACCCGGCCGGCCGCGCTGGTACATGGGCATGCTGCCCAGTCAGGACCAGAACCTGCGGGTGGTGGATACCGCCGAGTGGATCATGGCGGGCCGGGTGCCGGAGGGGGCCCGGGACCAGTACCGGTTTGTGATCCGGCTGGACAACAGCGAGTGGGCCCTGGCCTGCGACGACGTCGCCCAGTCCTTCACGCTGGATCCGGACGAGGTGCGCTGGCGCTCCGGTCGCAGCAAGCGGCCCTGGCTGGCGGGCACCGTGATTAAGCACATGTGCGCACTCATTGATGTGGGCACTATGGCATCCTTGCTGGCCCGTGCCGAGCGCGAGCACCGGTTGCAGCTGGACTGAATCCCGGCTCCGGCGTGCAACAACACGCAACAATTGGAAACCATGCCGCAACTGGCACGGTTTGTGCCCTGATCTATAGTAACGGGCACTGAATGATGGTTTTTTGACAATCAGGCTGTCCCGTTCCGGGACCCTGTGCAGGAGATTGAGCACTATGGCATCCCAGAGCGGACAACCGAAAGCGGCGAAGGACGATCAGGTTCTGCAGTACGTCACCTTCCGTCTTGACGACGAGACCTACGGCATTGGCGTCATGCAGATCCAGGAAGTGCTCCGGTACACCGAGATCGCGCCGGTTCCCGGTGCCCCGGACTACGTGCTGGGCATCATCAACCTGCGGGGCAACGTGGTGACAGTGATCGACACCCGCCGCCGGTTTGGCCTGGCGGATGCCGAGGTCACCGATGCCAGCCGCATCGTGGTGATGGAATCCGCCAACCAGGTCATGGGAGTGCTGGTGGATTCGGTGGCCGAGGTGGTGTACCTGAAGGCAAGCGAGATTGAAACGGCGCCCAATGTCGGCAACGAGGAAAGCGCCAAATTCATTCAGGGTGTGTGCAACAAGAACGGCGAGCTCATCATTCTGGTTGAGTTCGACAAGATGCTGGCAGACCACGAGTGGGCTGAAATCGCCTCACTCTGACCGGGACAGGTCGGGGCGGGTTCCACTCGGGTCAGACTCCACAGGAGATTGAACCATGTACGACTGGACCCCTCTGGCCCCCTGGGCCCTGACCACCACCGCGCTGGTGCTGCTGTTCACCCAGGCCTGGCTGTCGCGGCGGCAGATCGCCCAGCTCCGCAACCAGCTCAAGGAGCGCTGCGATACCCTGGGGCGGGAACTGCACGCCACTGGCAGTGGCAGCATGGGGGTGGGGCATCGGGTGGTGGCCTGCGAACGCCAGCTCCACGAGCTCCGTCGCCTGATCGATGAGATGCGCCAGAACGATCCGCTGCGGGTTTCCTACGATGAAGCTTCGAGGCTGGTGGAGCTGGGCGCCGACATCGAGGACCTGATGAACACCTGCGGTATTTCCCGTCCCGAGGCCGAACTGGTGGCCGCTCTCAAGCGCCGCCAGGCCGCCTGATCCGACTTTCCCCGGCTCACCCGCCTCCGCTCACAGGAACGGCGGCCTGGGTTGGCCGTCGGCCCCCGCATCAGCGGGGGTCTTGCCCTGCAGATTGAACGCAAATGCCAGGATCTCGGCAATCACCCGATACAGGGTGTCCGGGATTTCCTCGTCCAGTTCCAGGCGGGCCAGGATGGCCGCCAGTTCAGGGTTCTCGTAGAGCGGCACGCCGTGCTCCCGGGCGATCCGGATGATCTCCTCCGCCACCTCGTCCATACCTGTGGCCGCCACAACGGGCGCGCGCTTGCCGTCGTACTTGAGGGCAACGGCGGTTTCACGGCCATTCCGGCCCGGCTGTTCGGTCATCACTCAACCCCTCCCTGTCCGCTCATGCCCGGGTGTCCACCAGCCGCTGCTCGAGCCGGGTGGCCGAGCCCTGGGGCGTGCCCCGGCGGCATTCCAGATCCACTACATCCAGCCCCAGATCGCTGAGGCGAGTCCGCAGGCCCGTCAGTTCCTCCTGGACCCGCTTCAGGGTGTCCTGCTGTTCCGCCCAGACCCGTGCCGACACCTGGACATCCCGCAGGCTGACCTCGAAGAACACCGAGCCGGAGTCGTCCAGGTCCAGCGCCAGTGAGAAACGCCATTCTGCCACCGCCGGAGCCCTGCGGGACTTGCCGCCTTCCTCCCCGGCGCGATCGTGTTCCAGCCGCAGCTGGGCCAGGCGGGGCTCGCCCTGGGGGTTGACCCAGGGCAGCTCGACCAGCCAGGTGGCCGGCGCCGGACCCTCGGCGGTGACCCGGTTGGTCAGTGCCTGGCTGTGGAGCTGGTTGACCGAGATCCGGTTCAGCATGCCCGCCAGCAGCCGCAGCATCTGGCCGGCCTCCATGGGCTCGCGGCCGGTTACAGGCGGTGGCGAGGGCAGGGGGTTGGGAAACTGCAGGGGCGCCTGTACCAGCTCGTGACTGACCAGCGGCGTGTAGCGGTTGAACTGGCCGGCATCGCCCCCCTGTTGCGCCAGCAGGCTGGCCACAATGCGACCCAGCGCCAGCTTCAGGTCCGCCAGCGGCATGTCGGCGGCACGGGCCACCCGGCTTTCGGCAAAATTGCCGCTGTCGCTGATCCACGCCTTGATGCGGGCCACCAGGGCCTCCGGGTCGGCCCCTGGTGCCGTGCTCGCGGCCGGACCGGTGGCTGCGCCGGGGGGCAGGGCGGTCGTCAGACTCTTGCCGCTGGGCAACTGGCTCACCAGTTGCTGGATGGCCTCGGTCACCGCTGTGGGTAAAGGCGCGCGGCCGGCGAAACTGCCCGGAGCCGACCCGGTGGCGGCGCCAAGGGCGTTGACGAGCTGGGCCAGGCCGGTGTCCAGGCGCTGCTGCCAGGGAAGGCGCTGGGCGAGGGCCTGGGCAATGCGAGCCTCCGGGGCGCCGGCCAGCTTGCCCAGCAGCTGCAGCTCATTGCCGGCCCGCATGACCTTGACCCAGTCGCCCTGTGCCAGCGGCGTCTCACCCACTGCCGGCTGGATCAGCAGGCTGCGGCCGCGGATGTCCAGCACCGCCTCGGCGGCCTGGCCCTGGGCGCTGTTGAGCACCTGGGCCACGCGGGCCAGGACGGTCTCGCGGTTCTGCAACTGCAGCATATCCAACTGCTGGGCGGGGCTCAGTTGGCTGGGGGCCGGATCGGCCCGGACCGTGGCGGCCGCCGCCGGTGGCCGAAGGTTCTTCACGCCCTCGACCGGGGGCGGCGTCTGGCCGCTGTCGGGTAGTTTGGTCACCATGTTTCAGTCTGGTCCGATCGCTTTCCCGGGTGAGTAATCCTGGCTCTAGTTCGTTATAATAGCGGCGGTTTGAGGACGCCGTCTTCACCGCGCCACCACCACTACCTTGAGGCCCCGATGTCCGAGCCGTTACTCCAGGCTGTCGACTTGAGCTGCGAGCGCGACGATCGCGTCCTGTTCCGGGACCTGTCCGTATCCATAGTGCCCGGCACACTGACCCGTGTCGAGGGGCCGAACGGGTCCGGCAAGACCACCCTGCTGCGCATACTGGCCGGCCTCCACGACGGCTACACCGGCCGCATCCTCTGGCGCGGCCAGCCCCGGGGTGGCATGCGTGATCAGTTCCTGCGCAATCTGCTGTACATCGGCCACCGGCCGGGGGTGAAGCCGCTGCTGACGCCCCTGGAGAATCTGCGCGCCTTGCTGGCCGGCCGCCACCGCCACCCTGACGGCGTCCTGCGCCAGGCCCTGGACGGTTGCGGCCTGGCGGGCTTTCACGACGTTCCCAGCCAGCACCTGTCCGCCGGCCAGCAGCGGCGGGTGGCCCTGGCCCGGCTGCTGATCTCGGACGAGCCGCTGTGGATTCTGGATGAAGCTTTTACCGCCATCGATTTCCAGGGTGTGGACAGCCTTGAGCGGCTGCTCGGCCAGCGGGTGGCCAGCGGCGGCGCGGTGGTGGTCACTACCCATCATCCGCTGGCGCTGGCGGGTATGCAGCGGGTCGAACTGGGGCAGCCATCATGACGGCGCACACCCGCACCGCGTTGCCGCTGGCGGAGCCCCGTGTGAGCCTGCCGGCGGCCATGCTGGCGGTGTTACGGCGGGACCTGCAGGTCAGCTTCCGGCAGAGTCAGGATCTGCTCAACCCGCTGCTGTTCTTTGTCATGGTGGTCTCGCTCTTCCCCCTTGGGGTTAGCCCGGAAGTGGCATTTCTACGCCAGGCCGGCACCGGTATTCTGTGGGTGGCGGCCTTGCTGTCGACCCTGCTGGCGCTGGACCACCTGTACCGCCACGATTTTGACGACGGCACTCTGGAGCAGCTGGTGCTTCAGCCCCAGCCACTGTTCCTGCTGGTTCTGGCCAAGACCCTGGCGCACTGGCTGGTGACGGGCCTGCCGCTGGTGCTGCTGGCGCCGGTTCTGGGCGTGATGATGCACCTGGAAGGGAACTCTATCGCGGTTCTGTGTCTAACGCTGCTGATCGGAACTCCGGTGTTGAGCCTGATCGGTTCCATCGGCGCGGCCCTTACCCTGGGATTGAGGTCTGGCGGCGTGCTGCTGTCGCTGTTGATTATTCCGCTGTACATTCCCGTGCTGATTTTCGGAACCGGCACGGTCATGGCGGCGACCGAGGGCGCGCCCGTGGGCGCCTACCTGGCACTGATGGGGGCTTTCCTGGCACTGGCGCTGACCCTGGCGCCCTTTGCCTCGGCGGCGGCCCTGAAGATCAGCCTGTCATCGAGTTGAGAGGATTACGGCCTGATGTGGCAATTTTTTCATAAGCTGGGCTCACCCCGCTGGTTCTACGGCATTGCCAACCGGTTCATGCCCTGGTTCCTGGTGATCGGCCTGGCGCTGACGCTGACCGGCATTGTCTGGGGCCTGGCCTTTGCGCCCAAGGACTATCTCCAGGGCAACAGCTACCGCATCATTTTCATTCACGTGCCGACGGCCTTTCTGGCCCAGTCGGTCTACGTCATGATGGCGGTTGCCGCCGTGGTGACCCTGGTGTGGCGCATGAAGCTGGCGGATGTCTTCGTCAAGTCGGTCGCTCCGGTGGGGGCGGTGCTGACGTTTCTGGCGCTGTTCACCGGTGCGGTCTGGGGCAAACCCACCTGGGGCACCTGGTGGATCTGGGATGCCCGGCTTACCTCCATGCTGATCCTGTTGTTCCTGTATTTCGGGGTCATCGCCCTGGCGGCGGCCATCTCCGATGAAAAGTCCTCCGCCCGCGCGGTGGCGGTGCTGGTGCTGGTGGGCGTGGTGAACATTCCGATCATCCAGTACTCGGTGGAGTGGTGGAACACCCTGCACCAGCCGTCCACTTTCAAGCTGACCGAGAAGCCCACCATGCCGGTGGAGATGTGGCTGCCGCTGCTGCTGGTGGTGCTGGGTCTATACCTGCTGTTCGGTTGGCTGGCCTGTTACCGGGTGCAGACCGAGATTCTCTGGCGTGAGCGCCGTACCCAGTGGGTCAAGAGCCTAATCCAGCCGCGGGGAGTGGCGTGAACATGCAATTCGATTCCTTCCAGGCCCTGCTGATGATGGAGGGCCACGGCCCCTACGTCTGGACCTGCTACGCCGTCTTTTTCGTGCTGATGACCGCCCTGGTGGTTTGGTCCGTGCGCCAGCGCAAGGCGCTGGTTCGCCAGCAGGTTCGCCAGGAGGCCCTGCGCCAGCGTCAGGCCGCGGTTACCGATCCGGTCAAGCCCGGCGGCGGCGATTTCAGCCCGATCAACCAATCCCGAACCTGAGCCCAGAAAGCAACTATGCACCCGATAAGACGAAAGCGACTGTTCATTGTCCTGTTCCTGCTGACCGGCCTGGGTCTGGCCATTGGCCTGACCACCTACGCCCTGCGCCAGAACATCAACCTGTTCTACGACCCCAGCCAGATCGTCAGCGGCGAGGCCCCGAAAGAGGTCCGCATCCGGGCCGGGGGCATGGTGGAGGAGGGCTCGGTAAAGCGTGCCCCTGACAGTCTGGATGTGGCCTTCCGCGTGACCGACTACAACGCCTCGGTGACCATGCAATACACCGGCATCCTGCCGGACCTGTTTGCAGAGGGGCAGGGGGTGGTGGCCACCGGTATGCTGCGCCCGGACGGCGTCTTTGTGGCGGAGCAGGTGCTTGCCAAGCACGACGAACAATACATGCCGCCTGAGGTAAGTGAGTCCCTGGAGCGGGCCGCCATGCGCAAGGCCCAGAGCGCCGAGGCGCCGGCCGCCTATTGAGACTGCTGCCCAATTAAGTCGACGGGAGAACATCATGTTTCCGGAACTCGGACAATTTTCACTGGTACTGGCCCTGCTTCTGGCCTGCCTGCTGGCCAGCGTGCCGCTGGTGGGGTCACTGACCGGCCGTGACAGCCTGCAAGCCTTTGCCCGGCCACTGGCCTCCGGCCAGTTTGTGTTCATTGCCATCGCCTTTGCCATTCTGACCCACGCGTTCATGGTGGACGATTTCTCCGTGGCCTATGTGGCCAACAACAGCAACAGCATGCTGCCCTGGTACTACAAGTTCAGCGCGGTCTGGGGCGGCCACGAGGGCTCGCTGCTGCTGTGGGTGCTGATGCTGGCGGGCTGGACCCTGGCGGTGGCGGTATTCAGCCGGGGCCTGCCGGCGGCCATGGTGGCCCAGGTACTGTCGGTGATGGGCATGATTACGGTGGGTTTTCTGCTGTTCCTGCTGCTCACCTCCAGCCCCTTTGAGCGCCTGCTGCCCAACGTGCCGGCGGATGGCGCCGACCTCAACCCGCTGCTGCAGGATTTCGGCCTAATCGTGCACCCACCCATGCTCTACATGGGCTACGTGGGTTTCTCGGTGGCCTTCGCCTTTGCTATTGCGGCCCTGATCGGTGGTCGCCTGGACGCCGCCTGGGCCCGCTGGTCCCGACCCTGGACCACGGTTGCCTGGTCCTTCCTGTCCCTGGGCATCGCCCTGGGTAGCTGGTGGGCCTACTATGAGCTGGGCTGGGGCGGCTGGTGGTTCTGGGACCCGGTGGAGAATGCCTCCCTGCTGCCCTGGCTGGCGGGTACCGCGCTGGTGCATTCGCTGGCGGTGACCGAGAAGCGCGGCGTATTCAAGAGCTGGACCGTGCTGCTGGCCATCCTGACCTTTTCGCTGAGTCTGCTGGGCGCCTTCCTTGTGCGCTCGGGTGTGCTGACCTCGGTGCACTCCTTCGCCTCCGACCCGGCCCGGGGCCAGTTCCTGCTGGCGCTGCTGGCCATCACCATCATCACCAGCCTGACGCTCTACGCCTTCCGGGCGCCGGTGGTGCATTCCCGGGTGCGTTACGGTTCGCTGTCGCGGGAGGTCTTCCTGCTGCTGAACGCCGTGCTGATGATGGCGGCCATGCTGCTGGTGCTGGTGGGCACCCTGTACCCGCTGATTCTGGATTACCTGGACATGGGCCGGCTTTCCATCGGTGAGCCTTTCTACAACGTCACCTTCAGCCCGGTGGCCATCGCCGTCGGCCTGTTGATGGGTGTGGGGATCTTCTCCCGCTGGAAGAAGACCGACGGCGGCTGGCTGGGTCGCAAACTGCTGTGGCCGGCGGCCTGGAGTCTGGTGGCGGCGGTGGCTGTGCCGCTTTGGCACGGGCGCTTCGAGCCCTGGGCCGTGATCGGCGTCTTCACCGCGGCCTGGGTTGCCGTGGCCACCCTGCAGGACCTTTGGCAGAAAGCGGAATCCCGCCAGGGCCGCTGGCATGGCCTCAAGCGCCAGAGCCGCAGCTACTATGGTATGGTGCTGGGTCACCTGGGGCTGGCCATCACCATGGCCGGCGCCACCGTGGTGTCCAACTACGGGGTTGAGCGGGATGTCCGCATGAGCCCGGGCGACACCGTGATGATCGGCGACCTGGCCTACGAATTCGTCGCCATCGGCGAGCGCCGGGGCGCCAACTTCACCGCCCAGACCGCTGAATTCGTGATCCGGCGGGACGGTGAGGAGGTCGGCCGGCTGTACC
>NZ_JAWVZL010000110.1:0-9080 GCF_033722195.1 Marinobacter sp.
GAGCGAGCCCAAGACTATACCGTGGAAGCTGGATTTGACTGGGCATTGGTCATACCAACCACCGCCAATGACGACCCGCTGTCGCCCAATTACTACAAGAAGCCGGTCAGAAGTCCCAACTATCAGGAAGCCGAAGGCTACTGCGCATGGCTAGCCGAGAAAACGGGTGTCGCTTTTTCCCTGCCCACCGAAGCACAGTGGGAGTTCGCCGCCCGCAGTCGGGGAGCGGATGTCCTTTACGCCACCAATGATGGCACAGAGCGCAACGACACCTATCTGCAGCGGCCAGATGAATATATCGATCCCAGAACCCCACCATCCGGCAATATGCTCAGCCACTCTGCCCTCATTAAGGAGCGGCGTCCGGTTGGAAGCTACCCGCCCAATCCTTTGGGTCTCCATGACATGTCAGGGAACGTCGCCGAGTGGACCCGGGACTGGTATGACGAGAAGGCCTATCAGCGTATCGAGCCACACAACCCGCAAGGACCGGAAGAGCCCGTAGATCCGGAAAAGCCCGAGAAAGTTCTCAGAGACTGGGCAGGTCGAGGAGGCCATTTGGGAGGTGGCGGAACTGTTTTTGTCAGAGGTGGCGTCCCGTTAAACGCAAGCAACGGCTTCCGCTGCGTCGTCAATCAGACCACGCCGGTCAACTGAGCCTGTTTCTGGCTGTTTGAATCGCCGGCTTGGAACTGCCGGAGTGCGCCAACCTGAGGTGTCTCGTTATCTAGCCCTCTGGTGGCCTGAGCTTTCGTTCACGTGCCGGGACTAACGCCACCTTCGGCCACTGCAAATAACACCAAAGAGCCATACCGGATTGCCGGCACCGGGCCTAGGCTGTCAGAAACCCTCCCCGGGCCTAGCCATGGGCCCTTTGGTTCACGGTGACTGGCATGAGCAGTGAGCATCGCCCTCTGGCCCTGGTGGCACCGCCCACGACCCCCGGCTTCCGCCGTATGTTCGCCACGGGCAAGCTGAGCCTGGGCCTGTTCTTTCCCATCGCCGCTTACCGGGGCGAAGAGCCGCCGTTGGAGGACCAGGCGGAGCTGGCCAGAGCTGCGGACGAGGGTGGCTTTGCGGCACTCTGGACCCGGGATGTCCCGCTGCGGGACCGGGAGTTCAATGACTTGGGGCAAGTTCTCGACCCTTGGGTCTGGATGACCTACATACTGCCTTATGTGAAACAGGCGAGCCTGGCGACCGGGTCGCTGATCCTGCCTCTGCGCCATCCCGTTCATACCGCCAAGGCCGCCACGTCGCTGGATTATTTGTCTGGCGGTCGGCTGGTGATGGGCCTGGCCTCCGGCGACCGGCCGGCGGAGTTTCCCGCTTTTGCCGTCGATCATGGCCACCGTGGTGAGCTCTTCCGCGACAGTTTTGAGTACCTTCAGAAACTGGTCAGCGAGACCTATCCCATGGTGGACTCGCCCCTGGGGCGGCTGTCCGGTGCCGACCTGGTTCCCAAGGCTGGCCATGGCCGCCTGCCGCTGGGGATGACCGGCGGCTGCCAGCAGTCGCCGGACTGGCTGGCCCGGCATGGTGATTTCTCCCTCACGATTTCCCGGCCCCCGGAGCAGCAGGCGCGGTACATGGCCCAGTGGCGCCAGTCGGTGGCGGAATCCGGCTGCAGCTTCGAGAAGCCGGTGGCCCAATCCCTCTACCTGGATCTGGCGGAGGATCCGGACGAGTCCCCCAAGCCCATTCACCTGGGTTACCGGCTGGGGCGCAACTGGCTCATTGAGCTGCTGGGGGCGCTGGAGCAGATCCGCGTCGGCCACGTGGCCTTCATGCTGCGCTACAGCCGCCGACCGGTGGCGGAGGTGGTGGACGAGCTTGTCCGACATGTAGTGCCGCGCTTTCCCTGTTGCTGACAGGAGTCGTTTCCGCTGCTTTGTCCTGGCCTCGGTCCGGCTTATCGATGTTTGTGCCGGGCAGACTAACATTCATATGAAATGCGCCAAATTATGAGTAGTGGTTTCTATCCACTGATCGAAAAACCGCAGCCCCCGTATCATCTTTCCAAACAAACATTGATCTGATGGGCGGTGTTTACGGATGAAGATTGGACTCCCGAAGACAGCGGCTATCTTTATGGCAGCGGGTCTTCTTGCGCTGGCATTGCCGGTCATGCCAGGGCTGCTGAAGGGTAACGCTTTCTATGGCTGGCCGATGCAGGGCGATCTGTACCCGGATTTGGTCGAGAGCTCGAACGGATCGGCTCATACCTTCGTCACGCTGGGCTACCTGGGTTGTGGCGATGTTTGCCCCACCCAACTTGCCACACTGGCCGAACTGGACGGATTGCTCAAGGAAGCCCGGGTTCGGTTTCGGTTTGTCACATTGGCTCCGGGCTTGGATAGTGAAGAGCGGATGCATACCGTGATGAGCGGTTTGGGAAGCCGCTTTGACTGGACCCGGCCAGCCAGCGAAAGGAGCGCTCAGGCCCTGGCAAGGGACTTGGGTGAGCGGGTGGCCTCAAGGCCCGAACAACACGGTGAGCCGCAGTGGCTGCACCCTGGTCATGTTTATCTGCTGGACCCCTCAGGCAGAGCGCTACTGGCGTATCGGGGCAGTTTGCTGGAGCCGGAGAGAATGCGAGACGACCTAAGACAGTTGCTGGCTGAGGAGCCGAAATCATGATATCCCAAAATCGGACGATCGAGCGCGTGCAAAGTATCGACAAGTACATGTTGCTTCTGATTCTGGCTCATGTTCCTGTGGTCGGGCTTATGGTGCCGCTCGGCTACGGCACTACGACATTTGCCATCGTCGCTTCGGTCGCCATAGGTCTGATTGCAGGCATTGGCTATACCGTGATGAAAGGCCATAGGGCATTTTCCGCACTGGTTGCGGTTTGCTTGATGCTTTTCTCCATTGTCATGATCCAGGCCCAGATGGGACGCATAGAAATGCATTTCCATATTTTTGCGGCCCTGGCCTTCCTTCTGGTTTACAAGGATTGGCTGCCCATTCTGGTGGGGGCGGCCACCATTGCCGTTCATCACTTCCTGTTCACAGCATTGCAGCTTAATGGTGTGAGCATCGGGGGCATGCCCATCATGGTCTACGACTATGGCTGCAGTTGGTCGATCGCTTTTCTCCATGCCGCGTTCGTCATTTTTGAAACCGGTGTGCTGCTCCTTGTGGCGCGTCAACAGGCCCGGGCCCAGAAAGCGGCAGACCAGATCATGACGGCAATTGAACATTTCGAGCGCAACAACGATCTGAGCGTAAAAGTGCCCAACCTTGACGATGATCCTGCCGTTCGGGCTTTCAATCAGATGATGGACGGTTTCAGTGGCCTGGTCGGGGATCTCAAGCAGTCCATAGGCGATATTGCCCGCTCCTCCGATGAGCTCTCCGTCATCAGCGAGCAAACCAACAGTACCGTCCAGGGTCAGACCGAGCAGTCGGCGCAGGCGGCAACGGCGACCAACCAGATGTCCGCGACCGCCCAGGATATCGCCGCCAGCGCAGCCCAGGCAGCGCGCGCAGCCGAAGAGGCCACTGCCGAGGCCGCATCCGGCAAACAGGCCGTGAATGCCGCCATCTCTGCGACGGATTTGCAGAACAAGGTACTGGGCGACACAGCTCATGCGCTTTCAAGACTGACCAAGGATGTCGGAAGCATCGCCGAAGCCGCATCGGTCATTCATGGTATTTCAGAGCAGACCAATCTGCTGGCGTTGAATGCGGCGATCGAGGCAGCCCGTGCCGGTGAAGCCGGTCGCGGCTTTGCGGTTGTTGCGGATGAGGTCCGCAGCCTGTCGAGCAAAACCCAGGCTTCAGCGGAGCGGATCCAGCAGATGATCCAGACCCTGGAGAAGGCCACTGATGAGGTTGTTCGCTCCATGAGCGCCGGCCAGGAACAGGCGGGACGAACCGCAGAGCATGTCACCGCCTCCGGAGAGGCGATCGAGAGGATCCTGATGGCGATTCAGCGGGTTCAGGAAATGAATGACCAGATTGCGTCGGCTGCGGAAGAGCAGTCGGCGGCGTCAGAGCAGATCAACCAGAGTATGAATGCCATCTCAGGTCAAGCATCCTCGATGTCCGAAAAAGCGGCCGATGGCCGGGAAATTTCCGATCTGATCAAGCGCACTCTGATGAGTCTGCGCCAAACCGTGGAAGCCTATAAAACCGCGTCTTAGAGATTAACGGGCTATCGTTATGAAATTATAAGATTTCTAACGGTTATCGCTTTCTGTTATTTTGCCCGGCAATCATCATTCACTGCGGACAACGAGGTTTTCTCATGCTCAAGCAATGGCTTACGGTAGCTGCCCTGAGTGCGGCCCTGGTGATCCCGCCGGCCCAGGCCGCGGAGAGGGAGCTGCTCAACACCTCCTACGACATCGCGCGCGAGCTGTTCGCCGAATACAACAAGCTGTTCAGCGAATACTGGCTGGAGAAGACCGGTGACACGGTCAACATCAAGCAGTCCCACGCCGGCTCCTCCAAGCAGGCCCAGGCCATCATCCAGGGTCTGGAAGCGGATGTGGCCACCTTCAACCAGGTCACCGACATCAACATCCTGCATGAGCGCGGCAACCTGATTCCCGAGGACTGGGCCACCCGACTGCCCAACAACAGCTCGCCCTACTACTCCACCATGGCGTTCCTGGTGCGCAAGGGTAACCCCAAGAACATCGAGAACTGGGACGACCTGGTGAAGGACGGCGTGGATCTGGTCATGCCCAATCCCAAGACCTCCGGTAATGGCCGCTACACCTACCTGGCGGCACTGGGTTACGCCAAGGACCGCTTCGGCGACGACCAGGAGAAGATCGACGCCTTCATGGCGGACCTGCTGGGCAGCGTGAAGGTGTTCGACACCGGCGGCCGCGGTGCCACCACCACCTTCGTGGAGCGCGGCATTGGTGACGCCCTGCTGACCTTTGAGTCGGAGGTACTGAACATCGCCGACATGTATGAGGATGGCGCCTACGAGGTCATCACGCCCAAGGTGAGCTTCTTCGCCGAGTTCCCGGTCACCTGGATCGACAGGTACGTCGAGCGCAACGGCACCGAGGAGCTGGCCAAGGCCTACCTGGAGTACCTGTACAGCGAGCCTGCCCAGCGGATGCTGGCCGGCTTCAACTACCGGGTGCTGGATGAGACGGTCAAGGCCGAGATGGCGGACCGCTTCCCCGAGGTCAAGCTGATGTCCATTGACGAGATCGCTGGCGGCTGGGAAAAGGCCATGGAGACCCACTTCACCAGCGGCGGCAAGCTGGACCAGCTGCAGCGTCGCTAAGGCCCGACCGTGCTACCACCTTCCACCCAGCCGGGGGCAGCCGCTCCCGGCAGCCGCCGCAGGCCGCGGCAAAGGCGGGTATTGCCGGGATTCGCCCTGAGTCTCGGCATTTCGCTGTTTTTCGTCAGCCTGGTTCTGCTGCTGCCGGTCACCGGCCTGCTGGTGGAAACCTCTGGCATGGGCTGGAGCCAGTTCTGGTTCGTGATCACGGACCCGCGGGTGGTGGAATCCTACAAGGTCACCCTCTGGACCGCCCTGGCGGCCTCCCTGTTCAACGGCGTCTTCGGTCTGCTGCTGGCCTGGGTGCTGGTGCGCTACGACTTCTTTGGCAAGCGTTTGATTGACGCTGTGGTGGACCTGCCGTTTGCGCTGCCGACTGCGGTGGCGGGCATTACCCTGGCCACCCTGTTTGCCGAGAGCGGCTGGTACGGCCAGTTCCTGGCCAAGCTGGGCATCGAGGTGGCCTTCACCCCCCTGGGCATCGTGGTGGCCATGGCCTTCACCAGCCTGCCGTTTGTGGTGCGCTCGGTGCAGCCGGTGCTGGAGGATCTCTCCGCGGAGGACGAGGAAGCCGCCATGAGCCTGGGTGCCAGTGACGGTCGGGTCTTCCGGCGGGTGATTTTCCCGGCGCTCTGGCCGGCACTGATGACCGGCGTAGCATTGTCCTTCACCCGCAGCCTGGGGGAGTTCGGCGCCATCATCTTCATCGCTGGCAACATGCCCTATGTCAGTGAGGTCACCAGTCTGATGATCTTCATCCGGCTGCAGGAATTCGATTACGCTGCCGCCAGCGCCATTGCCTCGGTGGTGCTCATGGCTTCGCTGTTGCTGTTGTTCGCCATCAACCTCTGGCAGGGTCGCTACCTGCGCCGTCTGGGTGGGGGTATGGGCTGATATGAACCGGACCGTCCACCACCGTGTTGGCGAGCAGCCCTGGGTGCGCCGACTGCTGATCGGGCTGGCCCTGCTGGTCACCCTGGTGATGCTGGTGATCCCGCTGGTGGTCATCTTTGCCGAGGCTTTCAGCGCGGGCTGGGCCACCTACGCCGATAACCTGCTGGAGGAAACCACCCTCCACGCCATTGGCCTGACCCTGTTCGTGGCGGCGCTGACCGTACCCATCAACCTGGTGTTCGGGGTGGCGCTGGCCTGGGCGGTGACCCGCTTCCAGTTCCCCGGCCGGCGCCTGCTGATCACCCTGATCGATATCCCGTTTGCGGTGTCGCCGGTGGTGGCGGGCCTGCTGTATCTGCTGCTCTACGGCAACAACGGCTGGCTTGGCGGCTGGCTGAGCGAGTACGGCGTCCAGCTGATGTTCTCCTGGCCCGGTATCGTCATGGTCACGGTGTTTGTGACCTGCCCGTTCGTGGCCCGGGAGCTGATTCCACTGATGCAGCAGCAGGGCAGTGAAGAGGAGGAGGCCGGCGTGGTGCTGGGCGCTTCCGGCTGGCGGCTGTTCCGCAAAGTCACCTTGCCCAACATCAAGTGGGCGCTGATTTACGGCGTGGTACTGACCAACGCCCGGGCGGTGGGGGAGTTTGGCGCGGTGTCGGTGGTGTCCGGCAACATCCGCGGCGAGACCAATACCCTGCCGCTGCAGGTGGAGCTGCTCTACCAGGACTACAACATTGTCGGGGCCTTTGCCGCCGCCTCGCTACTGGCGGGTATCGCCATTCTGACGCTGGCGATCAAGGGCTTCGTGGAATGGCGCCAGGCTCGTGAAGAAAACCAGGCGCCGGCTATCAGGGAACAAACATGAGTATTCAGATCGACGGGGTCAACAAGTTCTTCGGCAACTTCCAGGCCCTCCACGACATCGACCTGCACATTCCGGATGGCCAGCTGACGGCCCTGCTGGGGCCCTCCGGCTCCGGCAAGACCACGCTGCTGCGAATCATCGCCGGCCTGGAAACCGCCGAGCGCGGCCGCATCCTGTTCCATGGCGAGGACGTCAGTGCCCTTCACGTGCGGGACCGGAACGTGGGCTTCGTGTTCCAGCACTATGCGCTGTTCCGGCATCTCACCGTGGCCCAGAACATCGCCTTCGGCCTGGAGTCGCTGCCCCGGGGCAAGCGGCCCTCCAAAACCGAAATCAGGGAAACGGTGGAACGCCTGCTGGACATGATCCAGCTGCCGCAACTGGCCAACCGCTACCCGGCCCAGCTTTCCGGCGGCCAGAAGCAGCGCATTGCCCTGGCCAGGGCCCTGGCCACCAAACCCCGCATCCTGCTGCTGGATGAGCCGTTTGGCGCACTCGACGCCAAGGTGCGCAAGGACCTGCGCCGCTGGCTGCGCAGCCTGCACGACGAGTTCCACTTCACCAGCGTGTTCGTCACCCACGACCAGGAGGAGGCCCTGGAGCTGTCCGACCAGGTGGTGGTGATGAGCGAAGGTCGGGTCGAACAGGTGGGCGAGCCCACACAGCTGTACGCCCACCCCCGCAGCCGCTTCGTGTTCGACTTCCTCGGCCACGTCAACGTGCTGGAAGGCGAGGTGTTGGAAGGTCGGCTCAGCCAGGGCAGCGCCTGGATCGCACTGCCCATGGCCACTGACGCCCGTACCGCCCAGCTCTACCTGCGCCCCCACGAGGTGCGGCTGGCGGACGAGCCCACCACCGAGGCCAACCTGCCGTTCCGGGTCGAGGCGGTGAGCCTGATCGGCGCCGAGGTGAGGGTGGAGCTCAAGCCGGACGGCTGGGACAGCGACCGGATCTGGGAAGTGGGTATCAGTCATGCCGAATTCAACCAGCGCGAACCCAAGCGCGGCGATACCTGTTACGCGCTGCCCCGGGTGGGCCACCTGTTCGCCGGCGAAACTGCCGGGCCGGTGACGCTGGACTGGGCGGGCACCGGCCGCTGAAACATGTGATTGCACCTAAGTGGTCAAAAGTGACAACAAAAAAACATTTTTTGTAACATCGATTTCCCCACACAAGCGTACTAACTTCTGAACACGGCCTTGACGCGGGTTCCCTCTAGCCCGCTTCGGCCGTGTAGTGGCCCATGACATTGATGTCCGGGGCTTTCGGCTTATAAATCTGCCTCAATTGTCCCGAGACCAACTATGTCAACGCCTAAACTTACCCATCGTCTGTCAGTGGGCATGAAGCTCGCTGCCGGATTCGCAACTCTCGTGCTTCTGACGATTATCATCGCAACGACGGCGGGTCTTGCACTTCAGGGCTACGCCGACCGCTCATTGGTTGTCGCTGATGCCAGCATGGTCAAGAGCTACGTGCTGGATGCCCGCACTGACGAAAAAAACTTTGTTATCAGCCAAGAGTCCCAGTACATCGGTCGCGCCAAAGAGCTCGTTAACTCAGCATTCGAGAGAACGATATCGCTCAAGGGCGCTCTTAAGATACCTGAAGACCAGCAGCGGCTGGCCGTTATCCGGGACAGTCTGAACGCCTACGATAAACTCCTCGACAAATTGGCACTCAGCCTCGACCAGCCCTCGGAGGTTCTTGCCGGCATTGAGGCAGAGCTGGCAGCGAAAGGGCGTCTTGCAGCCGACACTGCGGATGAGCTTCAGGATGTCCAGATGGAGCGTATGGCGAAGGATTACAGCAGCGCCATGAATACCATAGTGGTTGCGGCCGCTACCGTGGTGGTGCTGGCCACGTTGCTGGGCTGGCTGCTGACCCGCAGCATCACCCGGCCCATCAACGAAGTGGTGGAGGTTTCCGGCAAGGTGGCTTCCGGGGATCTTTCGGTCACGATTCACAGCGACCGGGGCGATGAATTCGGCAAGCTGCTGGCCGCCTTCGATACCATGGTCACCAACCTTCGCGGCCTGGTGAAGGAAATCGGCAATGGTGCGA
>NZ_JAWVZL010000111.1:0-9016 GCF_033722195.1 Marinobacter sp.
CCTTGGTGATGTCGGCGTAGGAGATGGGCTTGGCCAAGCCCTTCTTGCTCTGGACCTCCACAATGGCCGCCGTCAACGTCGACTTGCCATGGTCGACGTGGCCGATCGTGCCGACATTGACGTGCGGTTTATTACGTTCAAATTTTTCTTTGGACATTCGACCAATCTCCCTAATCAACCAAAGACCGAAACGTTGACCGGACAAATAGTGGAGCTCATGACCGGAATTGAACCGGTGACCTCATCCTTACCAAGGATGTGCTCTACCGACTGAGCTACATGAGCATTAAACCTGTACTGCAATCTGGAGCGGGCAGCGGGAATCGAACCCGCGTCATCAGCTTGGAAGGCTGAGGTAATAGCCACTATACGATGCCCGCAAAAGCAATAAAGTGGTGGAGGGGGCAGGATTCGAACCTGCGAAGCTTGCGCGTCAGATTTACAGTCTGATCCCTTTGGCCACTCGGGAACCCCTCCAAAACAGATTCACTGCACGAGAACCTGCCTCAAAACCTAAAAATGGAGCTGGCGGACGGAATCGAACCCCCGACCTGCTGATTACAAGTCAGCTGCTCTACCAACTGAGCTACGCCAGCCCACATTCGCCTCTTCAGCGAGGGCGGTATACTACGGATTTTTCTGAGGCGTTGCAACACCTTCGCAGCGACTCTTTACCACCGATTCAAATTCGCTTTCGAGGCGTTCCAGCGCCGCCAAATCCCTGTTTTCGGGGCCTTTGGCGGTGGCCTCAAAAAAGAGCGCGTATCTTATCTGATTTCGGGGGAAGCTTGCCAGTATTGCTTCCAATCCCTGTGACTGTCTTTGGCTCAAAACGTTCTCCGCCGCCCGCCTTGATTCGAACAGGCCCAGGGAAATGGCGTTTTCCTGCGGGCCCTCAGTCACCAGGTAGGCGTCGATACCGCGGGCCCGAACCTCCTGGAAGCGCTCGTAGGCTGCCGCCCTGCTCTCGGCCGGTGGCAGCAGCACCCAATGGAACGACGGCAGTGGCCGGCTGATTTCCACGACTTCGGCTGTCGCCGGTATCCGTTCCTGGTCTTCCCGCGCCGCCAGGGCCTGCTCCGGCGTGTCGAACCAGCCAACCTGCAGGCAGAGCGGAGGGACCTGATCGGCTTGCGCCCCGCTCGACACGTCCGCTCCCGGTTCGGGCTCATCATCGGCGACCTCGTCCCGGGACGCCAATACAGGATTGAAAGGTGGGCCAGAAGCCTGACCGGAGGCCGACGAGTCGGTGCTGACCGGCTCCGCCGGCCCTGCCACCTGAAGGTCCGATACCCGGGGCAGGCGTCCGCTGCCCGCGTCGGCCGAGCCCTGCGGCCGCAGCAGATCGGCGCCGAACCAGAGGCCGATATTGGCCACCAGAAAAGCCAGCGCCAGGGTCTTGAGCAGTCTCACGGGTGGCTCTCGGCATCGATGGCGGCCAGCCCCTCAAACACCAGGTCCGGTCGCAACTCCGCCTTGAGACCCAGGGCCTGCAGTTCCGGGGCGTCACCGCCGGTGAGCAAGACCCGGCCGATAGCGAGACGCTCACAGTCGGCCTCGACGCGGGACACCAGACCCTGCCACAACCAGTGCAGGCCATGGTGGACACACTCGGTGGTGGAGCGGCCCGGCAGCAGGGAACCGGCATGGCTGTCGGCAAAGCCGATCCGCGCCGCGTCCTGACGAAGACTGCGCAACATCATGCCCCGCCCCGGAAGGATGTAGCCCCCCAGGTGCTGGCCGCCGGCATCCACCAGGTCCACCGTCAGGGCACTGCCGGCATCCAGTACCGCAACCGCCTCGCCATAACGCCGCCAGGCCGCGTACAGCCCGTGCCAGCGATCCGCCCCCATGGTGTGGGGCTGTTCATAGGCGCAGGTCAGGCCGCCTCGGGCAGGCTCCGTCCAGTACCAGGACACAGGCGCCGGGGTCAGGGCCTTGAGCCGCGCTGCCAGGGTCTCGCAGGCGGTCTCGGAAGCCACCGTGGACACGGCGACGCGGGTCAGGGCGCCCAGATGAGGGCTGGCGCCCTGGAACAGGTCCGCACCGGCCAGGTCGCCACCACCCCGGGCCAGGCAGGTCTCGCCCCTGACCAGCTGCCATTTGAGCCGGGTATTGCCGGCATCGATCAGTAATCTCATGACACCACACGCATGCTTATCTCCCCGGCGCGAACGGTCTGCAGGCCCTGGTCGGTCCGGATCCGGTAATGGCCGGCCTCGTCAATGCCGCAACCAAGACCCCGGAGGTCGCCCTGTACCGCCACCAGGTCACGATCCATGAACACATCCCGCTGCTGCCAGCGCGCCCGGAAGGGCGCAAAACCCTCCCGCTCGAACCGGTCCACGGCATTCAGGACCGAGGCCACCAGTGCGGCCGCCAACTGATTGCGGCGCCAGCGCCGGCCCTCACCGACCCGGGCGAGACTGGTCCAGGCCTGGTCCACCCCCGGTGCCTGCTGCATATGCACGTTCAGACCGATACCGGCGACCACCTGGGCAGCGCCTTCCAGCTCGCCCTGAAGTTCGATCAGGATGCCGGCGAGCTTTTCTCCACTGACCTGCAGATCGTTGGGCCACTTCAGGCTGACATCCGGCACGCCAAGGGCCTCCAGAGCATCGGCGATCGCCACGCCAATCACCAGGCTGAGCCCCTCCAGGGCGGCAAAACCGCCCCGCAGGGTCAAGCCCAGGCTCAGATAGAGGTTTTCCCCGGCCGGGCTCTGCCATGGCCGCCCGCGACGGCCCCGGCCGGCGGTCTGGGTATCGGCGATGCACACCAGGGTGGCGGCCTCATTGCCGCTGGCGGCAGTTGCCCGCTGCCGGGCCACCTCGGCGTTGGTGGAGTCAAGTGTCTCAAACACCTGGATATCCACCGGGCGAGCCAGGTCGGGTGGCAGGCCGGCGAAAATACCGGCAGGGTCCAGAAGGTCCACCCGGTCAAGCAGCCGATAACCGCGGCCCTTGAGGGTCTCGATGTCGTACCCCTTGTCCTGGGCCCGGCGCACCTGCTTCCAGACGGCGGTGCGACTGACCCCCAGGCGGGCAGCGAGAGAGGCACCGGAATGGATCTGGCCGTCGGCCAGAAGCTGAATCAAAGCCTGTGTTGTCATGGCAGCGGGCCTGGCTGAAAGTTCCAGAAGATTGCGGGCGATACCGGCGGATTAAACACCAGCAGGCCACAAAAGACAAAGGCGCCGGGACCAGGCCCGGCGCAGGCGTCATAGGCGAGCCTCAGGGCTCAGGGGATGGGGGTTGCGGTGAGATTGGCCTTGATGTCGAAGTTTTGCAGCTTGACCCCGTAAATGGCGGTCTGGGCGCCACCGGTTGGATGCACCAGGTCCACGTTGTTGATGGACAGCTCCTTGAACTGGGAGCGGGCCTGCACCGCAAATCCCAGCGGGCGGTTCTCCAGGTCGCCGGCCGTGGGAGCGGTCACATACCGGTAGCCGGCGGCGGCAGAGGCATCCATGATCTTTTCATCGCCGCGGCTGCCCACCACCCCGGCGGCATCGGCACCGTCCTGCTTTTTCACCACCTTGGTCTGGTAGACGTCCACCGAGATATCGGTGCGGATGCCGAAGGTATTGTCGTCGATGCCGTCGCCGTCAAAATCGCCGCCGTCGCTGGTGTGTATATCGTTCAGCACCAGCTGGGTACCGGTTCCGTTCACCGGCTGGCCATCCGGACCCAGGGCCCGGTTGGTTTCCCAGATAAAGGCATTGCGCCGGGTCTCACTGATGGCCTTGGCAAAGATCTGCTTGAGACGGATGGTGATGCCCTCATCGCCTCGGGCCTCCCAGATGCCTCCGGAAGCGGAACAGCTGGCCGAATCCGCCCCGGAGCCGCCGACACAGACATCACCGGCGCCTCCGGGTGATATGGTCATGGAACTGCCGGTCTCGTAGTTCTGCACCACAAAGCGGCCGAAACTGCCGCCGGTTTCCTTGTCACCGATCCGCAGGTTGCCGATGTCCATGGTGCTCCAGGCTTCACCCTTGATAATGGCAAAGCCCTCATCTGTCACATCGACGGTCATGTCCCGAACGTGAATGTCATAGTTCAGGTCACTGGCCCAAAGCCCTTTCTGGGCCACCTCGCCAGCGCCCTCATCGTAGGGCGCGGCGATCAGGGCCGCACGACCCTTGGTGATCTGGATGTCCGAGTTGATGGTCAGGCCCTCGCCGGTGGCACCGCCCGCCCCCAACGTCACGTGGCCATCCACCTCGAACTCATAGGCCGGGTAGATCCCCAGGGCCAGCAGCAATTCGGTACCGCCCTGCAGCGGGGCATCCTCTTCCCCCACCCGCAGGCCATTGAGCCGGTAGCCTGCCTCCAGCCCTTCAAAGCCAAGCCGCAAGCCATCGAAGAACTCGGTGCCCCCCTGGACACCGGCCCGGGTAACATCGACCGTGACATCGCCCTGGCCCCAGGACTGCAGGCCGCTGAAAATAACCCGGTTGCCGTCTTCGGTGTAGCTGAAATCAGCCAGCTGCAGACTCCACTGGGTGGCCATGCGCAACCCCTGCGGGCCGGCGTCGGCATTACCGCCGCCCTGCAGGTAAACCGCGTTGGTGTAGTTCCGCCCGTTAAACATACGGTCCTGGAACAGGAAACTGACGTTAAGCGCGCCCAGGCTTTTGCCGTTACCACCCATTTCGATGCGGCCAATATCAATATCCCCGGCGAGACTGCCGAGCGTGAGCCCCAGGGCATCCCGCCCCTGCCAGTCCTGGGTTACGTCCAGTCGGAGGTCGTTGATCTGATACGAGCCGGTGATATCCCGGAACGCCAGGGCATTGCCATCGTCACTGTAGAGAAAGTTGGCGCTGTTGATGGTGGTGCTGGAGTCGATCCGCAGACCCTCCACACCTTCCCGGCCGCCGGCCCGGATCTCGGTGTCGGAGGACAGGTCGAAATCACCACTGAGGCTGCCGTAACTCGCCAGGGCGAGGCCGGTGGCGGCATCGGTGGAGCGGCCATGATTGAGCGGATTGTCACTGTAGCGAATGGCGCCCACATTGTAGGAGCCGATCACCGAGGGCGCGCTCAGTAGCAGGGCGTCGCCGCTCAGATCCAGGGTCATGCCCAGCGCGGCCACATCCATCGTAATGTCGTCCAGAAACACTTCATTGCCGTTGGTGCGGTAACCGAGCCGGCCGCCGGTCATGGTGTAGGCGGAGTCGAAGGTATAGCCGTCGCCACCGAGGGCGCCACCGGGGCTCAGGCGCAGGGTTCCGGTCAGGGTATGATCGAAGAACACACCGCCCATACTCAGGCCGGGAGCGCCGGCGAGCCGGATATCACCGAATTCGACCCGGCGGTCTTCCACCAGGTAGTCCAGGTTAAGGCTGGCGTCGGCGGCAATATCCATTTTCACCCGGTGGTAAGCAGGGGCCGCCGGATCGGACGCCGAGCCCACCCGGAAATCTTCCAGGTGGATACCCTGGCCGTCGTCGAAGTAGGAAATCCGGTGGGCATCCACCTTCAGGTCGAGCTCCATGGTGATCCCGCTTTGCCCGCTGATATCCGCCATGGCGGATTCGTCCAGGCTCTGCATATCGGCGACCACGGGCGCTGCCAGCACCAGGGCGGCACCGGCCGTCAGCCAATACCGAAGCCGGGCGAGGTCTTGGGTCATGACAGGCCTCCTTGGCATCATGGATTCCCCGTCGGGAATACCAGCAGGTTGCCTTCCAGCATCACGTCTCCCTGCATCTCCACAGAGAGGATGTCGGTTTGCTGGAAGCCCGGGTCGGTGGGCCTGGCAGTGCTGCTGGCGGCGATCTTGAATTGCACCGAGTCATAGCGGACGATGTTCGGCAGCCCCACTTCCAGCACATCCTGGTTGAACAGGGCGCCGTCACCGCCGAAACCGTCCTCCACCTTGCGCACCCGCAGGGTCAGACCCTCGAACGAGAACTTGCCGCGAATGTCGTCCAATACCATCCAGCCGCCGGTTTCCTTGACCCGATAGGCCAGCCGGGCACCGCACTTCTTGGTGGTATCGCTGCAGCTGCCAAAGTAACTGTTCTGGATCGGCCCGCCCAGTTCGTTGATGCTGATATCCCCGGACAGGTAGATACCACCCTGGCCGGAAACCGCTGCCAGGTCCCCGTCGTTCAGACGAGACAGCTCCGCGGTGACCGGGGTCGTGGCTATCAGTGCTGTCAGGGCGAGAAGGCGCGCAGAAACCATCATGGTGCCAGATCCCTTGTCTGTATCTTGAGATGCTGGATCAGCATGCCCTCCACCCGGGCCGAGCCGAAGTTCCGGTCTCCCACCGAAAGGTTGCCGATCGACAGATTGCTTCGGTAATCCGGGTTGGTGTAGTAATCCTCGTAGAAGTCCCAGCGCTCGGCGTTGCTACTGCTGCGCAGACCGTCCTCGCCGATTTCCCCGGTCTGGGGCCGCCGGATGGCTGCCACTTCCACTACAAAGTTGCCGGTGCCGTCCACATCGAAGAACATCGGCTGGAGCTGGTTGCCCAGCGCCAGTTCCAGGGCAAAGTTCTGCATCAGGATGCGGGAGCCACAATTGGAGCCATCCTGTTCGCAGGCATTGATGGACAGCTCCGGGGTATAGAAATTGAGCTTGAACTGACCCACCATCTGGCGCCGGTTGTTGTCGCCCCAGAGCCGGAGGTAGCTGCCGTCGATAACGGCGCTCCTGGCGTGAATATTGATATTGGCTGAGCGGTCGTCGCCGACAGCTACATTCATTTGCAGCCCCACGTCAGGCCGCTCGCCGTTGGCATAGTCCACACTGGCGGGACGGCTGGCGCAGGTCCCCGAGCCGGCCACCGCGGTCGCGCTCATACAGTCAAAGCCTACCGAGGGATCCAGCATGCGGGGGGCGGCAATCTCCAGCACGGCCTTGTCCGGCACACCGATGGTGTTACCGTCCACCACGTCGATTGAAAAAGGGTTCACCAAGCGGCCCAGGTTCACCGGCCCCAGGGTCTCGCCGTAGTTGCTGCCGGAGCCGGCAATGTAGAGCTTGTTGACCACGATCTCCACGTCCCGGCCATCGGTGCTTTTCAGCCCGCCAATTTTGAAGATCCGGCCATTCTCCACATCGGTCCCGTGGGCGAACTTGAAGTTCTCCAGCACCAGGCCAATGCCGGCACCATCCACCTCTGACAGCTCGGTCTCCGACAGGCTCTGGAGCTCGGCCCTGGCCTGGCCGGCCCCCACTAGCAATGCCAGCAGGCAAGCTCGCGGGACTCGGCCCAGGGGTGCCGCCTTGAGCGCTTTCCTATCCATCCTTAGAACAGCCCCCGGCCACGGTCGATGTATTCGGTCCGGTAACGCTGGACCCCGTTCAGTGCTTCGTTCAGATTCACTTCGGTAGCGCCATTGGGAATGTTGAAGAAGGCGCCGGCGGTAGTCCGGATAAAATCGGACGCCTCCGGATCGATTTTGCGAACATCTTTGAGCCAATCCAGGTCCTTGGTCTGGAACGAGATGAAGGCTCCGCTTTCCGGGCCGACAATACGGCGCTCTCCGTTGACCTCTTCCAGCTGCCCGATGGGGAAGCTGTTGTAGATATCCAGGTCGAAGCAGGAGTCGATCCCCAGCACCAGGCAATCCTGGGCGTAGACGTAGATGTCACCTCCGGGGCAGTTGAAGAACGAGCAATCCGGCACTTCGATCTCGGAGCTCGATCCCCAGCCGATCAGGTTCTTCACTGACCAGCGGGTAAAGCCGCTGGCGCCTTCCAGCACGAAGCGCTCACCGTTCGGAATACCGATGTACTCGGCCCGGATGGGGTCGCGCTCACCAATGTTGGGGTCGCCCTCGGCGCCATACACCAGTTCTGCTTTGGTCTCGAGCGGGCTGCCGCTTTCCAGCAGGGGCGTAAGCAACACAATGAGCTGATCAAAAAAGTTGCCGTTGGAGTCGGCGTTGCTGAGACCTTCGCCACGGTCGATGATGTCGATATTGACGTTGCCGGTCAGGGTCTCGATCTTGCCGGAGAGAATACCCATGGCATCACCGAACCCGAGACGGAAGCCGGTCACCTCATCCGTGGCCTCGTCATAGGCGAATTCGAAGAAAGGGTCCTTGATGTTGAAGGGCACGATTTCGTTCTCGGCGTAGGCACTGCCGTCTGTCTTGCGCTGACGGGGTGCTTCCGGATTGTCGCGGAAATAGGCCTGGTTATTGATGTAGCCGAGAGCAAAGTCCTCGATGTAGACATCAGAGGAACCCGGCTTTTCGCCCTCGCGGTCGTATCGCCCCATCTCCAGGACATCCACGTTGGTCTGGATGTCTATATCCATGCCGAGGTTCACTCGGGTGTAAGAGGTCTGATTGCTCACATCGGGGTGATACTGGCGGTCGATGGCGATGAACGCCTGGCCTGTCACGTCGGACATGACCTCATCGGAAATCGGACGCAGTTCAGCAGAGACGCTGACAGACAGCGCCAATAGCAAGGCTGGAGTAAGGCAGATTTTTCTAGCCATGATGACATCCCACTCTTTGCTGCGCTTCCGTGCCACAGCTTTGTATTTGTTGAGCGTCGATGAGCGTCTCTGGGGCTGGCGTCTTTTGGGTTCTGGCCAGTTCGTAACCAAGCTTAACGCGGTTTACAAAATGTCACTGTGCGCGGTGTCATAGATTGGGAAATCAGGGGATTGTTGGACAATACTGGGGAGGAGTGAGATGTGCTTTGCGCTGGTATGACCTACTATGCTCGCACCTGTCGGTGCTCGGCCCTTCGGGCCCGCCGTCGCTGCGCTCCCGCGTCCTGCGGCGTGCATGGCACGCCTTGTCACATGGGGCTGGAGGAGTCCAAAGGCAGCGCGTTGCGCTGCAACGATGACCCGGGGCACCCCGAGACGGGGCGCCCGTCCTTACCTGAGCGAGCCGCGCTTTGGAGTTAGCCGCGGCCAGCGCTTTGCGCTGGTATGACCTACTTTGCTCGCACCTGTCGGTGCTCGGCCCTTCGGGCCCGCCGTCGCTGCGCTCCCGCGTCCTGCGGCGTGCATGGCACGCCTTGTCACATGGGGC
>NZ_JAWVZL010000112.1:0-8846 GCF_033722195.1 Marinobacter sp.
CTGCTGGTTCAACAGGTCGATGTGGAAAATGGTTCGGTAGATGATTCGGCGGTGGGCTTTGCCACCTTCGTGGCCGCCAAGATGGCACTCACCGACATGCTCACCATCCAGGGCGCGCTGACTTACACCGACGGTGCCAACTCGTACCTGTACCGGTCCGGTGAAAACTTCGGTGCCGAAGATGCTTATCTGGTAAACGGCAACCTTGAAACCATCGCCGGCTACGGCGGCACCATCGGTGCCGGCATCAACCTGGGCGGCGGCCGCAGCATCAATATCGGCTATGGCCTGGTGACCGTGGACTGGGACGACGCCGAGGACGATTACGGCACCAACGCCGGTGCCATCATCGGCGGCAAGAGCGAAACCAACCAGAACGCCATGGTGAACTACCAGTGGTCCCCGGTGAAGAACGCCAACCTGGGTGTGGAGTACGGCTACTTCAAGCGTGAGAACCAGAACGGCGACGACGGCGATGCCATGCGCATCCTGTTCGCAGGCCAGTACAACTTCTGAGCCAGCCTCATGTGTTAGCCAAGAAGCCCCGGTAGCGATACCGGGGCTTTTTCGTGGTGCACGCTGCCACCCAATCCGCCCCGGCCTGGCGCACAGGCACTGCCGAATATACGTAAAACCCACATTGCCCACACTCTAAGTCATTGTTACTTTTACTGTTAAATTTCCTGGCACAGCCAATGCAGACAGCTTGGAGAAGCTTATTTCTGAGCTGTCTGTCCCCAACGGAGGTGACTTATGAAGCGCGCCAAGAATCCTGACATTCTGTTCGAACTGACCAATTCCCACGAGATCCACGTCATGAAGGACCTGCAGCGTTACTTTGACGGCATGTTCTTCGCAAACTGATCGGATCAAGGCACCTGATCGGTTGCCTTGGTGCAAGCGGGTTCCGGATCGGTAAACCCGGTATCGGACCCGCCTCCCTCCACATCGCCATCCCCGATTGCAAAAAAACACCCTTTGTGTTTCGGTATCTTTAAGTCAAAGACATCCAGAACCGGTTCTTTACCCTCACCATCGGCGCGTCAGGACTGACAGGGAACCGGACAGGTAAGGAGACCGAGGCCATGCTCGACAGGGCCGCAGTGGATGGCAGCTTGCGCTTTCGCCAGGTACGAGATTATTCCGAACGGCTCTGCGAGGGCCTCACATCCGAGGACTGCAATCTGCAGGCGGTGGCTGAGACCAGCCCCCTGAAGTGGCATCTGGCCCACACCACCTGGTTTTTCGAAACCTTTGTGCTGCGCCCCTTCAAACCGGATTACCGCGGCTTTGATGACCGCTTCCAGGTCCTGTTCAACTCCTATTACAACGGCGTTGGCCAGCAGCACCCCCGTCCGCAAAGGCATCTTCTGTCCCGACCGGATCTGGCCGAGGTACTGGCCTACCGGCATCATGTGGACCAGGGCATGGTGTCGCTGCTGGACCAGCCGGCCGCACTCAAACAGCCGGAAATCATGGCGCGCCTCACCCTGGGGCTGAATCACGAGCAACAGCACCAGGAATTGATGCTCACGGACCTGAAGTACAATTTCGCCTGCAATCCCCTGGCGCCGGCCTACCGGAGTGGCAGTCTGCCTCCGGCCCGCCCGGCTGAAGGCGGCTTCCAGTCCTACCAGGGCGGTCTGGTCGAGATCGGCCAGGCCCGTGGCGAGGGTTTCGGTTTTGACAACGAACGCCCTCGCCATCGGCATTGGCTGGAACCATTTACCCTGGCCCGGGCCCTGGTCACCAACGGCGAGTTCCGGGCCTTCATCGAGGATGGCGGTTACCGCCGCCCGGAACTCTGGCTCTCCGATGGCTGGAGCCGGGTCCAGCAGGAGGACTGGCGCCACCCCCTGTACTGGCAACCGGACGACACCCATCCAGGCCAGTTCACCCTCTACGGCAACCAGCCCCCGGACGACCATCACCCGGTCTGCCACCTGAGTTACTTTGAAGCCGATGCCTACGCCCGCTGGCTTGATGCCCGCCTGCCATCGGAAGCGGAATGGGAGCACGCCTGCCGGCAGGATCAGGGCGATGCTGCGGCCGCTCGCACGCCGCCGGCATTGCATCCGACCGGAGCGGACACCGGAGCCGGTCTCAGGGATCTTTTCGGCCAGGTCTGGCAATGGACGGCGTCAGCCTACGCCGCCTACCCCGCCTACCGGACGGCCCGCGGCGCCCTCGGGGAATACAACGGTAAGTTCATGTGCAGCCAGTTCGTGCTGCGGGGCAGTTCCTGCGCCACGCCGCCGGGCCACAGCCGTGCCAGCTATCGCAACTTTTTCTACCCGGAGAGCCGCTGGCAATTCACCGGCCTTCGCCTGGCACGGGACGCCACATCCGCGGACCTGTAATCGCCCCCGGACGGGATAACGTGACCGGGTATCACCCCTTCAGGAGAACGCAGCCCATGGAAGGTTTCGCCGATGGCGGGAAAAGCCGGCTCCAGTCGCCCCGGAACCTCAGAGTCCACCATCTGAGCCAGGCCAGCGAGGACGATCTTGACCTGGTAAAGACCGGGCTTTCCGCGGAATCGCCCTGGCTGCACCCCAAGTTTTTCTACGACGCCAGGGGCTCCGTCCTGTTTGACGCCATCACCCGCACACCAGAGTACTACCCCACCCGGGTCGAGGCTGACATTTTCGATAGATTCCTGCCTCAGATGCTGGCGCGGGTGGCCAACCGCCGGGTCTTGGTGGAACCTGGCAGCGGCAGCTGTGAGAAGGCGATGTCATTGCTCCAGGACGCTCAATTGCAGCACTACGCCCCCATCGAGATTTCCCGCGACTACCTGGTTTCCTGCTGTGGCCGGCTGGCGGCAAGCCACCCGGAGCTGACCGTGGACGCAATCTGCGGCGATTTCGTCCAGTGCCGTAGCCTCCCTCCCGAGGTGCCGGAAGCCGGCCGCCTGGTGTTCTTCCCCGGCTCCACCATCGGCAATTTCGACCCGGACCAGGCCCGCGACCTGCTGGCAAACTTTCGAGACCTGGCCGCCGAAGGTGGTCACCTGCTGATCGGCACCGACCTGCCCAAGGATCGGGCCACGCTGGAGGCCGCCTACAACGACAGCGAGGGCCTGACCGCCCGCTTCAACCTCAACATGCTGAGCCATCTCAACCATCGCCTCGACTGCGAACTGAAACCCGGGGCCTTTCGCCATGAGGCCTTCTACAATGAGGCGGCAGGCCGGATCGAGATGCACCTGGTCTGCCGCCGGGCAACCGAGTTGCGGGCCGGCGATCTCCGGCGCCGGCTGGCACCGGGAGACTCGATTCACACCGAGAGCTCCTACAAGTATGAGCCGGACACCTTCCTGGCACTGGCCCAAAGTGCCGGCCTGGCCCCGGTCGAATGCTGGACGGACCCAAAGGCCTGGTTCGCCGTGCACCTGCTGCGCTCGGCCTGAGACCCTGCTACGCCCGCAGTCGGGTTCGGATGCCCCGGGTTGCCGTCACCGCCAGCACCTCCATCAAGGACAGCAGGCCCCGGTCATGGATCCTCGGCGCCTTGCCACGGCCCATACGGTCGAGCTGGCGGGTGTACCAGCTCACTTCCATCAGCGCCAGATTGTCGATGGCCTTGATGCCGGTGGTGATGGGCCGGACCAGGCTTGTGACCTCCTCTCCCGCCAGAATCCGCTTGGGCAGGTCCGGCTCCACCGCCAGCGGTCGGGCCAGCCCGACCAGGTCCGTTGCGCCGCTTTCCAGGGCCTTTGCCATGCCTGTGGAGCTGCGGAAACCGCCGGTCACCATCAGCGGCACACTGACCTGCTGACGGACCTGCTCGGCGAACTCCAGAAAGTAGGCCTCGCGCTCGCGGGTGCTGGCCCTGGTGCCCTTGGCCATGGCCGGGTTCTCATAGTTGCCGCCGGAGATCTCCACCAGGTCGATGCCCTCCGACGCCAGGGCCGAGATCACATCCAGGGATTCCGCCTCGGTGAAGCCACCACGCTGGAAATCGGCGGAATTGAGCTTGATACCGACACTGAATCCGGCGCCGGTGGCGGCCCGGATGGCGCGATAGATCTCCAGCACGAAACGCCTGCGGTTTTCCGGCGAGCCGCCCCATTCGTCACTGCGCTGGTTATGGTGCGGCGACAGGAACTGGCTCACCAGATAACCGTGGGCCCCGTGGATCTGAACCCCATTGAAGCCGGCCTTCTGCGCGATCGCGGCACTGGTGGCAAAACGCTGGATGATGTCCCGGATTTCCTCGCCGGTGAGAGCCCTGGGAGTGGCAAACATGCCCTGCAGCTCCTTGCGGAAAGGCACCGCACTGGGGGATACCGGGTCACGGTTGAGCATTTTCGGGCTCTGCTTGCCGGGGTGGTTGAGCTGCATCCAGAGCTGGTTGCCGGCCCGGGTGCCGGCCTGCGCCCAGCTCCTGAGCAGGGCAAGATCCCGCTCATCCTCCAGCACCACGTTCCTGGGCTCGCCAATGTGGCGGCCATCCACCATGACGTTGCCGGTGATCAGCAGGCCGGTGCCGCCGTCGGCCCAGGTGCCGTACAGGGTGGCCAGGGCAGGCGTGGCCCGGTTATCGATGGTGCCCATGGTTTCACTCATGGCGGACTTGGCAAAGCGGTTGGGCAGGGCCTGGCCATTGGCGAGGGTGAATGGGCGGGCGAGCGTCTGGGCAACGGACATATTCAACTCCAGGCTTGAACGGAAACCTGGACGCTAGACCATTTGCTCGCCAAACACCATGGCCCTGCGCGCCTGTGTGGCAGCCTTGGCGGGCAACACAGGGCAGGGCCAGGGGTAAGAGCGGTTAGACACCCGTGCGGCCGCCATAGCGGTCACGCGGGCACTTCGACGACCCTGCGACCTAGAGCAGCAGCTGCCGGATGTCTCCCAGCAGTTGACTCAGCAGTGCCGTGAAGCGTGCCGCATCGGCACCGTTGACGGCGCGGTGGTCGTAGGAGAGCGACAGCGGCAGCATCAGCCTGGGCTGGAACGCGGAACCGTCCCACACCGGCTTCATGGCCGCCTTGGAGACCCCCAGAATGGCCACCTCCGGCGTGTTCACGATGGGCGTGAAGGCGGTGCCTCCGATGCCCCCCAGGCTGGTGATGGAGAAGCAGGCGCCCTGCATTTCAGCGGCGGTGAGCTTCTTGTCACGGGCCTTGCCGGCAAGCTCCTGGGCTTCCTGGGCCAGCTCCCACAGGCCCTTCTGGTCCACATTCCGGATCACCGGGACCATCAGGCCGGCGGGCGTATCCACTGCGATGCCGATGTGGATGTAGCGCTTGTGGATCACCTCTTTGCGGTCCATGTCCAAGGACACATTGAACTGCGGCAGCTCCACCAGCGCGGTGGCACAGGCCTTGAGCAGGAACGGCAGCGGCGTCATCTTGATGCCTTTTTTCTCGCCGGCATGCTTCTGGCTCTTGCGGAAGTCCTCCATCTCGGTGATGTCGGCTTCGTCGAACTGGGTCACGTGGGGGACATTGAGCCAGCTGCGCTGCATGTTGTTGGCGGTGGCAACCTGCATGCGGGACATGCTTTCCCGCTCGATCTCACCAAACTTGCTGAAGTCCGGCAGCTTGACCCCGGGAATACCGGCGCCCGCAGAGACCGACCCGCCTTCCTGGACCTGGCTCAGGCGCTTCTTGACGTAGGCCTGGACATCGTCCTTGAGTATCCGGCTCTTGGGTCCGCTGCCCTTGATCTGGGTGAGATCAGCGCCCAGCTCACGGGCCAGCTTGCGCACCGCCGGGCCGGCGTGGACCCGGGTGCCGGCGGACGGCATCTCGGGCTCGGCCTGGGGCGCACGGCCCTCTCCGCTGGTGGCTTTTTCGGCACCGGTGGCCTTGCCCTGCGTCTTGCCCTCCTGCTTCTCCTCACCGGAAGACTTGCCCTCGGAGGACTTCTCCTCCCGTGGCTCTGCTTCCTCCTCCTCGGGCTCTTCCTCCTGCTCTTCGCCGCCGGAGACCAACATCTCCAGCAGGTCGTCGCCGGTCGAGACCTTGTCACCGTCGGCGATCAGCAACTTGGCGATCTTGCCGGCGAAGGGCGACGGGATCTCCATGGTGGCCTTGTCCGACTCCACCGTGACCAGCGGGTCCTCCTCGGCCACCACATCGCCTTCCTTGACGTTGATCTCGATCACCGGAACATTGTCGGAACCACCCAGGTCCGGCACCTTCACGGTTTCCTTGCGCTCGCCGCCGCCGGAGGATTTCTTCGGCTTGCTCTTGGCCTGGCGGTCCTCGGATTTGCTCTCACTGGCATCGGATTCGTCCGCGCCGGCTTCTTCCTTGCCGGACCCGGAGGCTTCCCCTTTTTCGGGACCGGACTCGGACTCCTCGCCATCGCCATCTCCGGCGACGTCGATCATGCCGACCACATCGCCTTCACTGACCTTGTCACCCACCTTGACGGAGATCTTGGTGATCTTGCCTTTGGCAGGGGACGGCAGATCCACCGACGCCTTGTCGGACTCCACCGTCAGGATGGAATCCTCCTCCTCAACCGAATCCCCTTCGCTGACGGTGATTTCGATGATCTCGACTTCATCCGCGCCGCCGAGATCGGGAACCTTGATTTCCTGTTCACTCATGGCGGACTCCTTAGCTCTGCACCGGGTTCGGTTTGTTGCGATCAATGCCGTACTTGCGCATTGCCTCGAGGACTTTGTCCCCTTTGACTTCACCTTCCCGTGCCAGCGCCGTCAGAGCCGCCACCACCACATGGTAGCGATCCACTTCGAAGAAGCTGCGCAGCTTCTCGCGGGTGTCACTGCGGCCAAAGCCGTCGGTACCGAGAGTCACGTAGGTACCCGGCACATAGGCCCGGACCTGCTCGGAGTGCAGCTTCATGTAATCGGTGGAGGACACCACCGGACCGTGCTGTTTCTCCAGGCACTCGGTGATGTAGGCCTTGCGGGGCTTGTCATCCGGGTGGAAACGGTTCCAGCGGTCCACGTGCTGGCCGTCCCGGGCCAGTTCGTTGAAACTGGTGACACTCCAGACGTCACTGCCCACGTTGAAGTCGTCCTTGAGCAGCTGGGCGGCGGCCCGCACCTCGTTGAGGATGGCACCGGAGCCCAGCAGCTGGACCCGGGGCGACTTCTTGTTGCCCTGCAGGTTCACCGACTCAAACAGGTACATGCCCTTGATGATGCCCTCCTCGACACCCTTGGGCATGGCCGGCTGCTCGTAGTTCTCGTTCATGATGGTGACGTAGTAGAAGACATTTTCGTTGCGCTCGTACATGCGCTTCATGCCTTCATGGACCACCACGGCCAGCTCGTAGGCGTAGGCCGGATCGTAGGCGATGCAGTTGGGGATGGTATTGGCCAGTACATGGCTGTGGCCATCCTGGTGCTGCAGACCCTCGCCGTTGAGGGTGGTGCGACCGGAGGTGCCCCCCACCAGGAAGCCCCGGGCCTGGATGTCACCGGAAGCCCAGGCCAGGTCACCCACGCGCTGGAAGCCGAACATGGAATAGAAGGTGTAGAACGGAATCAGCGGGAAGTCGTTGACGCTGTAGGAGGTGGCCGCCGCCATCCAGGCCGCCATGGAGCCATCCTCATTGATGCCCTCCTCGAGAATCTGGCCCTTCTTGTCCTCCTTGTAGTACATGATCTGGTCACGATCCTGGGGCGTGTACTTCTGGCCCTCGGACGTGTAGATCCCCAGCTGGCGGAACATGCCTTCCATACCAAAGGTACGGGCCTCGTCCGGCACGATGGGCACCACCCGCTTGCCGACCCGCTTGTCCTTGGTCAGCGCTGTCAGCAGCCGTACAAAGGCCATGGTGGTGGAAATGGCGCGACCGTCCGAGCCTTCGGTCAGGGTCTTGAAGATGTCCAGTTCCGGAATCTGCAGCGGCTGACTGTCCTTGCGGCGCTTGGGATAGAAACCGCCCAGGTCCTGCCGGCGCTTGCGCATGTAGACCATTTCCGGGCTGTCCGGTGCCGGCCGGTAGTAGGGCACGTCCTTGAGCTCGTCGTCCTTCAGCGGAATGGCGAACCGGTCACGGAAGCTCTTGAGCGCCTCCACATCCAGTTTCTTCAGGGAGTGGGCGGTGTTCTGGGCCTCGCCCGCCTCGCCAAAGCCATAGCCCTTGATGGTGTGGGCCAGGATTACGGTGGGCCGCCCCTGGTTCTTGTGCACGGCACGATGGTAGGCGGCGTACACCTTGTAGGGGTCGTGACCACCGCGGTTGAGTTTCTTGATGTCCTCATCGGACAGATCCTCAACCATCTTGGCCAGCTCGGGGTAACGGCCGAAGAAATTCTTGCGGGTGTAGGCGGCACCGTTGCTCTTGAAGTTCTGCAGGTCGCCGTCGCAGACCTCATCCATGGCCTTCTGCATGATGCCGTCGGTGTCTTTCTCGAACAGCGGGTCCCACATGCGGCCCCAGACCACCTTGAGCACATTCCAGCCGGCACCGCGGAAGATGCCCTCCAGCTCCTGGATGATCTTGCCGTTACCGCGCACCGGGCCATCGAGGCGCTGCAGGTTGCAGTTGACCACGAAGATCAGGTTGTCCAGCTTTTCCCGGCCGGCCATGGAGATGGAGCCCAGGGTTTCGGGCTCATCGCACTCGCCGTCACCGATAAAACACCAGACCTTGCGGTCACCCTTGTCGATCAGCTCGCGGCTGTGGAGGTACTTCATGACATGGGCCTGGTAGATCGCCTGGATCGGGCCCAGACCCATGGAAACGGTGGGGAACTGCCAGTAATCCGGCATCAGCCAGGGGTGCGGGTAGGAAGACAGTCCCCTGCCGTCCACTTCACGCCGGAAATTGTCCAGCTGGTCTTCGTTGAGGCGCCCCTCCAGGAAGGAGCGTGCATAGATCCCGGGGGAACTGTGGCCCTGGAAAAAGACC
>NZ_JAWVZL010000113.1:0-8515 GCF_033722195.1 Marinobacter sp.
AACAGCAGCATCACCGGCAGTGTCATACCCGCCAGCAGTTCCACGGTCTGCAGCACCGCCACCGGGGCCGGCCAGCCGGTGGCCACCCAGGCCAGGCCAGCCAGCAGGGCGATGATGGAGGCGTTGGACAGAATCGTGCGCAACGAGAAGGCGCCCGACAGCAGCCAGACCCCCAGGGTGAAGTGGCTGACCTGCACCACGGTGGAAATCACTACCGCATGGATGAGTGCCGACTCCCCCAGCAGTGAATAGACCAGGGGAATGCCGAGATTGCCGGTATTGGGGTTCACCAGCATCGACAGGTAGCCGCGCACTTCCAGCCCCGCCAGCTTCAGCACCACCGCACCCGCCACCGCGGACAGCGCCAGTACCGCGACAATGGCCATCACCGTATCGGAAACGGTCCAGACGTCGGTCTCCATACCCAGCAGGGCGCTTAGGATCAGCGCCGGCAGGCCGATCAGTGTCACCAGCCGCGACAGCGCCGGCGCATCCAGCAGGCTGGTGGACCGGGCCAGGCCAAAACCCAGGGCGGCGCAGACAACAACGGGGAAAAGTGCGTTGAGATAGGCC
Source organism: Marinobacter sp. (assembly GCF_033722195.1). Lineage (GTDB taxonomy): Bacteria > Pseudomonadota > Gammaproteobacteria > Pseudomonadales > Oleiphilaceae > Marinobacter. Next base: position 574 of record NZ_JAWVZL010000113.1, read on the forward strand.
AGAAACACAGGCAGGGCCTCTTCAATGGGGGACGAAAAGCCCGCCATTGTAGCCTTAGAGACGCCGCAGCGTCAGGGTCTGATTTGAGGCCGCGAGCGCTGGCACCTAATCTGGAATCAGGTGCGCGAAAAATCGGAGGCAAACCCACCATGAGTCACAGGTTATGCAGACATTGCGGTCACAGTGCCACCGAGAGCGTCAAGCGCTGCCCGGAGTGCGGCCGCCCCCTGGCGCCCAACTTTCCCAGGCGGACCGGCGCCCTGCTGGTGGTCGCGGCCGCCGCGGCCATTATCGTCACCGCGGTGATGGTGGTCATCCGGGACGACCCGGCGACCCCCAGCAACGGCACCACCACGGTGGAGCCACTGCCCACTCAGGAAGACCAGGACGGCAGCGGCGGTTACTGAGACCTACAACGTGATCTGTTTGTTGACCACCTCCGACAGGCGGCTGCGGTTGCCGTCGGTGTCGAGCGTGCGAATGGCGAAGTACCAGGTGCCGGGACTGAGCTGGTCCACCAGCAATTGATCCACCGACGCGTCGCCAATCGCCAGACTCTGATCCAGGGTATCGGCAGAGGTGCCGTAGACCACCTCGAAGCCGGCAATCTCCCCCATACTCAGGCTCTCGCCATTCTCCCGGGTCAGAGGCGCCGTCCAGCTCAGCAGTGCGGCGTCCGCCGGCACGAACGTCTCCGTTGTGGAGTCGGTGGCTGGCAGGTCGCCGGTGGTCGTGGTGCCGTCAGTCTCCGCGGTGACGGTGGTGTCTGTTTGCGAATCGGCACTATCGGCAGAGGTATCCCCGGTGCCCGGGGCCGGTTCGGTGCCAGTGCCGGCCGGGGTTTCGGTGGTGTCAACGCTGTCCACCAGTTCCACGCCTGTATCGGGAACCGTGTAGACATCGGCAATCGTCTTGAAGCGCTGCACATTGCGGTACTCCACCACCACCAGCTTCTGGCTGATCAGGCTGGAATCCACCACCTGCTGCAATTCGGCGGCCTGCAGGGCGGCCGCAGCCACCAGGTCCGCGAGGGCCAGGTTGGTTCCTGAACCCATGATGTCGATACGGCCGTCGGCCGCCACCTGCGCGGCCATGTCCGCAAGTACCTCGGCGATGCTGCTCCACTGACTGCTGTCGTTCACCAGTGCCAGGAAGGCGGCGTTGGTGATGGCCACCTGCAGGGCGTCGGCGGACACGTCCGAAAGCTCGTCCAGTCTGGTCAGGTCCGGCGGCGCCAGCAACAGGGCGCCCGGCGCCAGGCCGAACCACGCTTCCACCGACTGGTAGGCGGACGCCAGGGCCGCTGGCGACAGCCCGGTGGGCTCCCGCTCGGCCAGTGCCACGGCCAGGTGGGCCAGGGGTGTGAGATAGACGGTTTCACGCGCCAGGTCGCCGGCGCCCCGCAGAACAAAATCGCTGGCCAGGGTCAGGGGTTCGCCAAACGCCACCCCTGCTGTGCCGGGCTGGTCACAACGCGGCACCACGTCGCAGATCATTCGGGTGGCGGTATCGGCCCGTAGCTCCACCAGCGCCCACCCACTGGCGTTACCTCGCAGTTTCAGCTGATAGTGGCCGTCCTGACCGGTACGTACCGGCTTGGCCGCGAAACGATCCAGCTGGTACCGCCCATCCGCATCCGCCAGCAGCCGGTTTGCCGTCACCAGGCCGTCCTGGATGACGCCCTTCATGGCCGTGCCGGTCACGCGGACACCGGTTTCAGCGCTGCCGGCCTGGCTGCTGACATCGCTGGCCTCCTGGTCACCATCAAGGCCGCAACCGGAGAGCAGGGCCGCCATGGTGATGGTCAGCAGTCCCTGCTTCAACAATTTTTTGCCGTGATTTGACATGTTTTTGCACCAGATAATTGACACTGTGCAAAAACTATACGGCGACCGGCGAAGCACCGTTGCGCTCTGTTTCGCCGTTTTGAAGGGCCGAATCGCCAAGAAAATGACGCTTACAACCCGCCATCCGATGATACTTTCCGTAACGCCAGGCGGCTCCAACGAAAGGCCGTCAGGTACCTGTTTTTAAAGAACTTTCAAACATTCTGGCGAGAGAAGCCCGGGGTCGTGGGCAAGCAGCCCGGAGCTGGGAAGGCAGCAGCCGTTACAAATCAAAACAGCCCCGGACCGCGGCAAAACGACCGCCGGCCCCGGGGCCTTCGGGGTTACCGCTCGCCGGAGGGTTGTCCGCGTCCGGCCATACAGTGGGCATAGAAGGTTGTGGTGGCGGGCCAGTCGGAGAAGATACCGATGACGCCAACCTCACGGGCCAGCACATCGATCACCGTCAGGACATCCCCGTCGTTGTTGATGGCGTCGGTCACGGTCTGGTAGTACCAACCGCCGCCGTTCGCCAGCGGACCACTGCGCTCGACGGTCCAGGCGATCAGGTCCAGGCCCGCCTGACGGGCGTTGCGGGCGTACTCGGATGCCACGATGCGCTGATGGCCGTCCAATGCCAGCATTTTCCACAGCGCCGGTGCCAGCACCTGCACACCCTGGGACTTGAGACTTTCCATGTAGGCCAGGGAGCTGGTCTCCGGCGTCAGTTGCGACTCATCCAGGAAGACCGCCTGGCGGCCGAAGTCCGGGGTCTCGTTGACCCAGTAGAGCACGTCGTCAAGCCGGAACGACTGGGGCCAGACGTCCTCCGGGTCCACACCGGCGTCAATGTAGTCCTGGATCATCTGGCGGGCGTAGTCCTGCTGGCTGTACTCGCCCTCATAGGGCATGGCCACCACGGGCGTTTTCAGCTCGGGGGTGAACTTGACCCCCAGGGACCGGATCAGCTCGATACTCTCCTTGTGGCTCAGCAGAGTCCCGCGACTGGCGTAGAGGTCGGTTCGGAAGTCGGCGGTGCCCTCAAGGTATTCCTCAGGGGCGGTGGCCATGGGATTGAAGGCGTCCATCTTGCCCTCCAGAGTCTTGAATTCCGCCAGCGTCAGGTCGCTGGTCCGGCACTCTGCCTGGGCCTGGATACCATTGGCCGGGTCCGCCGGCACGAAAGGCTGGGTGCACTTGGCATTGAGCTCGGGGATGGTGACAATGTTGGTGGTGGTGTGCAGGTCGGCCTGGGAGTGGCGGCAGACCAGCTCCCGGTCCTTGGTAAAGGCGACATCACACTCAAGGATGCCGGCCCCCATCCGCGCCGCCGCCACATAGGACTCCAGGGTATGCTCGGGAAACTGCAGCGGCGCGCCGCGATGGCCGATGGAGAAGTCCGAAGGCCTGACGTTGTGGGTCCGGCAGGCCTGCAGCCGCTCTTTCAGTGGTCCTTCGTCCATGTCCGCCACCAGCCAGTAGGGCCGCGGGCCCAGCTCAACGTCCGGGGCGCCCCGATCCATCCGCTGCTGCAGTCTCTCCTGGATCTGCTTGAGTTTCTGCAGGCCGGGCGGAGTCCCGGCCTCCGACTGCCCCTGCGCCGCCAGTGCCAGCTCCGGGCTGGCGGCCATGACCAGTGCAACTGCCAGTGCCATGATTGCGTGCCATGCCATAATCATCTCCTTATGAAAAGAATGATACCGCAGGGAGAGTGTTACGGCGTTCAATGACCGGGGCGTGACGTTTTGTTGACCGGCCCGACCGGCAGGCCAGGCGGGGACTTCATAGATCCGACGGCAGGCTCGACAGCGCCAGGGCCTGTTTGGCCCGGTGGTATTCGTCCCGGTAGACGATGGCGCCCAGGGCCATCACCGCTTTTGTACTCATCCGTGTGAACGTCTTCCGGATGGCATCCGGCACCCCGGGGTTACGCCGCATGCTGACCATCTCTATAAACACCGACGTCATGGCCAGCAGGGCGTCCAGGCGGTTGTCCGTTACGCCGTCCACCATGACGGCGTTGGCCAGCCCCCGGGCGTCGGCCAGGATCACCGACTCGGCGGGGCTCAGGCCGTCGTCGTCGAACCCCAGCAGCAGGCGGTGGCGCTCGGTCCGCTTGCGGCGGAAGGCCTCCTGGACGGCAGGGTCCTGGCCACTGGCCTTCGGTTCGGTTCTGCTGAGCCCATGCAGGCGGAAATCCACTTCCCCCTCTGCCCGCTTGGCCTCAAAGGCTGCCCGCAGATCCTGGCGGGCCCTGTCGGCGGTAACCGAGCGGGCCTCCCGGGCCACCGCCTCGAAGGTCTCCTTCTCGATCACATCCAGCACCCGCCGGAGCTGGTGGACCGCCACCATCAGCGCTTCCCAGTCCGCCGGGGCAAGCGCATCGGGGTCCTCCGGTAGCCAGTTGGCCAGTCCCCGGGCGGTAAAAAACGCCTGCTCCACTTCGTGCTCATCCAGGGCGCCGGAGGCCACGACATTGGCGAGGCCGAAGTCCTCCAACTCGTCCACCAGACTCGGTGCCAGGATCAACAGATGATGCTTGAGCCCCACTGAAAGCTCGCCCATGGTTTGCCTCCCGTCGCCCCGGGGCCACGCCGCCAGCCGGACAACCCCTCCTACCTTCAGTTATAGACGAGCCCCGGCCGGGGCAACAGCCCGGCAGGCGAATGGGCGTCACTGCCACCGCCGCTGGTCGCGATCCAAGTTGAGGCACACCCGCTTCATCGGCGCCACCTGTGACCCAATACGGTGCAGTCACCAACGACTCCTGACGTCGGCAGGGACACGCCGATGGCATCGATGCGGCTTTAGAGACTTTATTTCAGCAAGTTAGCCAAACCGGCATGGGCCTTGCGTTGGTGGAACCCGAATACAGCGAATGATGATCGACGGCCGGCTCGCTAACGAGCCGGGCGGTTCCGGGACAACGGTGTCCAAAGCTCACCCGCATGGCGGGCGTGCTCTGGACACCGTTTTTTTATGCCTGACGCAACCGGATTGGCCGCCAGCCACCGCGCACAGGGCCGTGATTGCACTTGCGGTACTGAACACTTTCAATCAAGCACGAGGTAACACAATGTCTTATCTGGTTCCTTCGGAATTCGTCACCAAGATGGTGGACGCCGGTGAATCCAAGATTCACATGTCCACCCGGGACACCCTGATCCGCGCCTACATGGCCGGCGCCATCCTGGCTTTGGCGGCGGTTTTCGCCATCACCGTCGCAGTGGAGTCCGGCAGCTTCCTGGTGGGCGCCCTTCTGTTTCCCATCGGCTTCTGCATGCTCTACCTGATGGGGTTCGACCTGCTCACCGGGGTTTTCATGCTGACCCCGCTGGCCTTGCTGGACCGGCGTCCCGGCGTCACCCCCAAGGCCATTCTGAGGAACTGGGGCTGGGTATTCCTGGGCAATTTTGCCGGCGCCCTGACGGTGGCCTTCATGATGGCCTTTGTCTTTACCTACGGCTTCAACGTTGAGCCCGGCGCGGTGGCCGAGAAGATCGCCGGGGTGGGCGAGGCCCGCACCCTGGGTTACGCCGAGTATGGCGCCGCCGGCTGGATGACCATCTTCTTCCGGGGCATGCTGTGCAACTGGATGGTTTCCATGGGTGTGGTGGGTGCCATGATCTCCACCAACGTGGGCGGCAAAGTGCTGGCCATGTGGATGCCCATCATGCTGTTCTTCTTCATGGGCTTCGAGCACTCGGTGGTGAACATGTTCCTGTTCCCCTTCGGCATCATCGTCGGCGGCAACTTCTCGGTGATGGATTACTTCTTCTGGAACGAGATCCCCACCGTTCTGGGCAACCTGGTGGGCGGCCTGGCGTTCACCGGCCTGACCCTGTACACCACCCACGTGCGCACCGGCGCCAAGCGGCCGGTGAAGCAGCCCGCGGCCAAGCCCGTGTCCGCCTGATCAGGTCGCAGATTCAGGGCCGCCACCGGGTGGCGGCCCCTTTTACACCATGAAGCCACAATTGCGTGTATCCCTGGGCCAGTATTCCGACAAGGGCCGTAAACCCGTCAATCAGGACTGTCATGGCTGCCACCAGCCGGCCCAGCCCCAGCTACACCTCAAGGGCGTGGCCCTGGCCATGGCCGACGGCATCAGCTCCAGCGAGGTCAGCCACATCGCCAGCGAGACCGCGGTGCGCAGTGTGCTGGATGACTACTTCTGCACCTCCGAAGCCTGGTCCGTCAGGCATTCGGTCAACCGGGTGCTGACCGCCACCAATGCCTGGCTTTACAGCCAGACCTGCGGCAGCCCTTACCGCTACGACCGGGACCGGGGCTACGCCTGCACCCTCAGCGTGCTGGTACTGAAAGCCTCCACCGCCTATCTGTTCCACGCCGGCGACACCCGTATCTACCGGCTGCGGGACCAGGCTCTGGAACAGCTCACTCATGATCACCGCTTGTGGGTTTCACGGGAAAAGAGTTACCTGAGCCGGGCCCTGGGGGTGGACGCCATGGTGGAATTCGACCACCGGGCCCTGCCCCTGCAGGTGGAGGACCTGTTCATGCTGGCCACTGACGGGGTCTACGAGCATGTGGACGCCGCCGCCATCCTCGCCACCATCGACCGTTTTGCCGATGATCTGGACCAGGCCGCCCGCAGCATCGTGCAACAGGCCTACGACAATGGCAGTGGCGACAATCTGAGCCTGCAGCTGGTGAGGGTCGACGAGCTGTCCCGCAGTAGCGGCCAGGACCTGGCCCGGGAGATCGAGGACCTGCCCCTGCCGCCGGTGCTTGGCGCCGGCGCCGAGTTCGACGGTTACCGAATCGAGCGTGAACTGCACGCCAACAGCCGCAGTCATGTGTACCTGGCCACGGATCCGGACAGCGGTGAACGGGTGATCCTGAAAACCCCCTCCATCGACCTGGGGGAAGACCCGGCCTACCTGGAGCGTTTCCTGCTGGAAGAGTGGATTGCCCGGCGGGTGAACAATCCGCACGTGATGGCGGCAGGCCCCCGCAAGCGGCCGCGGGGCTACCTGTACACGGTCACCGAATACATCGAGGGCCAGACCCTGGCACAGTGGTTGAGGGACAACCCGGCGCCGGACATCGAGACCGTACGCCAGATGGTGGAGCAGATCGCTCGCGGTCTCTACGCCCTGCACCGGATGGACATACTGCACCAGGACCTGCGCCCCGAGAACGTCATGATCGAGGCGGGCGGCACCGTCAAACTGATCGATTTCGGCGCCGCCCGGGTGGCCGGCCTGGTGGAGGCGGAAGCACCGGACCAGAGCAACCCCCTGCCCGGCACGGCGCTTTACATGGCGCCGGAGTATTTCCTCGGCGAACCCGGCACCGAGGGCTCCGATCTCTACTCCCTGGCGGTGCGGACCTACCACATGCTCTCGGGCCGTTTCCCCTACGGCACCCAGGTGGCGAAGGCCCGTACCCTGGCGGCCCAGCGCCGGCTCAACTACCGGTCTGTGCTGCATGAAGAGCGGGAAATCCCGGCCTGGATCGACGAAACCCTGAAACAGGCGCTGCACCCCAACCCGGAGCGGCGCACCCGGGAGCTGTCCGAGTTCATTTATGACCTGCGCCACCCCAATCAGGCCTACCGCAACCGCACCCGGCCGCCGCTGATGGAGCGCAATCCTGTGGCTTTCTGGCAGGGAGTGTCGGCACTGCTGGCAGTGGCGGTGGTGGTTCTGCTCACGCGGTGATGGCGCTATTCGGCAGGGCAAAAAAAGAGGCTGCCCCAGAGCCGGTGGCAGCCTCTCCTACTGCTGTCTTCTTGGGAGTTCCCTGAGCTTGGCGTCCCTCTCCCTGCTCAGTCCCCGGTTCCGTTCGGGGATACCCTCCTGGCTCTATCCTTTCCCTGTCGTCCGTGACGTTTTACATACCGTAACATTACCCAGGGCCAAGTCAAGTGAAGCATCATTTCCTTTATTGCTTTACACGCCCGGGATGATCGTACCCTGTTTCAGGATCGTCGCCGGCGCCTACTTCAAAAAAGCCACCAGTGCCGCCAGCGCCTGCTCTGACTCCAGAATCCGGTTGTGGCCGAGTTTCCGGGTCTCCAGGAACCTGGCTTCCGGCCAGTGCACGGCCAGGCTCTGACCTTCCTGGACCGGGACCTGGCGATCATGACG
>NZ_JAWVZL010000114.1:0-8382 GCF_033722195.1 Marinobacter sp.
GAAATGCTCCAGGTCATTACCGATGCCACCGAGCGGCTTGAGCGCAACGGCTTCCAGGCCGACCGGATTGACCAGGAGCTGGAAGGCCTCACCGAGCCGGTGCGCGATGCCTTGGCAAAACTTGTACGAACCATCGAGGAGCGCGCAGCCGAGAAAGCCGCCCTCACCGAGGCCAATGCCGCCGCTCAACTCAAGCTCGGTCTTATGGCAATGGGTCTCGCCATTATCGTCACCGCATTGGCACTGTTTTGGCTCGTTCGCCGCATGGTCACAAGACCACTCAAGGTTGTCGTTAAAGATCTTCAACGCATGGCGACGGGCGATTTCTCGCGGCCAGTCACCCAGGGCTCTCAAGACGAAGTCGGAGCACTGGCCCGCAACGCCGAAGAGCTGCGGGTCCAGCTCGGAACCATGCTGGGCCAGTTGCGCGATGCGTCCACCCAAGTGGCTTCCGCCGCCGAGGAGCTTTCCACGGTAGCTTCTGAAACCGAAAATGGCATTGAGCAACAGCGCAACGAGACCAACCAAGCTGCAACGGCCATGACCCAGATGGTGGCGTCGGTCCAGGAGGTAGCCCGCCACGCTGCCGAATCCGCCGAGACTTCCCAGTCCGTAAAGCTTGATACGGACAAGGGCCGTGACACCATCGCCGCCAACGAACAGGCAGTGCGGGCGATTTCCGAGGCCATGAGTGGGGCGGCCAAGGTAATCCAGGCACTCGATGGCCATGCCGCCGACATCGGGGAGGTCATTGATATCATCACCAGCATTGCCGACCAGACCAACCTGCTGGCTCTCAATGCGGCGATCGAAGCAGCCCGGGCTGGCGAGGCAGGCCGTGGCTTCTCGGTCGTGGCCGACGAGGTGCGCTCCCTGGCTCGCAAGACCCAGGAATCCACCGATCGGATCGCAGCCACCGTTCAGAAGGTTCAGGCCGGCAGTGCGGCGGCAGTCAGTGCCATCGAAACGAGCCGGGCCAAGACTGAAGAAGCCCGCCAGCAGTCAGAGGATGCCCGCAAAGCTCTGGAAGCCATCGGTGCCGGGGTAGCGCTCATTACCGACCTGACGACGCAGATCGCAGCTGCTACCGAAGAGCAGAACTCTGTGTCCGAGGAGATCAATCGCAACATCAACGGCGTCAGTGAGGTTGCGACCCAGAGCGCCACATCCATTGGCCAGGTCACCAGTTCCGGCGAAGAACTGGCGAGGCTCGCCGGCGACCTCAAGGACATGTCGGCGCGGTTCGTGGTTTGAACCAGTAAGGGGAGCTCCCAGCTTCCCTCCGCCCGGAGGCCCTGTAGAATGCAGCATGGCTGAATTCCCAGGAGACCCGGCATCATGATCGACTTTCGCAGCGACACCGTCACCCGCCCGACCGCGGCCATGCGTGATGCCATGGCCAGTGCCGAGGTGGGCGACGATGTCTACGGTGACGACCCGACGGTGAACAGCCTGCAGGCCCACGCCGCCGAGCGCTTTGGCTTTGAGTCGGCCCTGTTCACCGCCACCGGCACCCAGGCCAACCTATTGGCGATCATGAGCCACTGCGGCCGGGGCGATGAATACCTCTGCGGCCAGTCGGCCCACAATTACCGTTACGAAGGCGGTGGCGCCGCCGTGCTGGGCAGTGTGCAGCCGCAACCGATCGAGAACGAGCCGGACGGCAGCATCAACCTCGACAAGGTCCGGGCCGCCATCAAGGCCGACGACTTGCATTTCGCCGTCACCCGCCTGCTGTCGCTGGAGAACACTATTGGCGGCAAGGTACTGTCACTGGACTACCAGCGCCAGGCCCGTGCCCTTTGCGACCAGCATGGCCTGATGTTGCACCTGGACGGCGCGCGGATCTTCAACGCAGCGGTGAAATCCCGCTGCGATGTTACCGAGATAGCGCGGCACTACCATTCGGTCAGCGTCTGCCTTTCCAAGGGACTGGGTGCGCCTGTCGGCTCGCTGCTGCTTGGCACCAGGATCTTTATCGAGCGGGCCACGCGCCTTCGGAAGATGCTGGGTGGCGGCATGCGTCAGGCCGGCATCCTGGCCGCGGCTGGTCGCATCGCACTGGACCAGGGGCCTCTGCGGCTGCAGGAGGATCACGACAACGCGGCTTACCTGAGTGCCGGCCTTGCCGGCATTGACGGAGTGGAGATCAACCCTACCGCTACCCAGACCAACATCGTCTACGCCCGCTGCCGAGCCGGCAGGGCGAAGGAGCTACGACAGTACCTGGCAGAGCGGGGCATCCTGATCACAGCCGGCGAGCCGATCCGGTTCGTGACCCACCGGGATGTGAACCGCCAGCATGTGGACCAGCTGCTGGACGGTATCCGACGGTTCTATGGTGAGTGATGGTCGAAGGAATCCAGGCCACAGTGTCAGGGCAAAGCGTCTCGCAAGCCGAGGTCAAGCGGGCCATCCGCGGCGGCATCGCACGCTATTTCGATGACTGCCGCGCGCGGGTGCCGGCCTTCATCGACCGCCACTTTCATTACCCCGGTGCCATCGCCACCAACCGCATGGCGCTGGGGTGGGACATGCTGCGGGCGCCACTCAATCTGCTCTGGGCGCCGTTCTACGCCCTGGCCTGCCTGCTGCGATTCCTGCTGCCTGAGCGACGGGGCCTCATCTGGCTTCACCGGCTGTTGAACCGGGTCCCGGCCGGATTGACCACCCGGGTACAGGAACATATCTCCCAACTGATCCTAATGGAGCTGCTGAACGATCGCAGAGAGGGCCCGCTGCTGGAGCGCTACCTGATCGAGGCGCTGGAAGAAATTTACCAGAAACAGACCTTCGAGCCGGTGGATCACCAGCGGTTCAGCCGCCAGCTGGAGCCCCTGATCGCCGATGCCATAAGCCAGTACCGGGTGACCCGGACGGCGGCCGCGGACATCACCAACAGCCTCTCCTGCACCGTGCTGGGTGCCTTCGCCTTCCAGAAGTTCACGCCGGGCGGTATCGGGCTGGGGGTGGTACTGGCCACCATGCTGGCCCAGACCCTGGCGGCACGGGATTTTTTCCTGGGTGAAACCATCGGCGGCTGGTACTACAGTGTCTTTCCACCGGAGCCGACACTGGCTGTCACCGCCGGTGTCATGATTGCGGTCATGGCTGCCCTGGCGGCATTCGCCGCGCTGTCCGGGATGATTTTCGATCCGGTACAGGCCGCCGTGGGCCTGCACCGACGGCGCCTGAACAAGCTCCTGGACCACCTGGAGCGGGACGTCACCCGCACCACCCAGAGCAGCTTCCGCCCGAAAGACCAGTTCGTGGCGCGGATTCTGGATACCTTCGACATGATCAGGGCAGGGTTGCTTTGAGATGACCATCGACCGTGAACGCCTCGCCGCGCTTGCCGCAGAGCCCCATTTTCATGGCGGCAAGTATCGCAACCTGGAACCGGTTCCCCGCCATGGTCTGGGGGACTTCCTGCGCTGGCAGCTGTCGCCCGGCCGCCGGTTCCCCAAGGGCAAGCGCTACACGCTGCTGAAGCCGGACAGCCACCGACTGATGAATCCACCGGCAAAGCCCCAACTGGTCTGGCTGGGCCATGCCTCCTTCCTGTTCCAGTACCGGGGGCTGAACGTCCTGACCGATCCTGTTCTTTCCAGCCGAGCCAGCCCCCTCAAGCTGGTGGGCCCAAAGCGCTGCACGCCAGCAGCCATGAAAGTGGCCGACATGCCGCCGATCCACCTCGTGCTGATTTCCCACAATCACTACGACCATCTGGACGAAACCACGGTGCGCCAGCTGCATCGGCGTTTTGGCGACAGGCTGCGCTTCTGCATTCCCAAGGGGCTGCGACATTGGTTCGAGAAGCGGGGCATCCGAAATCTGGTGGAGCTGGACTGGTGGCAGTCGAGACCGCTGACCGACAAGACCGAAGTCTTCTGCCTGCCGGCGCAGCACTTCAGCGGGCGGACCCCCACCGATACCAACACCTCGCTCTGGTGCAGCTGGCTGCTGGAAATCGAAGGTTTTCGGTTCTATTTCGCCGGCGATACTGGCTATGGCAGGGTATTTCGCGACATTGGCCACCTTTTCGCGCCTATCGATTTGGCCCTGCTACCCATCGGCGCCTACGACCCGCGCTGGTTCATGGCTCCGGTTCACGTGGCGCCGGAGGAGACGGTGACCATCCACCGGGATATCGGCGCGCGCCAGTCGGTGGCCATGCACTGGGGTACCTTCGTGCTCACCGACGAGCCCATGGACGAGCCGCCGAGGCGACTTCGGACCGCGCTGGAGCGGGAAGGCCTCGGCGAGTCGGAGTTTCGGGTGATGCAGCACGGGGAAGTTTGGTCGCCGCAGGATTGAGGCAAAGGCCGGCGAGAACAAACCCTTCTGCAAAGCTGGGCAACACCCGGAAAATTGACCGTGCCCGCCTTGGCCTTTGCTATACTGCCCGCCGTCCACCTGCCCTGCCCGCCCAGTGAGCCGTCATGCCCTCGTCCACCCAGCTCTACACCGATCTCTCCTGTTATTACGACCTGATGTGTACCGACATCGACTACCCGGCACAGAGCACCGGTGTGCGCAGGCTGAACCAGCTGTTCGGGAATGGCGGAAGCAGCCACCTGGACCTGGCCTGCGGGACCGGTCCCCACATCCGGCATTTACTCGATTCCGGCTACCAGAGCCAGGGCCTGGACATCAACCAGCCCATGCTGGATAAAGCTAAACGGCGCTGCCCGGAAGCCGACTTCACCCTGGCAGACATGGGCAGCTTTGCGTTTGACCGGCCTTTCGATCTGGTCACCTGTTTCCTGTATTCCATTCACTACAACAGCGGCATCGACCGCCTGAAAGCCTGCATCGCCAGTGTCCACAATGCCCTGGGAGCCCAAGGGGTGTTCTGCTTCAATGCGGTGGATAAGAACAGGATCAACAACGACCTGTACGTCACCCACACCACCGAGCACGAGGACGGCACTTTCAGGTTCCGTTCAGGCTGGCACTACCCCGGCCGGGGCGAGCAACAGTCACTGAAGCTGTCCATCGAGCGAACCACCCAGACCACCAGCGAGACCTGGCAGGACGAACATCCCATGGTGGCGGTGGGCTTCGAGGAGCTTTCGCAGCTATTGCAGCCCTGGTTCGAGGTTCATATCTTCGAGCACGACTACGAACGGATTAAGCCCTGGGACGGGCAGTCCGGCAATGCCCTGTTCGTCTGCGTGAAGGCCTGAGGCCCTCCTTCAGCGCCTCAACGGGATTGATGCCAAGTTGATAAATAGGACACCCTAGGCTTAGATAAATAGATATCCGGAATTCGGTATTTGTTGGTCATCCAGGTTTCTGTTCAACATAGCGCTTTGGAGAGAAGCCGCTGTGAGGCACTCAGCCAAGGCATGCTTGTTCGCCTGAAACTCTGTGTTCGAAGGAGGATTCTATGAAGAAGCTACATTCACTGGCGTTTTATGCCCTGATCACGCCCGCCATAACCTTGGGCTCAACGGCCCTGCTCGCCGCAGACGAGCCTGCCGGGCATACCGATCTGGGCGAGCAGGATCTGGACCGCCATGCTGAACCTGAAAATCAGGACACTAAGCTGCACGACGAAGCCACTAAATCTGAATACAACACCGTTGACCAGACTGAGCCGGAATCGTGGTATGAATCCGGCAGCTCTGATGATAAGCAATCCTCATCGCATGATAAAAAGCAAGATGATTGATGGGAGAAAACTCATCCGGATGGGTTTATCTGCCCTGACAGAATAAGCGGATGAAAAAGGCACCCCAAGGGGTGCCCTTTCCGTTTTTGGCGCTGTAAGGATGGATCAAACCGGCAGTTCGATGATTTCACCGGCCACACCGCCCTCGGCCACCGTCAGCCGCCCTACGCTGATGGGCAGGGTGAAGCGCCGGGGCCCGGCGCCACCTGGGTTGAAATAGAGCACCCCGCCGAGCCACTCGTTACGGGGTTTGTGGGAATGGCCGGCGATCACCACGCGGTAGCGGCCCTCCGGGTCGAAGTCGAGGGTTTTGACGTCGTGGAGCATGTAGAACGGGTGGCCGAGGAATTCCAGCTCCCGCACATCGGGAAGGGCCGCGGCACGGCCCGTCTTGTCGATATTGCCGCGGATCGCAACCACCGGCGCAATGGCCTCCAGCGCGTCCAGGACCTCGTCCCGCCCCACATCACCGGCATGAAGTATCACATCCGAGCCTTGCAATGCGTCCAGGGCCTCGGGCCGCATTTTGCTGTGGGTATCCGCGATGACGCCGATCTGCATGCTTGCTCCCTGTACTGTTTATGCCTCGTGACTGTCTGTCGTCAGTGATGGCCACCCGGTCCATGGGCATGGCCGTGCGCGATCTCTTCAGGATCGGCGGGGCGCACTTCGACGATGTCGATATCGAAGGTCAGGGTACGACCGGCCATGGGATGGTTGGTGTCCACATCGGCAAACTTGTGGCCAACCTTGGCAACCACCACATGGCGCCGGCCCTGTTCGGTCTGCACCTGGGCGACCATGCCGGGCTTCCAGCGCTTGGCGCCGATGAGATGCTTGATGGGCACACGCTGCACGGCATCGGGCTTGCGCGGGCCGTAGGCTTTGTCCGGCGTAACGGTGACACTGAAGCTCTCACCGGCCTCGCGGCCCTCCAGGGCTTCTTCCAGACCACGGATGATGCCGCCATGGCCATGCAGGTAGGCGTTGGGTTCGCCGCCACGGGAGTTTTCAACAACCTTGCCCTGTTCATCACTGACGCTGTAATGAAACAGGACCACCTGGTTCTTTTCGATTGGCATAGGGTTCTCTGAAACGGTTAATGATGCGCCATTATATCTGGCGGCGCGGCGGGCTCCAGGGGCGGGAATCCTGTTTTCATGCCCTATCGATCGATACTATCGATCAGGCGCCACTGAGAACACCTCAATCCACCCAGTAGGCCTTGGTAGCTTCATCCATCGGAAAGAAATGCTCGATCCGCAGATTCTGCGCGGTCACATCCAGCGGCGTACCGATGGTTGCGATGGTGGAGAAGATCCTGAGCTGCTGGTCCCCCAGGTTCAGGGTGAAGGGAATCGCCGGGTAATCCAGATGTTCCACCAGGTGGCTCTTCCAATGCTGCGGGGCGCCGGGCACCGTCAGCGCCGCTTCCAGCAACCGGTTGGGCTGGTCGCGAAAGGGCCCGGCTAGATGCTCGTGGTAGACGCGCTGCAGCATATGGCAGGCGATGGTTTCCCAGTCGCCCACGAAGGGCTTCATGCCCTGCTCCTCCAACAGCGACAGCAGGAAGTTGGGCCGGGCCGGGAAGCGGGCGCCCAGCTGCACCATTCTCGCCATCATCGCCTGCATGGCCTGGTTGGCCATCACCAGATAATACTCGTGATCGAACACCACTGCCGGATACGGCAGGTGCCCTTTCAGCAAGTGCTCAAGCGCCTCCCTGATCATGGCCATGCCGGGCGCGCTCAGATCCTGGTGGGAGTAGACCTGGCTGTATCCAGCCGCCGATAACAGCCGGTTGGTGCCGGCAAGGTCGGTCTGCAGCATCTGCGCCAGATGCAGAACCATGCCCTTGCTGGGTTTGCTGCGGCCGGTTTCCAGAAAGCTGATGTGCTTTGCCGACACCTCGCAGGCGAGGGCGAAATCCATCTGGCTCAGGCGCTTGCCCTGCCGCATTTCCCTGAACAACGTACCGAAAGCGCTCATCGGGTTACCTGCAAAGTCCATGTGTTCGGCAATTATCTCCGCCCGAGAGTCGGCTGCACCATTACCTCACAGGTAATTGAGCCCATCACCGCCCGGGTAGAAGCTTTAAAGCGTAGTCCAACCCATTGTGAAATCCGATCGAGGTGATCCCATGAATAACTTTATTCGCCGATTCAGTGTGAAGCAGATCCTCCTGAGCGACGTTTTCCTCTCCACGCCTCTGGCGCTGGCGCTGATCCTGGCCGCCGAAGCCATTGCCCAATGGGCGGGTGGCCCCGGCGCAACCTTCTACCTGGTGGTTGGCGTGGTGATGCTGCTCTGGTGCGTGGACATGGCCGTGGTGGCCTTCAAGGAGCAGTGGCAGGAGCGCTTCCTCAACCTGATGATTGCTGCCGATGTCACCTGGGCCCTGCTGGCCCTCGCCCTGATGATCTCGTTTGCGGCGAGCCTGCAGCCCCTGGGATGGGTACTCTTCGCCCTGAACGTCCTGGTGCCGCTGGACATGGCCTGGATGAAGCGGGTTTCCGGCAGTAAGCCGCAGCAGGCTGCGTTCGGGTAATGACTCGCGGTGAGCAGACCTCGTGTGGCTGGGCGCATTTGCCAGCCACACACGACGACAGTCCGGCTGCCGGCAAGGGAGTAAAAGAACCATGGATCAGTCAGAGTATTGGTACGCGCTAGCTTCGGTGCTGCTGTTCTTCAAGATGTTTGCGATC
>NZ_JAWVZL010000115.1:0-8291 GCF_033722195.1 Marinobacter sp.
GCCAGAGGTCAAAGAGGCCTTTGATGCCTACGCCGAAGCAGGTTTTCTCGCTGGCCGTTACGATTATGATCTTGGTGGCATGCAGCTTCCCGAAACAGTCATGGCCGCCTGCAATGGTTTTTTCACTGCGGCCAATCCGGGCACGGCAGGTTACCCCTTTCTGACCACCGCAGCGGCGAACCTGATCCGTATTTTCGGCTCCGAGCAGCAGCAGTCGAAGTACCTGATGCCCATGCTGTCGGGCAAATACGCCGGCACCATGGCGCTCACCGAGCCCCATGCCGGCTCATCACTGGCGGACATCCGCACCTCCGCAACGCCGACCGAGGCGGGTCACTACCTTATCAAGGGCGCCAAGATCTACATTTCCGGCGGTGAGCAGTCCATCACCGAGAACATCGTTCATATGGTGCTGGCCAAGATCAAGGGCGCGCCGGCAGGGGTCAAGGGTATCTCCCTGTTCATCGTGCCCAAGTTCCTCAGCGACGACGACGGCCGGCTCACCGAGCGCAACGGTGTCGCCCTGGCGGGTCTGATCCACAAGCTGGGCTACCGGGGTACCACCTCCACCGCGCTGAGTTTCGGCGATGACGCCCCCTGCCACGGCTACCTGGTGGGGGAGCCGCACCAGGGCCTCAAGTACATGTTCCAGATGATGAATGAAGCGCGTCTGGGGGTGGGTTTCGGTGCCGCCGTGATCGGTTATCGGGGCTATCTCCACAGCCTGGATTACGCCCGTGACCGCCGCCAGGGCCGCAAGCCCTCAGAGCGCGACCCGGCCTCGCCGCCGGTGGCCATCATCGAGCACGCCGATGTGCGGCGCATGCTGCTGGCCCAGAAATCCTATGTGGAGGGCGGCCTGGCGCTGTGTCTCTACGGTGCCCGTCTGGTGGACGACCAGCACAGTCATCCGGACCCCGCCAAGCGGGAAGCCGCCGGCAAGCTTCTGGACCTGCTGACCCCCATCATGAAGGCCTGGCCGTCGGAGTACGGTCCCAAAGCCAACGACCTGGCGATCCAGGTTTACGGTGGCGCCGGCTACACCCGGGAATACCCGGTGGAGCAGTGCTGGCGGGACAACCGCCTCAACCCCATCCACGAGGGCACCAATGGTATCCAGGCCCTTGACCTGCTGGGCCGCAAGGTCTGGCAGGACCAGAGCCATGGTCTGCAGCTGCTGATGCAGGCCATGCAGGTGGACCTGGAAGCCGCCACCTCGCCCCGGGGCCAGCAGTGGGCGCTGTCGCTGAGCGAGACGCTGCAGCGAGCGGTCCAGGTCACACAGGCCCTGGGCAAGGCGCTGATGAAGGAGAATCCGGACCGGGTGCTGGCCAATGCGTCCTGTTACCTGCACCTGTTCGGTCATATCACCGTCGCCTGGATGTGGCTGCGTCAGGCCAATGTGGCGGAGAAAGCGCTGGTGTCCGCCGCCACTGAGCGGGACCGCAATTTCTACCAGGGCAAGTTGCAGGCGGCCCAGTATTTCTTCCACTGGGAGCTGCCCACCGTGGCCCAGGACATCGTGCTGCTGGAAAGCCGCGACGACACCTGCCTGGCCATGCAGAGCGACTGGTTCTGACCCGCCGCAAACCTGCTACAAGACGCCGGTCCCCGGATTGATTCCGTGGACTGGCGCAATCTCCCGCCCTGAACCAGACTGTTGAAATGCCTTCCAGGCTCTCAACCACCAGCGCAAGGGACTGCCATGAGCAACGGTTACCAGCCCGTCAGCATTGCCACCGAACAGCTGCTGGCCCGCCTGGTGTCGGCGGGCGAAATCAGCGAAGTGGTCTACCGGGACGAAGCCGGCCAGGTCCAGCAGGTCCACGACGTGCTCCGGGACCTGTTCGTCCGGGCCGGTGAATCCTTCGTGTTGCTCGGCCGCGGCCAGCTGGTGCGTCTGGACCACCTGTTCTCCGTCAACGGCCAGGTCGTGACCGGCGCCGGTGCCGCCTGAGATGCCGCCATCTCCGGTGATCTAACGCCTTGTCCTTGTTAAAGAAAATGTAACTTCCCGTTTATTGTGGGTGGCGATGGCCGGCCGTAGACTGTGTGCCGTGGTTACCGTCTCAACACACAACATAAGGAAATACACCATGAACAAGTTAACGCTGAGCGCTCTGGCACTGCTACTGACCCTGGGGCTGGCGGGTTGCAGTGACAACGAATCCGAAGGCGTCGACATGGAGCAGGCCGCGGACAACGCCGAGGAAATGGCGGAAGACGCCGCCAGTGCCACCGAGGAGACCTACGAAGACGTAACCGGCCAGCAGGAAGGCGCCATGGAGCAGGCCGGCGAGACCATGGAGGAGGTCGGTGACGAAATGGGTGAAGCGGTCGAGGAGGCCGGTGATTCCATGGAGGAAGCTGCCGAGGAGACTACCAATAACTGATGGCCGTTAACCCGTCCGGTGGGCATCCTCTGTCGACCGGACGGGGTGAATTGTGTAATTCTCCGGTGAACGATTGCTCGATCATCCCGGAGTAAACCATGGCCGCAGATTCCCTCTCATCCCTGTTCCCGGCACCACCGCAACGCCGGCAGTCCCAGTTCCTTGGTATTGTCATGATGCTGTGCGTTCTCATCACCGGCTGTGCCACCAGCCCTGAACCCCTGATCTGGCTGCAGGGTCCTGACCAGGCCATTCCCGACAGCGCCACCAGCTTTACCACCGAGGTCCGACCGGTACCGGGCCAGACCGATGTGCTGCGGCTATTCGAAGACGAGTCCATTCGCCAGATGCAGGCCCTGGGCTACCGGGAAGTTTCGAAGCAGGCGGATCTGACCCTGCGCATCGAGCTGCGGCCCTCCGGCCAGATCACCGATCTCATCGAGCCGGTAGCCTCCGGGCAATTCCGTCTGCGCATGACCTCCGGCGAACGCCTGCTGAAATTCGGCGAGACCCCCCATTTCAGCGAGGTGGAACTGGATATCCTATCCCGTGAGCGCATTGCCAGGATTGTAAGCCGTTTCCTCGAGGGCATGCCTACGCGCTGACGCGGGGGCTGTCACCAACCGTTCACCGGTTTGCAAAGGTACAGTCAACGAACTGAAAAATAAGCGCCAGATACTGAGCTCTCTTAAAAACTCATCAATGACGATGAAGCCACGAGAGAGACAGAGACATGGACAAGACCTCAGTTCGCCCAATTGATCTGGACCCCAACTTCGAGCCGGTGACCAACCCCTCGAACAACAGAAGTTTCGAGAATGTTCTGGCGGCCCGCATGGGTCGCCGTACCCTGATGAAAGGCAGCGTTGGCGCGGGCCTGGCCAGCCTGATGGGCCTTTCCCTGGCCGGCTGCGGCAGTGACAGCAGCAGTGGCTCTGCTGGCACGCCCCAGGCCCAGCCCACCCTGGGCTTCCGGGCGGTGCCCACCTCCAGCGCCAACCAGATCGTGGTTCCTGAGGGCTACTCATCCACCACCTTCGTGCCCTGGGGCACGCCGATCAGCGGCTCCTACCCCGCTTACCTGGCTGACGGCAGTAACACCGGCGAAGACCAGGAGCAGCAGGTGGGCGATAACCACGACGGCATGCACTTCTTCCCCATCGACCTGAAACAGGGCGGCAACAGCTCCACCGAAGGCCTGCTGGTGATGAACCATGAGTACATCAACCCGCAGTGGCTTCATCCTGATGGCCCCACGGGCGCCGACCTTACGCCGGTAGTGCGTCCCAGTGCCGAAGTGCGCAAGGAAGTGGCGGCCCATGGTGTCAGCGTCATCCATATCCGCCAGCAGGCCAGTGGCAGCTGGGAAGTGGTGTTCGGCAGCCCCTTCAACCGCCGTATCACCGGGCAAACCGAGATGGACATTCGAGGCCCGGTTCGCGGCAGTGACAAGGTCAAGACCAGGTTCAGCCCGGACGGCACCAGAACCCGCGGTACCCTTAACAACTGCTCGATGGGCGCCACCCCCTGGGGCACCTACCTGGCCGCCGAGGAGAACTGGGCCGGCTATTTCGTCAACACGGACTCCCCGCAGCCCCCTGAGCACGCCCGTTACGGCGTACAAGATGACAATGGCCGCTATTACTGGGAGACCGCCGATGGCGGCGAGGACGAGTACGTCCGCTTCAATGCCAGTCAGATGGGTGCCACGGCCCTTGACGACTACCGCAATGAGCCAAACACCTTTGGCTACATGGTGGAAATCGACCCCTTCACGCCGGAAGTCAAGCCCCAGAAACGCACCGCCCTTGGCCGCTTTGGCCATGAAGGCGTGATATTCGCGCCGGTTACCGAGGGCGAGCCGGTGGTCTGCTATTCCGGTGACGATTCCCGCTTCGAGTACATCTACAAGTTTGTCAGCGACCAGCCCTATTATGCCGCTACCGCTGGGGGCTATCTGCTCAACCAGGGCACCCTCTACGTGGCCGTGTTCAACGACAACGGTTCCGGTCAGTGGAAGGCCCTGAAAGTGGGTGAGCCGGGCCTTGAGGCCTGGACCACACAGGCGGACATTCTGCTCAATACCCGCGCCGCCGCCGACGCCCTGGGGGCCACGCCGATGGACCGCCCGGAATGGGGCGCCATCAACCCGAAGAGTGGCGAGGTCTACTTCACCCTCACCAACAACAGCCGCCGGGCGGCCGACGAGGTCAATGCCGCCAACCCGCTTGGGCCGAACCCCAACGGTCACATCATCCGTTGGACGGAAGCGGGTAATGACTACGCCGCCACCACATTTGAATGGGATATCTTCGTGTTTGCGGGTGAGGCCGGCACCGAGACGGTGGTTGATGGTGATGCCGTGGTGTCGCTCACCGAGGACAACCTGTTCAACAGCCCTGACGGACTCTGGTTTGACGCCTCAGGGCGGCTGTGGATCCAGACCGACGGCTCCGACGCTGCTCCCTACCAGAACAACATGATGCTGGCCGCGGACCCGGACACCCGTGAAATCAAGCGTTTCCTGGTGGGCCCGGTAGGCTGCGAGGTGACAGGGGTGACCTCCACGCCGGACCAGAAAACCATGTTCGTCAACATCCAGCACCCGGATGCCTTCTGGCCGGATGCGTCTGTGGAGCGGCCCCGCTGCGCCACGGTCATCGTCACCAAGGACGACGGCGGCGTTATCGGCAGTTGAACCTGACCTGATACACCGGTTGGTCTTCCAGGCGCCCCAAGGGGCGCCTTTTTTATGGGTAATCCAAAATACATGTTAACGCTGACTAAAGTAGCAGTTCGGCGGGCCGATTTATTGCATAGGATGGTCTGGGGTTCATAAAGGGCTCCCCGAATAAAAAAAGGGTGCAAAAGATTGCCGCTAATAAGAAAGGCAACAACAACTGAAGTATCTGGAGGCAGGCATGGGGTTACTCTCACCGGGGGTGGCTTTGTGGGGGAGCATTGCGGGTCTGGTGCTCGCGGTTCTGGGGGTCGCCGTGGCGCCACTGTTGGGGCTTGACGGGGTATCCATTCTGATTGGCTTGGTGGTGGGCATGGCGGCTGCCGGAGGCTACCTCATCCTGCGCGCGCTGGAGCCGGTGGACCGGGCGCTGGCGGAGCTGGAAAACGGCAAGGCGGGCGAGGGCAATGCTGTCGCCGCGCGCATCCCCAAACTGCTGGCGGATGCCAACAGCGGCCGCGTGCTGGTGGATGCCCTCACCAAGGGCGCCGATGCCAATGCCATCTCGGCGGCGGAGGTGTCCTATGCCGCCGACCAGCTCAAACTGAAGCTGGACCAGCAGGTCAGCGAGGCGGCCCAGATCACCGACTATGTCGGAAGGATCACCGGCACCGTGCGGGATTCCGCCCAGCAGGCGGAAGTGGCCAGCAGTACTGCCCGCCAGGCCAGCCAGATGAGCCAGGAGGGCAAGACCGCCCTGGCGGCGGCCATCGACAACATCCGCCTGGTGCATCAGCAGTCCAGCGAGACCCTGGGCCTGATCCAGGAGCTCAACGGCAAGTCGGAAAAAATCCAGAGCGTCACCGCTGTTATCCAGGGCATTGCCGAGCAGACCAACCTGCTGGCCCTGAATGCCGCCATCGAGGCGGCCCGGGCCGGTGACCAGGGCCGTGGTTTCGCGGTGGTGGCCGATGAGGTGCGCCAGCTGGCCGGTCGTACCGCCCAGGCCACCGGTGAGGTTGCCGATACCCTGCAGGCCATCCGTACCGACACCGGCGTGATCGTGTCCCGCATCCACAAACTGGCGGAGAGCGTGGAGGAAGGCCTGCAGTCTGTGGAAGGTGTGGGTGGTCGTCTGGGTGAGATCCAGGCCCAGTCCGACCAGGTCCAGCAGCAGGTGGCGGGCATCGCCGAGGGTGACAAGCAGAACGAGCAGAGTCTGGAGCAGATGTACCAGGCCATCGAAGTCATGCACGAGGCGTTGTCGGAGAGCGACACCAACGTCAAATCCCTGGCCAGCCAGGCGGCCCGGCTGATGGAGCTGGCGGAGGACACCAACGCCACCTTCGCCCTCAGCAGCGATGCCTCTTACCACAAGTTCTTCTACCAGCAGGCCCGGGCCGGTGCCGACCGTATCGGCGAGCTGTTCGAGCAGGCGCTGTCGGAGGGCCGCCTGACGGAGTCGCAGCTGTTCGACAAGACCCGCCAGCCGATTCCCAACACCAGCCCGCAGAAATACAGCAGTGGCTACGACCGCTTCACCGACGACAACCTGCCGCCGATCCAGGAGCCGGTGAAGGCGGCCCACAAGGCCATGGTCTACGCCATCCTGACCGCGCCGGACGGCTATGTGCCCACCCACAACCGGGACTTCGCCCATCGCCCCACCGGCGACCCCAAGGTAGACCTGGTGAAAAGCCGGAGTAAGCGTCTGTTCAACGACCGCACCGGCGCGCGCTGTGGCAGTCACACCCAGGACATGCTGCTGCAGACCTACCGCCGGGACACCGGTGAGATCATGCACGACCTGTCGGTGCCGGTGTATGTGCGCGGCAAGCACTGGGGTGGCTTCCGGCTGGGCTACCGACCCCACTCCGCCTGATCCGGCCTACTGCAGGTGGGCTCTGCCCGCCTGCAGTAGGGCGTCTGCCAGTCGTTCCATGAAGTCGCCCCCGTGGCGCCAGTAGTGCCAGTAGAGCGGCACCGTCACGGTCTGTTCCGGCACCAGGCTCACCAGCACGCCGTCAGTGTCCACCAGCCGTGCCTGCAGGTCGGGAATCATGCCGTAGCCGATACCGGCCAGCGCCAGCCGCACGAAGCCTTCGGAAGAAGGGCACAGGTGATAGGGAAAACGGCCGTGATAGCCGCACTGGGACAGCAGCCGGTGCTGGAGTTGGTCGTTGGGGCCGAACACGATGGCAGGTGCCTCGCGGAAGGCGGCGGCGCTGATGCCGTCCCCGAAATGACGTTCGATGTAATCCGGGCGTGCCAGCGGGCGGTAGGTCATCTGTCCCAGCGCCAGGCAGCGGGCGCCGGCCACCGGCTGCTCGCTGCTGCACAGGCAGGCCGCCACATCACCCTCCCGCATCCGTTTCAGGCCCACGTCCTGATCCTCCACCACCAGATCCAGCAGCAGTCCCTCGGCCTGGCAGAAGGCCCCAATGGCCTGGCCCCACCAGGTTGCCAGGCTGTCGGCGTTGAGGGCGATCCGAAGCCGGCCGCGCTGGCTCGACAAAGCCGGGATCTGACGCTGCAGGTCCCGCTCCATCAGCTGCACCTGCTGGACATGGTTCAGGAGGCGCTGGCCGGCGGGCGTGGCCTGGGGGTTGGGACTGCGGGTCAATACCGGCTGACCGAGCCGGGCCTCCAGCAGTTTGATGCGCTGCGATACCGCCGACTGGGACAGCCCCAGGGCCAGGCCGGCGCGCTCAAAACCACCGGTTTCGATCACCGTCACCAGGGCTTCCAGCAGTTTGTAGTCGAGCATAAGAAAATCTGATGCACCATTAGCGATATGATTTTTAAGTATAGCCAATCCGGGCTAATCTGGCCGCCCTGATCGAGGAGAGTGAGGATGTTCCAGAGTTACATCACCGGGTTCGTGGTCTGCGGCGGCATCATCGTCGCCATTGGCGCCCAGAATGCCTATCTTCTGGGCCAGGCTTTCCGACGGGAGCACCACTGGTGGTCAGCGGTCCTGTGTATGAGCAGTGATGCGCTGCTGTTCACCGCCGGCATGCTGGGGGTGTCGGCTGCCCTGGCGGCGGTGCCGTCGGCGCTGGAAGTGCTGCGCTGGGGTGGTGTCGCTTTTCTGCTGTGGCTGGCTATGCTGGCGGCGAGCCGTGCCTGGCGGGGGCGGTCGGCACTGACCGCTGAGGAAACCACCCGCCGCAGCCTTGGCGCCGTGATCGCCACCACCCTGGCAGTCACCCTGCTGA
>NZ_JAWVZL010000116.1:0-8232 GCF_033722195.1 Marinobacter sp.
AACGTTGGACCTGACTGCAAAGCTTACCGAGGAATCGAAGGTGATTTCTCCAGCGGCCCTGGAACTGTCGGTGGTAGAACCCGCGGCTCCATCAAGGGTGATGGCCGCAGCGTCTGCCTCAGCTCCGCCACGGAAGCTGACCGTAGTGGTGGCCGCGTTGGTGGAGAAGTCATCCAGTTGGATGTCCTTGCCCTGTTCCTGGATAAGCGTGAGCCGGCCATTCTCAACCTCAGCCGTGATGCCGGTGCTGCCGGAAGCGGCATTGATCTCCCGCGCTAGCGGGCTAAGGTCGGAAACATCATCGATCTGGGCCGAGATGGTAGCCTGCTCCCCCCCGGAGGAGAGTTTCAACGAAACGGTGCCAGGAGCGCCCAGTCCGAAAAGGACAGCTTCTGTTCGGGCTTTTGCTTCGACACCGGTCTCTTCGATAACCCCATTGATGGCGGCGGCGATCTTCTCGGCCGTATCGCCGGCACCGACGGTCACGGCCGCTTCGCCGAGGGAACTGGAAACCGTTACGGTCTGGCCAGCGATGGTATTGGGAGCAGTGGTGTCTGGAGCCGCAGCGGTTACCGAGCCGGTCCCTTGCTGGGGCGTGGTATTGGCAGCGTCAACGGTATTGTTGGCCAAGTCAGTGGTGCGGGCGCCTTCGATGGAGACGGCGATGGTCTGGTTCTCGTTGGCACCGGCCTGGAACTTCTGGGCCTGGAAGCTGCCGTCCAGCAGCTTCAGCCCGTTGAATTCGGTGGTTGTGGCGACCCGTTCCAGTTCCTGCTTGAGCTGGTTGACCTCAGCCTGAAGTGCGCGACGGTCAGAGGCGGAGTTGGTGGCGTTGGCGGACTGGACCGCCAGCTCACGAATCCGCTGCAGGATATTGCCGGATTCGCCGAGCGCGCCTTCCGCAACCTGAGCCAGGGAAATGCCGTCGTTGGCATTCCGGATGGCCTGGTTGAGACCGTTGATCTGGGAAGTGAAACGCTCCGAGATGGCCAGGCCGGCGGCATCGTCCTTGGCGGAGTTGATGCGAAGACCGGAAGACAAGCGCTGCAGTGCCGTGTCCGCGTCCCGCTGGGTTGCATTCAGGTTGCGCTGCGCATTCAGCGACGCGGTATTGGTGTTGATGATCTGAGGCATATCGTTCTCCTTGCTCAGAGAAGCCGGAAGCCAAGTGCCTGATCATGAGGAGGCGCCCTACCGGCCGAAGTTCAGAAATAAACGCTCGTGAATCCGGTAAAGCGAATGCTGTGCCACTTTTGGGTTTTGTTTTTCAAATCTCTGTTTTTAATAATTTTAATCTGGGATGAGTGGGGCCGGGCATAAGCAATTTGCCGGTTTTTTGCCGGCCGGGAGGGGAAGCTGGTTGCCGCTTTTACAAACCTTAACAATAAAGCCGAAATTTTTTCTCAAGGTTTGCCGGGGCGTGTCGTTAAACGGTACAGCAGGGCGGCGCACCCAAACACTGAAAACGGGCGCCAGACCTCTTCCAAGAGAAACTAAACGGTTTTAGGAGAAGCAGCATGGCTCTCACAATCAATACCAACATTGCGTCACTGAATGCCCAGAACAACCTGAACAAGTCTTCCGACATCCAGAGCCAGGCTCTTGAGCGTCTGTCCTCCGGTCTGCGGATCAACAGTGCGGCTGATGACGCCGCCGGTCTGGCGATCGCTTCCCGCTTTGATTCACAGATCCGCGGCCTGGGTGTGGCCCAGCGTAACGCCAACGACGGTATCTCCCTTGCACAGACTGCTGAAGGCGCTCTGGGCCAGGCCGGTGACCTGCTGCAGCGTATTCGCGAGCTGTCTGTGCAGTCTGCCAACGACACCAACTCCGCCTCTGACCGCAAATCGCTGCAGTCCGAAGTGACCCAGCTTCAGGCTGAGCTGAACCGTGTTGCCGACACCACCAACTTCAACGGCCGTACGCTGCTGAACGGTGAGTTCACCAACGCCCAGTTCCAGGTTGGTGCTAACGCCAACCAGACCATTAACGTGACTCTGGGCAGCGCGCGCGCCACCGACATTGGCAACTACACGGCGGCCTCCCTGGCGGCTTCAGGCGACGCAGGCAAAACCACTGTTGCGGCTGCGACTACTGCGCCGGCAAGCGCTGTCGCGGGTGGTAACATCACCGTCTCCGGTAACGGTGCCTCCGAGGTAGTAACCTATGCAGCCGCCGCCACGGCGGGTGATGTTGCCGCTCAGATCAACGCCGTCTCCGCAGAAACCGGCGTAACGGCGAATGCCTTTACAGAAGCGACCATCTCTGGCGTTACAGCGAACAGCACCATCTCCTTCAATCTGACCGGTGAAAATGGCGGCAGTCCGGTAACCGTTTCCGCGACAGTCGGTGACGACAACAGTGCCCTGGTCTCAGCAATCAATGACGCCTCCGCCACAACCGGCATCACCGCACAGCTGGACTCTGACGGCAATGTGCTGCTCGAAAGCGATGCGGGCGACGATATCCTGATCGAGAATGTGAACCAGGCGATCTCCGTTCAGGGTGGGCTGGATGCTTCGGCTGTGGCCGTGGCCGCAGGCTCAAGCTCCCGGACGGTCGGTGAGCTTGATCTGAGTTCCAACGCTGCTTTCAGCGCGACCGATACCGCTGGTGAGTTTATCGCTGCAGCCGGTGCTTCCGTGGCTGGCGACCTGCAGTCCGTAGCGGAGATCGACATCACCTCTGCGGAAGGTGCTAACGCCGCCATCGAGGCGATCGACGCCGCCCTGCAGAGCGTCAACAGCCAGCGGGCTGATCTGGGTGCGATCCAGAACCGCTTCAGCTCCACCATCGACGCGATTGCCACCACCTCCCAGAACCTCTCCGCCGCGCAGAGCCGGATTCTGGATGCGGACTTCGCGGCCGAAACTGCCAAGCTGTCCAAGGCACAGGTTCTGCAGCAGGCCGGTATCTCCGTCCTGGCCCAGGCCAATGCCCGTCCCCAGCAGGCTCTGTCCCTCCTGCAGTAAGGGTTCGCCCTGCTAAGGCCGGCGTCACAAGGGCGCCGGCCTTAGCCCGTTGGGGTGCCTTACAAAGGGAAGGAAGCGAGGTGATTTATGAATGGCGTAAATCTGAACAGCCCGGATTTGAAGCTGGTTCGCACCAGTGAGCAAGCTCCGGCTCGGGCGTCTGCGTCACCTCTGGCAGAGAGCAGGAGTGCCCCGGCACAGCCGGCCTCCGTGACCAACGAGGCTTCGGGAAATCGTGTGGTCGTCGGCCAGGAGCCGTCAAAAGCCGAGCGCTTGGAGGCGAGGAACGAAGAGCAGAGAAAGCGGCTGGACGGTGCGGTATCTCAACTGAACGATTTTGTTCAGAACGTGCAGCGGGATCTGCAATTTGAAGTGGATAACGAAAAGGGTCAGACCATTGTCCGTGTTGTGGACCAGTCAACCCAGGAAGTGATCCGTCAGATTCCAGACGAAGTTGCATTGAGATTGGCAGAGAAATTGCAGCAGGATGAACCGCTGACCCTGTTCAACATCAAGGTCTGATCAATAGCCATTGCTCAGTCCCTGTTGCAATGTGATTCAGCACCGCCGTTCCCGCAAGGGTCGGCGGTGTTTTTGTGTTCGGGTAGCCATGAAAATGGGGTCAGAAGAAGGCTTTCTTCTGACCCCGAGCGTGGCCGAGGCTTTAACAAGAAGTAACAAATCGGTGCCGTAAATGAGGCAAAGTTTTGCCGGCCGGTGCCGATAAATAGAACAGCAGTGAATTAGCCCCTTAGAAGGAGGCAGGTTATGGCAGGTATTTCATCACTCGGAATCGGATCCGGCATTCTCACCTCGGACCTGGTGGATAAGCTGGTTGCGGCCGAGCGGAAACCGACCGAGGCCCGTCTCAATTTTGACCAGCAACGCACTGAAGCCCTGATTTCTGCTTTCGGCAAGCTCAAGAGTGCTGTCACGGAATTGCGTCTTCCAGCACGTCGTCTGGCCTCTGCTGAGGATATGCAGGCATTCAAGTCCAGCAACTCGAACAGCGATGTGCTGAACGTTGGTCTGGATACCAAGAAGGCCAAGGCCGGAACGTTCAACATTGAAGTCACTGCTCTCGCAAAGGCGGCATCGCTGGCGAGTGGCTCATTTGCGGACAAGGACGTCACCGCAGTCGGTACCGGTACTTTGACTCTGACTGCAGGGGATAAAACCGGGAACATCGTCATCGACGGCTCCAACAACACCCTCGAAGGTCTTGCCAAGGCTATCAATGAAGCCGCTCTGGGTGTCTCTGCCAGCGTGATTGATACCGGCTCCGGTTTTCGCCTGAGTCTCACCGGCGAAAAAACCGGTGCGGACAACGCCATCACCATCGATGTGGCGGATGCCGACGGCACCGACACCGATACCACCGGCCTGTCCCAGCTTGCCTTTAACTCCACTGCCCAGAACCTGACCCAGACAGTGGCTGCCCAGGACTCCGCCCTGACAGTCAACGGCATCGCCATCTCCCGTTCCGATAACAAGGTTGATGGTGTTATCGACGGTGTTTCTCTGTCTCTGACCGATCTCGGCAGCACCGAAGTCAAGATCACCCGTGATACCGGCGCCATCGGTGAGCGGGTGCAGGGCTTTGTGGACAAGTACAACGCTCTCCAGGGCGTTATCAAGGATCTGACCCGCTTCACTCCCGGCGAGGGCGGCAGCCTGTTGACCGGGGATTCGGTGGTGCGAGGCATTAACCGGGAGCTTCGGAGCCTGATGGGGCAGATCGTTCCGGGTCTGGAGGGAGCCAGTGTTCGGTCATTGGCGGATGTTGGCATCACCACCAACTTCGAAACCGGGCTGATGGATTTCGACCGATCAGTGCTGGATAAGAAGTTGGCATCGGCTCCCAATGATGTGGTGGCTCTGTTTGCGGAGCAGGGCCGTAGTAGTAATGCCAGCGTGGAATTTGTGAGTAGTACCTCAGCCACCAAGCCCGGTGACTATGCGATCAATATTACTCAGGCGGCTTCTCGAGGGGCCTTCACTGGCTCGGTGGCGATTGCTGATCCCGTTACCATAGATGCGGATAACGACACCTTCTCCATCAAGGTGGATGACGGAACTGCCACTGAGATAACCCTGGCGCAGGGCACTTACTCCCGCGCAGATCTGGTCAAGCAGATCCAGAGCCAGTTGGACAGCAACAGCTCGCTGAGTGCGGCGGATCAGTCGGTCAAGGTATCCCTCGACGGAGCCAACCAACTGGTGCTCTCGTCCCAGCGCTTTGGTTCGGTCTCTAATGTTTCGATCACAGCGGTCGATACCAATAGCGCGGCATCCCTGGGGCTGTCAGTGGCCAGCGGAACTGCTGGCACAGATGTGGCGGGTACCATTGATGGAATCCAGGCTTTTGGTGAGGGCCAGACTCTGCTGGCCGAGAGGGGTGATGCGGAGGGCCTCAAGGTCCGGGTGTCCGGCACTGCCACAGGCTCGATGGGAGAAGTGAGTTTTATTGAAGGGATCGGCGAGCGCATGGTGAACGTAGTCACCAGTATTGTTGATTCCGATGGCGCCATTGGTAATCGGGTAGAGTCCTACCAGAACACACTTGAGCGTATAGCTGAAGACCGGGTGCAACTGGCGGAAAGGACCGAAAGTTATCGGGCGCGGCTTGTTGCACAGTTCTCCTCTGCGGATGCCCTGATTGGGCAGTTAAACAGTTTGCAGGACTATCTTGCCAACAATCTCGCTGCCCTGAATCCGGGTAAGCAGAAGAGCAAATAAAGAGGTTTATTATGAACGGTTTAAAAGCCTACCAGCGCGTCAACACCCAGACCAGCATCACTGATGCGGATCCCCACAAGCTGATCCAGCTGCTGTACAACGGTGCGCTGGAGCGGATCAACATGGCCAAGGCCCGGATGCAGGCCAAGGATATGGCCGGCAAGGGCAAGCTGATTTCCAAGGCGATGGAGATCATCGCGGGCCTGCGTGGCTTCCTGGATTTCGAGAAGGGTGGCGAGCTGGCTGCCCGGTTGGAAGCGCTCTATGATTACATGGAGCGCACCCTGTTCGAGGCCAATGCCCGCAACGATGTGGCCAAGCTGGACGAAGTGGCGGCCCTGCTGCGCCAGGTCAAGGAAGGCTGGGACGGCATTCGTGAAGAGGCGACTCAGCCTCGGGTTGCCAGCGCCGCGGTCTGAACCTGACCCGAGGCCGGTCTGGCAATTATGCTCGGACCTAAGTGAGATTCAGAAAATAATTGGCGACGTCTGCCTGGCAAATGTCGCCGTTCTGTTTCCGTACCGGGATGAACATTTTGAAGCTTGTCCCTCTTCTCCGGCCGATGTTGCTGGTGTTTGCCTGCGTTACCCTGCTGGCTGATGCGGCGGCATCGGAAGAGTCTGTTTCCAGTCAGCAACGACTGCACTTTGCCACTGCCGAGGTCTGGCCCTGGGGTTACCTGGGCGCCGACGGTGAGCCGGCCGGCACCCTGGTCGAATTCGCCAATCGCATTGCCGCCATTGTCAATCTTCCTCTGATGAACGAACTGCGCCCCCATCGCCGTGCCATTGCGGAGCTTGCCTCGGGGACGGCTGACTTTGTGGTGCTGTTCGACAGTCCCACGGCCGAAGCTGCCGGTATCCGGGTGGATAAGCTCCTTACCATGTCCATCGTCATTGCCGGTCGCGCTGACGAGACTTATCCGCTGACACTGTCGGGTCTGGCTGGGCGGGAAGTGGCCTACATCCGGGGCTCCTACTACGGCGAGGCTTTCGCCCGTGACGAAAACATCATCAAGGTGCCGGTGGACGCCTTGGCCCAGGGCCTGGAGATGCTCAGGCTGCGGCGTGTGGATGCGGTGGTTTCCAGCGACCAGGCGCTCTACCGAACGCTGGAGGCGCAGGGTTTGCCGGCCAGTGAGTTTCGTCAGGGCCTTGTAGTTGGCGAGCAAAGCGCCAGCCTCTTCATGTCCCGCAACGCTCGCTTTCCCGAATTGCTAGAGCCCGTCCGCCAAGCCATGGGCCGGATGAGAAAGACTGGCGAGCTGGACAGCATCTTCCGGCTGCCCCGGTGAGCCTTCTGGCCGCGCCGGCCTGACTGCCGTACAATACCTGCCTTTCTTTTTCGTACAGCCATTCTGATCAGTCTGGAGCATGGGCATGTCTGATATCAAAAAGGTCGTTCTGGCCTATTCCGGTGGCCTGGATACCTCGGTCATCGTTCGCTGGTTGCAGGACACCTACAATTGCGAAGTGGTCACCTTCACCGCCGACCTGGGCCAGGGTGAGGAGGTCGAACCCGCCCGTGCCAAGGCCGAAGCCCTGGGTGTGAAGGAAATCTTCATTGAGGACCTGCGGGAGGAATTCGTGCGGGACTTCGTGTTCCCCATGTTCCGCGCCAATACCGTCTATGAGGGCGAGTACCTGCTGGGCACCTCCATTGCCCGCCCGCTGATCGCCAAGAAGCTGATCGACATCGCCAACCGTACCGGCGCCGACGCCATTTCCCACGGTGCCACCGGCAAGGGCAACGACCAGGTCCGTTTCGAGCTGGGCGCCTACGCCCTCAAGCCCGGCGTCAAGGTGATCGCGCCTTGGCGGGAGTGGGACCTGAATTCCCGCGAGAAGCTGCTGGCCTACTGCGAGGAGCGCAACATTCCGGTGGAGAAGAAGAAGGGCAAGTCGCCTTACTCCATGGATGCCAACCTGCTGCACATCTCCTACGAAGGCATCAACCTGGAAGACCCCTGGGCCGAAGCCGAGGAAGACATGTGGCGCTGGAGCGTGTCGCCGGAGGCCGCGCCGGATACCCCTACCTATATTGAGCTGACCTACGAGAAAGGCGACATCGTTGCCGTTGACGGCCAGGCCATGAAGGCCCACGAAGTGCTGGCACACCTGAACAAGGTGGCGGGCGACAACGGCATCGGCCGGCTGGACATCGTCGAGAATCGCTATGTCGGCATGAAGTCCCGCGGCTGCTACGAAACCCCGGGCGGCACCGTGATGCTCAAGGGCCACCGTGCCATCGAGTCCATCACCCTGGACCGGGAGGTGGCCCACCTGAAAGACAGCCTGATGCCCCGATACGCCGAGGCCATCTATAACGGCTACTGGTGGTCCCCGGAGCGGGAAGCCCTGCAGGCCCTGATCGACCAGACCCAGGTCTACGTCAACGGCACCGTGCGGCTGAAGCTCTACAAGGGCAACGTGGACGTGGTGGGCCGCAAGTCCGCCGACTCCCTGTTCGACGAGAAGATCGCCACCTTCGAGGAGGACCAGGGCGCCTACGACCAGAAGGA
>NZ_JAWVZL010000117.1:0-8041 GCF_033722195.1 Marinobacter sp.
CTGGGCCGAGCCCAGCTGGGTACCCAGCTCGGACTCGCTGTAGAACAGCGTCAGGGCCAGGTCCGCCTGGTTCCAGAGCGCCTCGGCGCCGATCTCATAGTTATCCACCACCTGGGGCTCCGGACGGATCTGGTCCAGGGAAGTGTTGTTGGCGGGCTGGCGCAGAACCCGGCCGATCTCAGGCACCGTGAAGCCCTGGGAGAAGGTGGCGGTGGTGGCCCAGACATCGTTGACCTGGTAGCGGGCACCGGCGTTGAACACGGTCTCACTGTAGTCCAGCTCGCCGCCCTCTACATCAGCCCCGAACAGGGAGGTGTAGTCGTCCACCTCGAACCAGAATTTCTCGTAGCGCATGCCGGCGCTGAGGGTCCATTTCGGGTCCAGCCTGACCTCGCCCTGAAGGAAGCCCGCCACGCTGGTCTGGTCCATCTCGGGCACGAAGGTGCGGCCGTCTTCCAGCGGCTGGGCGCTGGTTTCGTCCAGGGTGTCCAGGCCCCACAGGAGCTTGGCGCCGTTCAGCAGATTGAACGGGGTCTTGAAGTCCAGACGTGAGCCCAGGCGTTCGGACTCGATCTTGGACTGGCCGCCGCCCTGGTAGAAATTCTCGAAGTAGTCGAACCGGGTCATGTAATCCCGGTAGTACAGCTGCGCCCCGAAGGAGGTGTCGCCGAACAGGCGGGCGTCGTCGTAGGTCAGGTTCAGGTTGAGGTTCTCGGTGCCCTCGTCCTCGCCGAGGGATTCTCCCCGCACCGCGCGGGTCTTGCGCACACCGTGGATGCCATCCTCCAGGACATAGTTGCTGTCCTGCTTGATCTCGTAGTAGCTGGAGGTGAATTCCACCCGGCGCTGGCTGTCCATGTCGTAGCCCAGCTTGGCGAGGACGTCGTACTCCAGGGTGTCGGCAATACCGCCCTGCTGGTTGGGGTTGGGCGGGATGCGATCGCCATCGGCGTCGAAGAAGGAGTTGCGCTCCTCCACCGAGCCCCGCAGCTGGTAGTCGAAGGCGCCGGCGCCCCCGGTGACGCTCTGGGCCACGCCGTAGCGGCCGCTGTCCTCGAAGTGCTCGGTGGAGAAGCCGCCATGTACTTCGGTGCGGAACTGGGGCGCGCCTTTCTCGGTCTTGCGGGTGATGATGTTGATAATGCCGCCGGTGCCGCCGAAGCCGTAGACGCCGGTGGAGCCACGGATCACTTCGATGCGCTCGATGGAGTTGGGGTCGATCGAGTTGAGCGAGTGCAGACCGTCCCGCAGGCTGATGGTCTGGGGAATGCCGTCGATCAGCACGAACAGGTTACGGCCCCTGAGGGTCTGCGCCACGGTGGTCTGGCCGTGGGTGGAGGGCGCCAGGCCGGGCACGGTCTGGGCCAGTACATCGCTGAGGTTGCCGCCCAGCGCTGACTGTTTCTCGATGGTTTCGCGATCAACCACGGTGACGCTGCCGGGGTTGACGTTCAGGGAGTCGAGGCCGCGGGTGGCAACCACTTCCAGGGCGTCGAGGGTGGTCACGCTGCCGTTGTCGGCGTTTTCCTGGGCCATGGCGGTGGAGGCGCAGCCCAGTGCGACAAGCAGGGCGGAATGCAGTTTGGCTTTGGCGAGCGTTGTCATGATGAACCTCAGTGGAAAAAGGATCGCTATCTTAAAGAGAATAATTCTCAGTATCAACACTAATCTGCCCCATCACGGTGCATACCCTTGAAAGAGGTTCCAGGCCGGCGGTTTATCCTCCGGAAGGCGTAATCTGGGCGCGCAAAACGCTCCTTTAGGGTCACAGGCCGGGAATAAGCGCCTAAACCCTTACCCGTTCTGGTATTATCCGCGGCTTCCTTGCACACCCTAACGTTACCGAAGTGACCCATTCATGCCTGCCACTGTAATGCGCGGTTTTGCCGCCAATTTTCTGGGCAATGCGCCCGCCTGGTACAAACAGACCATTGTCCTGTTTCTCGTGATCAACCCCATCTGCCTCTGGCTGGCCGGCCCGGCATTCACCGGCTGGCTGCTGGTGGGCGAGTTCATCTTCACCCTGGCCATGGCGCTGAAGTGCTACCCGCTGCAGCCCGGCGGCCTGCTGGCCATCGAGGCGCTGCTGATCGGCATGACCACACCGGACGCCCTCTACCACGAGATCCTCACCAACCTGCCGGTGATCATGCTGCTGATGTTCATGGTGGCGGGCATCTACTTCATGAAGGAGCTGCTGCTGGTGACCTTCACGCAGATCCTGGTGGGGGTCAGGTCCAAGTCGGCGCTGTCGCTGCTGTTCTGTGCCGCCGCGGCGCTGCTGTCGGCGTTTCTGGATGCCCTGACGGTGACCGCGGTGATCATCAGCGTGGCGGTGGGCTTCTTCTCGGTCTATCACAAGGTGGCGTCCGGCAAGGGTTACCACCACACCGACCACAACGCCCACAGCGACGACTCGGTGATCGAGCTGCACCGCTCCGACCTCAACGAATTCCGGGCCTTCCTGCGCAGCCTGCTGATGCACGGCGCGGTGGGCACCGCCCTGGGCGGCGTCGCCACCATGGTGGGCGAGCCCCAGAACCTGCTGATTGCCAAGGTGGTGGGCTGGGATTTCGCCACCTTCTTCAGCCAGATGCTGCCCGTGAGCCTGCCGGTGCTGGTGGCCGGCCTGACCACCTGCTGGCTGCTGGAGAAATTGCGCTGGTTCGGCTACGGCACCCGCCTGCCCAAGCCGGTGCGCCGGGTACTGGAGGAGTTCGCCGACAACGAGCGCAAGAAGCGCACCAAGGCCGACCAGGCCGCGCTCTGGATCCAGGCCTTTGCGGCGGTGGTACTGGTGGTGGGCCTGGCCATGCACCTGGCGGAAGTGGGCCTGATCGGCCTGCTGGTGATCATCCTGATCACCTCCTTCACCGGCATCACCGACGAGCACCAGATCGGCAAGGCCTTCCAGGAGGCGCTGCCGTTCACCTCCCTGCTGGTGGTGTTCTTCGCCATCGTGGCGGTGATCCACGAGCAGCACCTGTTCACCCCGATCATCGATTTCGTGCTGTCGCTGCCCATCGAGCAGCAGCCGGGCATGTTCTTCATCGCCAATGGCCTCCTGTCCATGATCAGTGACAACGTCTTCGTGGCCACGGTCTACATCAGCGAGATCAAGCAGGCGCTGGAAGCCGGCGCCATCGACCGGGCCCACTTCGAGCGCCTGGCCATCGCCATCAATACCGGCACCAACCTGCCCAGCGTGGCCACCCCCAACGGCCAGGCCGCCTTCCTGTTCCTGCTGACCTCCGCCATCGCGCCGCTGGTGCGGTTGTCCTACGGCCGCATGGTATGGATGGCGCTGCCCTACACCCTGGTGATGGGCAGCGTGGGCCTGTTCTGTGTGATTAACTTTATCTGATGGCACACTGGTAGAATCGACGCAAAGCAACAATAACAACCGCAGCGAGGATACCATGACCCACATCGTCGGCTGTATCGACGGATCCCCCGCCACCGGTGCCGTGTGCGACTACACGGCCTGGGCCAGCCGGCGCCTGGCGGCGCCGGTGATGCTGTTTCACGTGCTGGACCATTCCCGCTACCCGCCCGAACCGGACCTGGCCGGCAACATCGGCCTGGGCAGCCGGGAGCACCTGCTGGAGGAGCTGGCGGAGCTGGACCAGCAGCGCAGCAAACTGGCCCTGGAACACGGCCACCAGCTGCTGCAGGCGGCGGATGACCGGGTTCGGGAGCATGGGGTGGAGGACGTTCGCCAGCGCCAGCGCCACGGCGACCTGGCCGAATCCCTGCTGGCCATCGAGGGCGAGATCCGGCTGCTGGTGATGGGGCTGAACGGCGAAAGCAGTGCCGGCCGCGACAGCCATGTGGGCAGCCAGCTGGAAACCGTGATCCGCAGCCTGCACCGGCCCATCATGCTGGTGCCGGAGGCATTCAGCGAGCCCCGCAGCGCCATGCTGGCCTTCGACGGCAGCGACACCGCGTTCAAGGGCGTGGATCTGCTGGCCAACAGCCCGGTGTTCCGGGATTTCCCGCTGCACCTGGTGATGGTGGGGCCGGACACGGCCGATCGCTGGGAGCAGCTCAAGCAGGCCGAAGCCAAACTGACCGCCGCCGGCTGCGACGTGCACCTGGCAATCCGGGCGGGTGATGTGGAGAAAACCCTGCACGCCTACCAGGAGGAGCAGGGCATCGATCTGCTGGTGATGGGCGCCTACGGCCACTCCCGCATCCGCCAGTTCCTGGTGGGCAGCACCACCACCAACATGCTTCGCACCACCCGCACGCCGCTGGTGATCCTGCGCTAGCGCGGGCCCGAGCGGCCTCAGGGCTGGCGCAGCGCCACCGCCAGCCGGCCCAGGCCACAGCCGGCCAGTGCCACCGAACGGTAGCTCAGCCGGCTGATGCCATGGTGCAGCAGCCGCACCGGGTTGCTGACCGGTCGGGTTACCGGAATCCGCGCCAGGATGTTGAAGCTCTCATCGGCGATGGCCAGGTGGACCCTTTCGATCCGGACACTGCCTTCCGCCATGCCGGCGGCCAGGACTTCGGTCATGCCGGACCACCAGGCCAGGTTGTCGTTTGGGCTCATTGCAGCCACTCCCTCAGTTGCCGCGCCACCTCGGGATGGTGGGTCAGGCGGATATGATCAACGCCCGGAAAACAGGCGTAGTCGGTCAGCCGCCAGCCGCTCTGGTGGGCACCCCGGGCGGACTCCTCCTGCACCAGGGCATCGCCGAACAGCCGGTTGACGGTATTCTCAGGGGCCTGCATCAGCAATCCGGAGATGGCGTAGTGGCGGGCGTTGGGCAGCAGCTCCGGCGCCGGGCCCGCGTTCTCCAGGATGTCGCCACGGCTGAGGTTGCGGATGCCGGCACTGCGCACATCCAGGACTTCCCCGATCACCCTCAGGTAGTCCCGCGGCATGCGGTTCATCAGCGCCGCCGTGCCCTGGGCCGCCCGCGCCAGCCAGGAGCCTTCATGGGGCGAGCCCAGGTAGACGCAGGCATCCACCAGCGAGGTCCAGCCCCGGGCCTGTTCGGTAGCGGCATGGCAGGCGCTGCGGATCACCAGACCGCCCATGCTGTGGCCCAACAGCACCAGGTTCTCCACCGGCACCGGCCAGTGGCTCACCAGGGTTTCGATCAGCCCGGCCAGGTCCTCGCCATTCTGGTGGATGGCCCGGCCGGTGTTGTAGCGCAGGC
This sequence comes from Marinobacter sp., assembly GCF_033722195.1. GTDB lineage: Bacteria > Pseudomonadota > Gammaproteobacteria > Pseudomonadales > Oleiphilaceae > Marinobacter. The sequence continues at coordinate 5,169 of NZ_JAWVZL010000117.1, forward strand.
ACAGGGCGGTGGCGCCCAGCTGCTCCGCCAGCTCGGTGCCGTAGTTGTGGCCGGGCCGGCCGGGAAAATCCCAGATGGTTTCGAGCTCGGTCAGGCCGTGCACCAGCAGCACCAGGGTACGCCGGGGTGCGGCAAGTTCCGGATGGCTGGGGTCGAGTACCTGGCCGGCGGCCCGCAGCTGCATGTCGATGGCCAGGGGGTTGGCCCGGGCCTGCAGCCAGTCCCCCAGAAAGCCACTGGCGATGGCGGCGGCCTGGTCCTGCCAGGGCCGTGTGGATCCGAATGACGTCATGGCGTTCACCTTGGTTATCCTTTACCCAGTGTAGAAGCCTGGCGGCCGCCTGCATTGGCCGCGATGGAAACCGGGGCGGTCTGCGTTACCAATCCGCTGCCCCGGTCTGTCGGCCCCCGGAGTGCAAACCGTCACAACTCTGATAATCTGAATAAAAGGACTTTGTGGAGAACGGTAGTATGCGGCCATGAAGTGGTTTGGGTGGTGTAATCCTGGTATTGGCCGGCTCTGGGCCTGGCTGCTGATGGCTGTGCTGCTGGCCGGCGACCTGGCTGCGGAGCCTGCCGCCATGACGTTGCGGGTCGGTTACGTGGAGTTTCCGCCCTTCGAATACCGGGATGCCAGCGGCCAGCCCGCAGGCAGGTTCATCGAGCTGACCCGCCGTGTCGCCGAGGAGGCCGGCTACCAGCTGGAGTTCGTCTACCTGCCCATCAGCCGGGCCTACTTCTCCCTGGTCAATGGCAGCATCGACCTGTGGCCGGGGCTGACCCTGATACCGGCCCTCAACGAGGCGGTGGTGGCCAGCCGCAGCCGCCCGTTGCAGGTACAGCTCAGCGCCTGGTCCCTGAAAATCCACCCGCCGATCACCCAGTTCTCCGACCTCAAGGGCAAGACCCTGATCCTGATCAGCGGCTACACATACGGCGGCCTGCGGGACATCCTGGCGATGGACAAGGACATCCGCATTACCGACGCCCCCAATCACGAGGCCGCCCTGCACATGCTCGGCCGTGGCCGCGGCACCCACCTGCTGAACTACACCCATCCCATCGAGCAGTTGCTGGAAACCCTACCCATCGCCAGTCTGCGCCAGTCGCCGTTACGGGTGCGCCAGGCCGCCTGGCTGGTGTCCCGCCAGCGCGACGACGCCATCGCCATCCGCGATGCCCTCGACGCCGCCTACGAGGCCCTGGTGGCCCGGGGCGAGGTGGCGCCACCGCCCGCGTCCACCGGTTTTCGCGCCCTGCCTGGCTACCCGCTGACCGATCAGCCCCAGGACTAACCGCCGGTGGCCGGGGCGGTGATCAGTTCGATATCGCCGTACCAGGCGGTGGCGGACTCACCGGTGTTGTCCGAATCCGACATGATACCGATGCCCACGATGGGCGGAGGCTCCGCGCCAAAGGCCTCGCGGTAGTCCGCCACTATGTTGCGCTCCACGGTGACCCATTCGCCCACCTGCTTCGGCCCGGAATTCACCGCCACCATCCGGGTGGTTTCGGTGAATGGGTTGGGCACGATGCTGCCTTGGGGCAGGGTATTGGCCCAGATGTAATTGAGGGCGTTGCCCGGCAGCTGGGCGTCGAAGAAGGTCTCCACCGCCGCCCGCTTCATGCGCTCGAAGAAGCCGGCCTTGTCGGGCTCGAACTCGAAGGCCACATAGATCCGCGCCGGGTAGTCGTCGCCACTCTTGCGCCGGGCATCGCCCTGCTCGTAGACATTGCTCACCTTCCAGCGCCAGCGCAGCACCGGCTCGGTTTCCGGCGGCACCCGCACCAGGGTTACCAGGCCGGAGGCGCTGGCGTCGGTCTGCGCCTTCACCACCTGGGTGCCGTCCACCGTCACCAGCTCGTACTGGCTGTGGCGTTCGATGTCCGGGAAGTTCAGCGGCTCCCAGCCCTGGTCCAGCGAGTCGATCCGGGAGAAGGCCGGCACCCGTTCCTCGGCTGATGCCAGCATCGGCCAGGCCAGCACCCACACCAGCAGCAGCCTGAAAAAAACCGTCATCACAACCTCCTGTGCATGAGAAGCGCTGCCACCGATGATAGGCTTTCCGGCAACCGGCCGCGACCGCAGCGCCAATCCAAACCCTGATACATTGCACCGATCCACTATTCCGAGAGCCGAATGACCGCCATGGAACCGAGACTCGACAAAGTCATCAACCATCCCCTGCACCAGCACCTGGGGATCACCAGCATCCGTTCCGAAGCCGGCGAGGGCCGCTTCGCCATTGCCGTCAGCGAACGGGTCATCAATCCCGCCGGGATGCTCCATGGCGGCGTGGTCTACCTGCTCAGCGATGTCTGCGCCTACGCCGGCCTGCTGAGCCTGCTGGACGCCGGCACCGAGGCGGTCACCCACGACATCCAGGTCTCGGTCATGGCGCCGGCGCGGCTGGGGGATACGGTGGCGTTCGAATCCCGGGTGGTGAAGCTGGGCAAGCGGCTGTGTTTCCTCGAAGTGGTGGCAACGGTGGAAGGCAGGGTTCTGGCCACCAGCAAGGTCACCAAGAGCATCCTGTCCACGTGATGGTGGGACCGAGGCCGACCGCCGGCTCCGGTAACTTGACCCTGGCCGTACCCTCCGCAAGACTGAAGCCGATAGGACGTTATCCCACACAGGGATTGGAGGTCATTTGGTCTGGTCTATGGGGGGCTTTCAAGGGCGCACCCGCGCCAAGCTATTGAGGGCGCTCACAACTATCCTGACAGGGTTGCCGCTGGCGGCAGTGCCGGCCTTTGCCGAGCCTGTGGGCAAAGCCGATGCCGTGGTTTCGATCGCGGCCCCGCTGTACTGGTGCCCCTACGCCTGCGACGCCACCACCGCCCGGTGGGGTTACACCGTGGAAATCGCCCGC
>NZ_JAWVZL010000118.1:0-8010 GCF_033722195.1 Marinobacter sp.
CAGGCTGGCCTCGTCCGCCACCTGGGACAGGGTGTGGAAGCGCGCCAGCAGATCCCCGGTCTCGGGGAAGGCGCTGGCCACCACCTCATAGGCGGTGCGGGTTTCGTCCGCCGGCAGGTTCTGGGGCAGCACCGCCAGCACGGCACCCTGGTCCAGCCGGACCTGGCCGCCATCCGGGGTGACCTCGCCGCTGACGATCTTCAGCAGGGTGGACTTGCCCTCCCCGTTGCGTCCCAGCAGACAGACCCGTTCACCGGCCTCAATGGTGAGGCTGGCCTGGTCCAGCAGCGGCTGCAGGCCAAAGGCCAGGGAAAGGTCGTCCAGTGTCAAGAGCGGCATCCGCAAGAAACTCCCGTTCAGGTCAATGTTACCGGCTGACCGACCTCGAGGGGTCCGTCACCGGTGTGGATCGCATTCATACCAAAAATCACGCCGCCCGGCAGCCGCCGGTACTGGCCGAGGGTACGCAGGGGCTGCTGATCCGGGGCCTTGACCCCAAGGTCCGGGTCGACAGTGGTCATGACGCAGCGGGAGCAGGGCTTGACCAGCTCCAAACGTACATTGTTACTGGTCAGCGCCGGCCAGGTGTCCTCGGCCCAGGCGCTGGCACCGGACACCACGATATTGGGTCGGAACCGCCGCATTTCCACCGGTTGCTGCAACCGGGTATTGAGTTCATCCAGTGAGGCCTGGTTAACCACCAGGAACGGATAGCCATCGGCAAATCCCACGCGGCGTCGTTCCCTGACCCAGACCCGGTCCACCGGGCGGAAGGTGTCATCCGGCACATACACCAGGTCCACCTCCATGTCGAGGAAGCGCCCCAGGGCCTCCGCAGGGCCTGGCTCGGCCCTCTGCGCCGCCAGCCAATCGTCCCACACCATCACATTACGGGTCGCCCCGCTTCGGATGAGCGTGTGACTGCCCTCGTCCGGAATCCGGAGGGTGACCACGCCCTCGCTGTCGACACTCACCGCCACCCTGGCCAGTTGCGGATAGTCCCGCTGGGTCATGAATCGGCCGAGGGGATCGGTGATCATCCATCGGCGATCGCCGGCCGGACCAAATTCATCGAGTGCCAGCGAGTCTACCTCGATACCAGCCAGTGACTTGACCGGATACAGGAACAGGGACTGAATCTGCATGATGCTCTTCCCCCACAGAAACCCAAGGTTGAAGGCCCACGGCGGTTGGTCCGGAGGCTTTGTTCAGGGCAACCATCATACGCGGGCGGGAGGGATTTGGCGCCTGGACCAGAACGAAAAAACCCAGCCTGGAGGGCTGGGTTTCCGGAATCTGGAGCGGGAAACGAGATTCGAACTCGCGACCCCAACCTTGGCAAGGTTGTGCTCTACCAACTGAGCTATTCCCGCATTCTGACGTTTGCTTTGAACTTGCCGGCCTGTGTTTTGGGGCCTCGTCTCAGCAACGGAAGCGGATTATACGTAGCGATTTTGTACCGCGCAACACCTGGTACCAGATTTTCCAGCCAACGCCCCTAACCCGCCAGCACCAGGCTCACCAGCCGGTTGACGGTGGTTTCCAGGTGATCACGGCGATAGTGTTTGCCGAACAGCATGCCGTCGTAGCCCAGGCCCAGCACCACCGACACCATCATGGCGGCATCCCGTTCCGGGTTGGCGGTCTGCAGGCGCTTCAGCACCCGGGCCAGGCCGGCGGCCCAGGCCCGGCGATGGGTCTGGGCCACCGCCATCAGACGCGGCTCCCGCAGGGCCTCCAGCAGGAACACCTGCTCCGCCAGAATCTCCTCCTGCCGGGCGCTGAACTGGTCGGTCAGGTAGGCTACCGCAATGGCTGTCAGGCGCTCCGCCAGCGCTGGCCGTCCCGCGCCACCCGGCGCCAGGGCGTCCGCCGGCTGGGTGTCCAGCACCGCCTCAAGGGTGTCGTAGAAGCGGTCCAGGTCGGCCTGGGCTTTTTCCGCGAACAGGGTAAAGGCATCGCAGATCAGCTCGTCGATGTCCCGGAAATAGTAGGTGGTGGAGGCCAGCGGCACCCCCGCCTCCCGCGCCACCGGCCGATGCTTGACGCCGCGGATGCCGTCTTTCGCCGCAATACGCAGGGTCGCTTCCAGAATCTGGCGCCGGCGCAGCTCGCTCTTGGCCCTTGCCGCCTTGCGGCCGCGGTAGAGCACGGTCGCCTGGTTCCCGGTCGCAGGCTCAGCGCCAGGCTGTGGCGGCACGTCAGCAAGGTTATTGCGCTCAGGCAGTGGCTGGCCCATGGTCAGATCCTTTTACCGGCTTGGTCGAACAATCCAATACTCGATTATGCCGAAGCGACCGGTGCGGATCCATGAATCAGGTGGCAAAAATCACTGGTCCGGTCACAACCGGGTCTACTGCCCGAAGGTCCGCCCCGATGCCGTCATGTACTGTGCTTCATCGGGGCGATCCTTGCGGCCCAGGGCCGGGTTGCGGTGGGGAAAGCGGCCGAAGCGAGCGATGATGTCGTGGTGGTCCCTGGCCGATTCCAGGAAACTCTCGAGGAAATCCCGGAGAATGCCACTGTTGCGCGCCACCAGTTGTTCATAGCAGGTCACCGCCAGTTCCTGGTCGGCGAGACGCTCGGAATGCTGGAAGGGCATATAGAAGAAGGCCTGCATGATGGCGGGCAGCTCCAGGTCCTGCCCCCGCTCCATGCCCTGGCGTGCCACCGCCCGGGCCTGCTGGTCATTGTCGAAGGCCAGCGCGCCGCCGCGATGGATGTTGCGGGTGAACTGGTCCAGCAGGATGATCTCGGCGAGACTGCCACCGGGCTCCCGGCGCCAGCTCTCGAGCCCCCCTTCGGAAGCCACCAGCACCAGCGACAGGAAACGGCGTCGGATCTCCCGGTCGAAGGAGCGACTGGACCGGAACCAGCGGTTGCGATGGAAGGCGTCCGGCAGGCCATGTTCATCCAGATCCCCGAACCAGAAGTCCAAAATCTCCCGCCATCCGAACATAAGTCCATCAACTCCGCTATCCAATGAAGCCTGAAGCGGGGCCCGGCCGCCGGCCGTGCCCTCAAATCCCGCAGAATTGGTAGACTATACGACAGCACAGGACTTTTCAGACCCCTTCAAGGAGCCCACCATGGCAACGGAACCCAAGATCATCCTCCTGGCCCACGGCAGCAGCGACCGGCGTTGGTGTGAAACCTTCGAGGCTCTGGCAGAGCCCACCCTGAAAGCGGTGCCCGGCGCCGTGGTGGCCTATATGGAACTGGCCGAGCCCAGCATGGAACAAGTGGTGGCGGAAGCGGCCGCCGGTGGCTGCCGCTCGTTCACGGTGCTGCCCCTGTTTCTGGCGGCCGGCCGGCACCTGCGTAAGGACGTGCCCGCGATGATCGCCGACATGGAGGCCGCCCATGGTGTCGAGATCGAACTGGCACCCCCTGTCGGCGAGAACCCGGAACTGGGCCTGGCCATCCGCGACGTGGTGACCCAGGCCCTGGCCCGGCAACCGGCCTGAGCCACCCGCCAGCCGCGGGCGACCCATCCCATCAACCGGAGAGAGACTATGGCCAAGACCCTGTTGATCACCGGCGGTACCGGCTTCATCGGCCAGCTTCTGTGCCAGAAACTGGCCAGCCGGGGTTATACCCTCACTGTCCTCAGCCGCCAGTCCTCGGAAGATGTGCGGGCCCTTTGTGGCCGCGTCACACCCGTCAAGTCACTGGCGGAGCTGCGTGATGGCGAGGGCTTTGACGGCGTCATCAACCTGGCCGGTGAAGGCATTGCCGAGAAACGCTGGACCGAGGCCCGCAAACAGGCGCTGAGGGACAGCCGGATCGCCCTCACCGAGGAGCTGGTGGAGGTCCTGGCCAGCCTGCAACGCAAGCCGGAAGTTCTGGTGTCCGGTTCGGCGGTGGGCTTCTACGGCGACCAGGGTGACACTCCGGTGAGTGAAAAGACACCGCCACGGGATGAGTTCACCCATCGCCTGTGCCGGGACTGGGAGACCGCAGCCCTGAACGCGGAGAAGCAGGACATCCGCGTCTGCCTGTCCCGTACCGGGCTGGTGGTGGGTCGCCAGGGTGGATTCCTGCAGCGCATGCTGCTGCCGTTCAAGCTTGGACTTGGCGGTCGCCTCGGCAAGGGCAACCAGTACATGCCCTGGGTCCACCGTGAGGACGTGGTCAACGGTTTGATCTGGATGCTTGAGACCGAGTCCGCTTCCGGCCCCTACAACATGGTCAGCCCGAATCCCGTTACCAACCAGGAATTCACCCGTACCCTCGGCGCGGTCCTGCACCGGCCCACGCCCTTCCCGGCCCCGGCGATGGCCCTCAAACTGGCCCTCGGCGAGATGGCGAAGCTTCTGCTAACCGGCCAGCGCGCCCAACCGGAGCGCCTGCAGGCGGAAGGATTCGAGTTCCGGTTCGCCGAACTCAAGCCGGCACTGGAGGACGCTGTCGGCTAGTGTCCCCAAACCGCGAGCCGTCGCACATCTGCGGCGGCGCCGGAATGGTACGCTGCCTGTTCCTTCTGCCACCAGTGACAGGTCCAGTCATGCGGATGCCCGCCGCCCTTGCCTCCTTCTGCCTGGCGCTGGCCTGCGGCCTGCAGGCCTACCCCGCCCAGGGTTCTGGCCCGGGCCAGACGTTCGGCCAGCAGAGCTACGAGAGCTGCAGCCTGATCACCAGCGAGTACGTCACCGTATTGCAATTGATTCACCGGGGCTTCAGCCGCCCTGCCCTGACTGAGGCCCTGCCCGGTATCAGTGAGCCGGCCCGCCAACGGGTGACCGCACTCTACGACACCGTCGAGGACCAGGGCCTGGCCCAAACCTGGGGCGCGGTCAACTCGGAGTACGTGCGCTGCGCCACCGCGGTCCACGACCGGGTGGGCCAGCCACCCCGCATCAGCCGGGAGGGTCACTTCCATTTCTGTGCCGGCGAGAACAAGGTCCGCTACCAGGTCCTGCGTGCAGCCATGCAGGGCGCCTCCGCCGGCGACATTCTGCCCCAGCTCAACCCCATTCACCGCCCCACCGCCAAAGCCCTGCTGACGCTGTATGGGGAAGATGGGGCCCTGGCGGTCTACTCCGCCCTGGCCGACGAGCTCAAACACTGTATAAACAACAATCTGTAGGTATTTTTTTGGCCAAAGCGTTTGACACTCACAGGACCCTTACTTAATATACGCGCCACCTCGATGAGGCAGCGTTTTGACGCGATGCGTCCCCTTCGTCTAGTGGCCTAGGACACCGCCCTTTCACGGCGGTAACACCGGTTCGAACCCGGTAGGGGACGCCATTTATCACGCTGATTCCCTCATCTGAAAGCCGGCCCCGAGCCGGTTTTTTTGTGCCCGGCGTTTTCAATCCCGGTGTTTCTCCGATTTTCTTCAGGATTTGTCCACATAACGCAGCGTAGGCCTGCCGATACTGCTATAGTCAAGCCGTGCAGCCTTCGGCTCCATGCCGATTTGATTTTTGCTTTCAACAGGTTGCGCCGCCAGATATCGGTAACAAGGGCTCAGTGAAGTTAACGGCATGCAGAAACTGTCGAAGCGTTTGCAACAATTCCGCTCGGGCTCCCCGCTGTCTTTCCGGTTGCTGGCATACATCCTGCTGGTGAGCTCCCTGTTCACACTGGTGGCCTCCGGCATCCAGATCTACTCGGACTTCCGCAAGGACCTGTCGCTGATCGACGAGCGCCTGTCAGTCATCGAGACCAGCTACGCCAGCAGTCTGTCCCGCAGCCTCTGGGCCCTGGACCAGAAGCTGCTGCAGGTCCAGATGGAAGGCATCCTGAGTCTGCCAGACATCGTTCACCTTCGGCTTCGCATCTTTCCCGACTCGGAGCTGGTGATGGGCGACCGGCCCCGGGACATCGCCACCATCGAGCGCAGCTTCACCCTCAGCCACCAGAACGACGAACGCTACGACCTGGGGGAGCTGACCATCACCGCCAGCATGGAGGAGATCTACCGCAACCTGCAGCGCAAGGTGGTGGTCATCCTGACCACACAGTTCTTCAAGACTTTTTTTATTTCCGTTCTTATCGTTCTGATTTTCCAGCATTTTGTTACGAGACACCTGTCCTCGATGGCCAGTTATGCCCGGCAGTTCTCGCTGGACAACCTGGACACGCCGCTGACTCTCGATCGCCCTGATACCGAGGCCAATCGGCGGGATGAGCTTGCCCAGGTGACCGACGCCATCAACCAGATGCGGGCGCGCCTGAACCAGGACCTCGAGCGCCAGCGCCACGACGCCGCCGAGATCCGCAAGCTCTCCAAGGCGATCGAGCAGAGCCCTTCCTCGGTCATGATCTGCGACCGCCAGTGGCGGATCGAGTTCGTCAACCACAAATTCACCCAGCTGACCGGCCACAGCGCCGAGGAGGTAATCGGCCGCCACCCTGGCCTGCTGGCCAGCGACAACTTCGTGCAGGGCGAAAACAAGCAGCTGTGGCAGAGCATCCGTCTGCAGGTGCAGCGTGTTGGTGTCTGGCAGGGCGAGGTCAACAGCACCCGGAAGAACGGCGAGCGTTTCTGGGAGCAGCTGGTGGTGACGCCCCTCAAGGACTCCGAGGGCGGCGTCAGCAACTACCTGATCCTTGGCGAGGACATCAGCATCCGCAAGCGCTACGAGCAACAGCTCCTGCGCCAGGCCAACTACGACATCCTCACCGGTCTGCCCAACCGCATGCTGGCCCTGGACCGCCTGAAACTGGCGCTGGCCCAGGCGCGCCGGGAAAACAGCCTGGTGGGCGTGATGTTCCTGGACCTGGACAACTTCAAGCACATCAACGACACCATGGGCCACGATGCTGGCGACAACCTGCTGATCGAGGCGGCGCGCCGGATCTCCAGCTGCCTGCGCGGAACCAGCACCGTGGCCCGCCTCGGTGGCGACGAATTCCTGGTGATCCTGCCGGGCCTGAGCGGCACCGAGTCCACCGAACAGGTGGCGGAGCGGATCCTGCACACCTTCGTGCCGCCGTTCCTGGTGGGTGGCCAGGAGGTGTTCGTCACCACCAGTATCGGTATCTCCATCTACCCCACCGATTCGGACAACAGCGGCACCCTGCTCCAGCATGCCGACGCCGCCATGTACCAGGCCAAGAGCAAGGGCAAGAGCGCCTTCGAGCGCTTTGCGCCGGAGATGAAGGAAGTCTCCCACGAGCGCCTCCAGATCGAATCCCGCCTGCGCCGGGCCCTGGAGCTCAACGAGTTCGAACTCTACTACCAGCCCATCGTCAGCACCGCCTCGGACATGCTCATCGGCGCCGAAGCCCTGATCCGCTGGAACAACCCCACCATGGGCATGGTGATGCCGGACAAATTCATTCCTCTGGCGGAGGAAACCGGTCTGATCAGCCCCATCGGCGAGTGGGTGCTGAACGAGGCCTGTGCAGCCGCGGTACGCTGGGAAGCCTCCACCGGCCTGAAACTGAGCATTGCGGTCAACGTGTCCCCCAGGCAGTTCCGGGACCCGGGCTTCGTCGACGCGGTACTGGCCGCCACCCGCAATTCCGGCCTGAACCCCCGCCAGCTGGAGCTGGAGATTACCGAACGGCTGATCCTCGACAACACCATCGAGACCGCCGGCATCCTGAAGCGGCTGGACAGCCACGGCATCCGCCTGTCGGTGGACGATTTCGGAACCGGGTTCTCGGCGCTGAGCTACCTGAAGAGTTACCCTTTCGATACCCTGAAGATCGACAAGTCCTTCATCCGGGACGTCATGACGGAGAAGGACGACGCCTCCCTGGTGAAAGCCATCATCAACATGGCCCACAGCCTGGGCCTTTCGGTCATCGCCGAAGGTGTGGAGGAAGAGGCGCAGACCCAATTCCTGATGGAAAACGGCTGCGATTTCGCGCAGGGTTACTTCTACAGCAGGCCAAGCCCGGAGAGCGAATTCGAAGCCTGGCTCCGCAGTAATCACCGCTCCCGGGTCTAGTGTCCCGTCCGGTCAATTTGCTGATCTTCGGAGCAGCTGGAAGCCTTGAGAGCAAGGCGCGGTGGCGAAGGTTTGGTGGTTCCAAATCGAGTCGCCGCAA
>NZ_JAWVZL010000119.1:0-7947 GCF_033722195.1 Marinobacter sp.
CTGGTAGTAGATCTCGACGCTGTTTTCCTTGGGCCGCAGCTCCACCTCGGCAATGTCCCCCAGGGTCAGGCGCTGGCCGTCGGCGGTGGTGGCGATGGGCATGTTGGCGAAATCGGCGGGACTGCGGCCCTTCTCCAGGCTGCGGATCTCCCGCACCGACTCCTCCTCCCCCACGGTGCCGGCCGGGATGTCCTGGCTCTGGCTGACCACCCGCTGGCCGATGGTGGGCAGGGCAACCCCCAGCTCGGCAATGGTGGCGCTGTCCACCTCGATGGCGATTTCCCGTTCCGGCAGGCCGTCGAGGTCCACCTTGGCGATGCCCCGGTCCAGCAGTTCCTGCTCGTAGCGATAGGCCAGGGGCCGCAGGGCCTCCAGCCGAACCGGGCCGGTCAGTACCACCGTCGCCACCGCTTCGTTGCGCACCACCTTGGAGATTTCCGGGCGTTCGGCGTCCGAGGGCAGGTTGCGTACCAGGCCAACGAACTCGTTGACCTGGTCCAGGGCAATGCCCATGTCGGTGCCTTCCTCGTACTCGATCACGATACTGCTGAAGCCCCGGGTGGAGGTGGAGCGCATCTCCTCGACGTTGTCCAGGTTGCGCAGCTCCTGCTCCAGGGGCGTGGTGATGGAGCGCGCCACGTCCTCGGCACTGGCGCCGGGCCAGACCACCCGTACGGTGATGAAGTCAGTGGCGAAGGTGGGGAAGAACTGGCGGTTGAGGTTGGTGAGGGCGTAGATGCCGGCCAGCAGCATCAGCAGCATCAGCAGGTTGGCCGCCACCTTGTGGCGGGCGAAGCGGCCCAGCAGGTCTTCCCGGTGCGGGACCGGCCCCTGGCTCATGGCAGCGGCTCCGCCTCGATCACCTCGACCTTCAGACCCCGCAGCGCGTTGGGCAGTTGCGTGACCAGCACCTGATCACCGCCCTGGAGCACCTCCGACTGCACCAGCAACTGCTGGCTGCCGTCCTCGAAGCGGTCACCGAGGATCGTCACGGGCACCGGCTCCAGGCGACCATCGCGGATCCGGTAGACGGTGTTCTCGTCGTACAGGGAGGCCACCGGCACGGTGAAGGTGTCGGGCCGGGCAGCCAGGTTCAGGCGCAGGTCGATGCTGCGGTTGAGAGTGACCGGCGGCTGCTCCTGGCGGAAGTGAAAGAGACCGTCGACACCGCCGGCACCGGGGTCCACCTTGCCGGAGAGCCGGTCCAGTACCAGCTCGAAACGCTGCTCCCCCAGGCTGCTGGTGGCCACCAGCGTCTCGCCCCGGGCCAGGGCCTGACGGATGTTCTCAACCCGCTTCATGGGGATCTGGGCCCGCACTTCCAGCTCCGCGGTGGCGTAGAGACTGGCCAGGGCCTCGCCGGCCCGGACCCGCTCCCCCGGGCTGGCCTCGATGCTGGTGACCACGCCGTCGAAGGGGGCGCGTACCCGGGTGCTGGCCAGATCCAGCCTGGCCTGGGCCAGCAGCGCCCGGGCCCGTTCCAGCCGGGCCTGCAGTGAGGCCATCCGGCTGTCGTGGTTGGCCACCGCCAGGCGCCGGTTGATCAGTGACAGTTCCGCCGCCTGCAGGGCCTGGCGGGCCTGGTCAATGCGGGTCTGGCTGGTGAGGTTGGACTCCGCCAGCCTTTGCTCCCGCTCCAGGGCCCGGCGCGCCAGCGCCACCAGCTCCTGTTCGCGTTCCACGATCTGCTGGTCGGCCCGGTACTGGTTCTGCTCGGTGGCCAGTTGGGCCTGGAGTTCGTCCACATCGGCCTGGCGCTGGGCCACCAGCAGCTCGACTTCGTCCCGGGCCAGTTCGACAATGATTTCGCCGGCCTGCACGGCCTGGCCCTCAAGTACGGGAATCGCCGCTACATTGGCGGTGACCGCGGCGGTGAGTGTGGAGCTGTAGGGTGTTTCGACCCGGCCCAGCAGCCGCAACTGCGGCGCCCGGGCGGCGGCCTCGAGGGTGGTGACCCGAACCGGCCAGGTGCGCTCCTCGGCGGTTTTTTCCGGCGGTGTGGGCTTGAGCGCACTGAACAGCCAGACCAGCAGTACGGTGACCAGGACCAGCACCAGGGGAACCAGGATTCGCTTGCTGAGCAACCGATGTGCGGACACTGCCAAGGGCCTTTCCTTCCCGTCAGAAATTCTGAAAAAGCCCCTGTGATCAGGGCTTGTAATCGTTGGCCTGACCGCCGTCGCCCCAGAGCCACTGGCACAGCGCCAGTGCCGCCACCGGCGCGGTCTCGGTCCGCAGTACCCGGGGCCCCAGGGCGGCCGGCAGGAAACCGGCGGCTTCGGCGGCGGCGATCTCGTCCTCGCTGAGGCCACCTTCCGGGCCCACCAGCAGGGCCAGCCGGGCCGGCCTGGCCAGGCTCGCCAGGGATTTCTCGGTGCGGTGGTGCAGCACCAGTTTCAGGTCGCAGCCGTCGGCGTGTTCGTACCAGTCCGCCAGGCTCATCACCGGCTCGATGCTGGGGATCACCGCCCGCCCGCACTGCTCCGCCGCGCTCACTGCCACGCCCTGCCAGTGCCGCAGGCGTTTGTCCTCACGGTCGCCTTTGAGCTTGACCTCGCAGCGCTCGCTGACCAGCGGCACTATGGTGCTGACGCCCATCTCGACGCTTTTCTGGATGGCGTAGTCCATCCGGTCGCCCTTGGACAGCACCTGGCCCAGCGCCACCTTCAGGGGTGACTCCAGGGTGTTGAGCTGGCGCGGGCCCAGCTCCGCCACCACGGTTTTCTTGCTGACTTCACTCAGAGTGGCCGGGTAGTCGTAACCGTCGCCGTTGAACAGCACCAGCACCTGGCCCGGCTGCATCCGAAGCACCTTGCCCACGTGCTGGGTGGCGGCGTCGTCGAGGCTGAGGGTCTGGTTCTCGGCCAGCGGCGACGGCGTATATATACGGGGAATTCGCATCCCTGATCAGTCCTTGACGGCGATTTCGATGCCTTCGGTGGCGACCTGGCCCAGATGGCGGATCTGCTCCTCGGTGATCACGTAGGGCGGCATGAAGTAGAGCACGTTGCCCAGTGGCCGTAGCAGGGCCTGGCGGGTCAGGGCGTGGCGGTAGAGCTTGATGCCGCGGCGTTCCTGCCATGGGAAGGGCGTGAGGTCGGCCTTGTTCTTCACCATCTCGATGGCCAGGGTCATGCCGTGCTGGCGGATCTCGCCGACGTTGGGATGATCCGCCAGGTGCGCGACCGATTCTGCCATGCAGGCGGACAGGCGCTTGTTGTTCTCGATCACCTTGTCGTCACGGAAGATGTCCAGGGTGGCCAGGGCCACCGCACAGCCGATGGGATTGCCGGTGTAGCTGTGGGAATGCAGGAAGGCCCGCATCGTCTCGTAATCGTCGTAGAAGGCGTTGTAGACGTTATCGGTGGTCAGCACCACCGACAGCGGCAGGTAGCCGGCGGTCAGGCCCTTGGACAGGCACATGAAATCCGGCGTGATGCCGGACTGCTCGCAGGCGAACAGGGTGCCGGTGCGGCCGAAGCCCACGGCGATCTCGTCGGCGATCAGGTGTACGCCGTAGCGGTCACAGGCTTCCCGTAGCTTGGTGTGATAGACCGGGTGATGCATGCGCATGCCACCGGCGCACTGGATCAGCGGCTCCACCACCACCGCGCAGATCTCGTCGTGGCGCTCCGCCAGGATCTTCTCCATGGCTTCGAACTGGCGCAGGGCGTAGGCCTCTTCGGTCTCGCCACGCTCCCGGTAGTAGGCATCCGGCGAGGGCGCGGTGATCACCTCCATCAGCAGCGGCTGGTAGGTGTCCTTGTACAGGGCCACGTCCCCCAGGGCCAGGGCTCCCAGGGTCTCACCGTGGTAGCTGTTGGACAGGTTGACGAAGTTCTTCTTGGCCGGCTTGCCGTGGTTCTTCCAGTAGTGGTAGCTCATCTTCAGTGCCGCCTCGATGGCGGAGGAACCGTTGTCGGCGTAGAAGCACTTGTTCAGGCCCGCCGGCGTCACCTCAATCAGCCGCTCCGACAGGTTCACTACCGGCTCATGGCTGAAACCCGCCAGGATGACGTGCTCGAGTTTCTCGATCTGGTCGCGGATGGCGCCATTGATGCGCGGATTGGCGTGGCCAAACAGGTTGACCCACCAGGAGCTGACGGCGTCAATGTAGCGGTTGCTCTCGAAGTCCTCCAGCCAGACCCCTTCGCCACGCTTGATGGGAATCAGCGGCAGGGTTTCGTGGTCCTTCATCTGGGTGCAGGGGTGCCAGACCGACTTGAGGTCCCGGGCGACGATGTCCGCGTTTCGCATTGGCTTTGCTCCTGTGCTGCCGGCTGCCTTGGCCGGCGGGTAGATCCGGGCCCCATGATACTGGTGCGGGGCCCCGGGGCGCCAGCCCGACACCGGGTGGTCCGGACGGCTGACTGCATTGCCCCGACGCTTCGCGCGGGCGGCCAATGCCGGGCACAGGCAAAGCCCCGACAATCAATGCTCTACGAGCTGGAGGTTTGCGATGCAACTGGAAATAATTCACAAATACAATGCCGGTCTGGACCGGGTCCTGAGCAGCTTCTTCGACGAAAACCGGATCCTTGAGAAAAACATGCGCCTGGGTTCCCGCAATGTGCGGGTGGCCCAGGTCAGCCGTGACGACCAGTCCGCAAAAATGGTGGTGGAGCGGGAGGTGACCACCTCGGTGGAGGTGCCGGCGATGCTGGCTTCGTTCCATCGCGAGTGGAACCAGGTACGCCAGGAAGAGCACTGGTTCCGCAAGGACGACGGCGAGTGGCACTGCGAGTTCCGCGTCCGGATCGATGGCGTGCCCGCCAAGATCCAGGGCCTGATGCGGCTGCAGGGCGACACCAGTGACTGCGTCAATGAGGTCACCCTGAACGTGCGCTGCGATGTGCCCCTGCTGGGCAAGAAAATCGCGAAGTTCCTCATCGAGGACTCGCGCCAGAAGATCGAAAGTGAATACGACGCCACCCTGATGATGCTTTGAGGTGGCGCCGGTTCATCAGTGCTTGAGCACCCGGGACAGGAAGGACTGGGTGCGCTCGTTCCGGGGGTTGTCGAACACCGCCTCGGGCTTGCCTTCCTCGACGATCTGGCCCTCGTGGATGTAGATCACCCGATCCGCCACTTCCCGGGCGAAGCCCATTTCATGGGTGACCACCATCATGGTCATGCCTTCCCGGGCCAGCTCCCGCATCACGTCCAGCACCTCCCCGATCATTTCCGGGTCCAGCGCCGAGGTGGGCTCGTCGAACAGCATCAGCCGCGGCTCCATGGCCAGGGCCCGGGCGATGGCCACCCTCTGCTGCTGGCCGCCGGATAGCTGGGAGGGGTATTTCTCCGCCTGGTTGGCGATACCCACCCGGTCCAACAGCTTGTTGGCCAGGGCGGCGGCCTCGTCGCTGCTGGCGTCCTTCACCTTCATCGGCGCCAGCATGACGTTGCGCTTCACCGTCAGGTGGGGGAAGAGGTTGAACTGCTGGAACACCATGCCCACCTCCTTGCGGATGGTGGCCAGGCCCTTCTGGCTCTTGCCCTTGCGGGCCAACTGCTGGCCGTCCACTTCCAGCTGGCCGGATTCGTAGCTTTCCAGGCCGTTGACGCAGCGGATCAGGGTGGATTTGCCGGAGCCGCTGGCGCCGATGATCACCACCACCTCGCCCTTCTCCACGGTCAGGTCAACGTTCTTGAGTACGTGCAGGTCACCGAAATACTTGTTGAGGCCCTGCATTTTCACGATCTGAGTCATCTTGGTCGCTCTCCGCTCGGGTCTGTGATCAGGTGGCTGCCACGCCGCGTTTCTCCAGCAGGCGCAGGAGGAAGGACAGCGACAGGGTGATGCACAGGTACAGGATGGCCACCACGAAATAGACCTCGAAGGCGGTGAAGGTGTTGGCGATGTAGACCTGGCCCTGGCGCACCAGCTCGCCCACGCCGATCACCGAGAACAGCGAGGTGTCCTTGATGCTGACGATGGCCTGGTTGCCCAGCGGCGGGATCATGCGGCGGAAGGCCTGGGGCCAGACGATGGACCAGAAGGTCTGGCTGCGGGACAGCCCCAGCGACAGCCCGGCCTCGCTCTGGCCACGGTCGATGGATTGCACACCGCCACGGACCACCTCGGAAATGTAGGCGCCGGAATTGAGCGCAATAGCTGCGATACCGGCGGTGAGCGGGTCGATGGGGGAGCCTACCAGGTCCGGCAGGCCGTAGAAGATGAACAGCACTTGCACCAGGATGGGGGTGCCGCGAAAGACCTCGATGTAGGCGGTGGCGGGCCAGCGCAGGAACCAGGCCTTGTTGATGCTGAGCAAGCCAAAAATGATGCCCAGCACGAAACCGATGGCCAAGCCACCGAAGGAAATCAGCAGGGTGTAGGGAATGCCCTTGAGCAGGAACGGAATCGAGTCGATCGCCGCCTGCCAGTCAAACTGAAACTGGAATTCCACGAGACGTTATCTCCCTGGGAAAGTCAGTGCTGCGCCGGGTCGCCCCGGCGCGCGTTCAGGTCGTTACTGGTCCTCCGGCATGGGGCCGAACCACTTCTCGTAGATTTCCTTGTAGGTACCGTCTTCCTTCATGCTGGCGAGCGCCTTGTTGACATCGCCCACCCAGGTGCTGCCCTTCTTGAGGGCGATGCCATACTGCTGGCCCTCGTACAGCGGGCCTACTGTCTTGACCTTGCCCTCGCCCTTGGTACGGGCGAAGTAGCCCACGTTCGGGGCGTCGTAGAAGACCGCGTCGATGCTGCGGGACATCAGCGCCATGTACATGTCGGAACTGCCGGGGTAGGGGGTCACGCCCTCGTCCTGGTCGAGGTTGGCGGTCAGGAAGTCGTAGCTGGTGCTGCCGATTTTGGTACCCACTTTCTTGCCCTCCAGGTCCTCCAGTTCGCTGACCTGGTCGTTGTCCTTGCGCACCAGGATGCGAAGGCCGGAATCGTAGTAGGGGTCGGAGAAATCAACGATCTTCTGGCGTTCCTCGGTGATGGTGATACCGGCGATGGCGATGTCCACGTTGCCGGTCTGCAGGGCCGGGATGATGCCGTTGAAATCCATGGTATTGAGGTTGTATTCGAAGCCGGCCCGCTCGGCCACCTCGGCGATGATTTCCATGTCAAAACCGATCATTTCGCCGGACTCGGGATCCATCATCTCGAAGGGAACGAAGCTGGGGTCGGTGACCACCCGGAGGGTTTCGGCGCTGGCCGCGGAGGCCGTCATGGACAGGGCGAGAGTGGTGCCCAGAGCTGTCAACCATTTGTTGTTCATCTGTGTCTCCTTGACTGGTTTTGGTGCCCCTGGGATAGGTGTTCGTGGGGACACACGCGAGTTTGGCAGTCGTTCACTGCAACCTTACCAGTCTAGACCATTGAGCGGATCTGGCAATAAAATCAAATGATTGGCTCTGTTGTGGCCATAAAAAACGCCGGCTGGAGCCGGCGTCGGTAAGATCCTGGATTGTGAACCGGGGCGGTCAGAATGCGATCTTGTCGCGCTCACCCAGCCCCAGGTTTTTCCAGATGCTGATGCTGGGCTCGGCCTGGTTCAGGGTGTAGAAATGCAGGCCGGGCGCGCCGGCGTCCAGCAGCTTGCCGCACATGTCGGTGAGCAGGTCCTCGCCGAACTTGCGGATGCTGTCGCTGTCGTCGCCGTAGGCTTCCAGCTGCTTGCGGATCCAGCGCGGGATCTCGGCACCGCACATCTCCGAGAAGCGGGTCAGGTTGGAGAAGTTCACGATCGGCATGATGCCGGGTACCACCGGTATGGTGATGCCCATCTTCTCGAGCCGGTCGATGAAGTAGAAATAGCTGTCGATGTTGAAGAAGTACTGGGTAATGGCGCTGTTGGCGCCGGCCTCCACCTTGCGGGCGAAGTTCTTCAGGTCGTCCTCGGCGGAGCGGGCCTGGGGGTGAAACTCCGGGTAGGCCGCCACTTCGATGTTGAAGGCATCGCCGCTGTGCTCGCGGATGAAGCTCACCAGCTC
>NZ_JAWVZL010000120.1:0-7724 GCF_033722195.1 Marinobacter sp.
ATCGAGATCGACGAGGAAGCCACCCGCATCATCGCCAAGCGTCAGCCGGCGGCCCGCGACCTCCGGCTGGTGATTTCGGTGATCAAGATGGTGGCGGACCTGGAGCGGGTCGGGGACGAGGCCAAGAAGATCGCCAAGTTCGCCATCGGCCTGGCGGAAGAAGGCCAGGCGCCGCGCGGTTACGTGGAAGTGCGCCACATCAGCCAGCACGTGCTGAGCATGCTCCGGGATGCCCTGGACGCTTTCGCCCGGCTGGATTCCGAGCTGGCCCTGCGGGTCATGAAGGAAGACAAGCGGGTGGACGAAGAATACCAGGCAGCGACCCGCACCCTGATCACTTTCATGATGGAAGATGCCCGCAACATCTCCCGCTGCATGTCGGTGATGTGGGTCCTGCGGGCCCTGGAGCGGGTGGGGGACCACGCCTGCAACCTGGCCGAGCATGTGATCTTCATGGCCAAGGGTGAGGACGTCCGCCATACCCCGGTGGAAGAGGCCGAGCGCATCGTCGGCCGCTGAGGCCTGCCGGCCCTGGCATCGCCGGGGCCGGCCAAACCTGTCCGTTTTTTATAACTCCCGCGCTTGTTACGGCCCCGGTGCCGTGGCATAAGGGCACTTGATGCCGCGCTCACTGGAGTTCCCCATGTTCAATACCCCTGTTCCCTTCCCACGCCTGATGGCCGGCCTGCTTGGCCTCTGTCTGGCGCTGGCCCTGAGTACCCGTCTGCAGGCCTCCGAGCTGGCCAATTCGGTGATCAGCAATTCCGCTCTGGGCGTGGTGATTGACCAGTATCCCAAGATGATGACCGAGGGCATCAGCCAGGGCCTGAGCCAGACCGGCCAGCTCAACCCCATCGTCAAGGCGGGCATCAGCGGCATGATGACACAGGCCTTCGACAGCACCCGCATGCGCCGCCAGGTGGCCCAGGATCTGGATCAGGGCATGAGCCAGCAGGCCCTGGCCAGGGTCAACGACTGGTACCAGAGCCCCCTGGGAGAAAAGGTCGCAGCGTTGGAGGCCCGCGCCGCCATGCCCGCGGCCTGGCGGGTGATCGAAGAGCAGGGGTCGGCCCTGGTGTCCCGCTATCAGGGCAGCGAGCGGGCCCGGCTGTTCAGCGACTTCGACCGTGCCTCGCGGGCCACCGAGAGCGCGGTGGACACCGCGGTTGCCATACAGGTGGGTTTCGCCACCGCCATGGCCGCCTTCAACGGCGCGGTGGTGGATACCGAGGTCGTACGTCAGCGGGTGGAGAGCCAGCGCACCATGCTGCGGGGTATGGTGGAGCAGCAGGTCTATGCCGGCTATCTCTACACCTATGAGCAGCTCAGCAACGAGGAGTTGCGGGAGTACATCCGCTTCATGAAGACCGAGGCCGGGGACCGCTTCAACCGGGTGGCGACCGAGTCGGTCCAGCAGGCGATCCTCGAGCCCATCGACGCCATCGCCGTCGGGCTTGCCCGCCTGCTGGGCCCGGCTTCGCGCTGATCAGACCTGCTTGGGCCGGTCAGTGTAGGGGGGCCAGCCCAGGGGCTTGCCGGCCAGCACGTGCAGGTGGATGTGGTAGACACTCTGGCCGCCGTCGTCGTTGCAGTTCATCACCGTGCGGTAGCCCTTCTCACTGAAGCCCATCTCCTGGGCTACCTTGGCGGCCACCAGAAACAGGTGCCCCACCAGTTCCCGGTCCTCGGGCTCGATGTCATTGATGGTGGCAATCCGTTTCTTGGGAATCACCAGGAAATGCACCGGCGCCTGGGGATTGATGTCCTTGAACGCCAGGCACTGGTCGTCCTCGTAGACGATGTCGGCCTGGATCTCGCGGTTGATGATCTTGTCGAACAGGGTTTCTGCCATCGCTCTAGGATCCTTTCTGGGATTTGATGAAGCCCGGTCGCGGTAGCCTGGACAGCAGCCCCGCCAGACCCGGCGGTGTCTCGGGTGCCAGACCCATAGCGTAGCGGGCGACCTGGTTGCGGGCAAACGGCAGCCGCTGGGCCAGGCCCAGGCCAAGATTGCGGGCCAGATGCAGGGGCGGCAGACGATTGCTGAACAGGTAATAGAAGGCATCCATGGTCAGCATCATGCGCCGGTTGGCGGGCCGGCGCTGGTCCTGGTAGGACTGCAGCCGGTGGGGTGCCGCCAGGTCATCGCCGGCGCGGCGGGCTTCCCGCATCAGCCCCTGCAGGCACTCAACGTCCTGGAAGCCCAGGTTGACACCCTGGCCGGCCAGCGGATTGATGGTATGGGCAGCGTCCCCGACCAGCACCACGCGGCCGCTGACATACTGGCTGGCGTGCTGGCGGGCAATGGCGAAGCTGGCGCGACCGGCCAACGCGGTCAGCGGCGGCAGGTCGGCGGGAAAGGCCTGCTGTACGCGGGCCAGAAACTGGTCCTCGGGCAGGGCCTTGAGTTCCGCCAGGACGGCCGGATCGTCGTACCACACCAGCGATGCCCAGCTCTCGGGGCCGTCGCCGTGAAGCGGCAGGAAGGCCCGGGGGCCGCTGGGGTAGAACGCCTGCCAGGTGATGTCCTGCACCGGACCGGTGTAGCGTACCGAGGCCACCAGCGCTTGCTGCTGGTACTGGTCCCGGCTGATGCCGATGCCCGCCAGTTCCCGCACCCGGGAGTTACCGCCGTCAGCGCCCACCACCAGTTGGCAGTTCAGGCGCTTGCCGCTTTCCAGAATGACTTCCACCTGATCCGTTGCCTCGGTCATGGCCACGATGGCATCTTCCGGTATCAGGGTGACACTGTCCTGGCCGGCAGCAGTCTGCCAGAGAGCGTACTGGGTGACCCGATTCTCCACGATGTGGCCCAGATGGCTGGCGCCCAGCTCGGCGGCCGAGAAGGTGGTTCGGGGTGGGGTCCGGCCCAGGGCGGACAGGGGACTTGCGGTCTGGTCCCACACCGACAGCCGTCGGTAGGGCGTCAGTCGCTGCTGCTCGATCCCGGACCAGGCCCCGAGCCGGCGCAGGTACTGCTCGCTGCCCACACTCAGGGCGGACACCCGCAGGTCCGGCTCGCGGCGGGTGTCGGCCTCGGGAGCCGGCGCCCGATCCACCAGGGCGACCCGCAGGCCGGCCTGGCCCAGGCCGGTGGCCAGGGCGGCCCCCACCATGCCGGCCCCTACCACCACGATATCTAGCGTCTGCGTCATGCCGGTTCCTTGCCTTGGCCCAGGGAGCCCCCGCCTGCCACAGGCAGTCCGGGGGTTGCGGAAGAGCTCCCTAGTTTAGCGGCTGGCGGCCGCCAGACAAGTCAGCGGGACGGATAGCTGCGGGCCATTGGCCGCTCCCGGCTGCCGTCCGGCAGTACCTCGACCCGGGCCCGGCCATTGCCCTTGGCCAGCCAGGCCGGTTTGCGGCCGCCGGGTTTGATAAAGCCCTGCTGGATCACTACCGGCTGCACGAGCTGGAGGAAATCCCTGGTTTTCATGTGAATGGATTCGGTGTGGGTGCCGGCGGCAAAGGCCATTTCCGGCTGTTCGCTGAGCGCTTCACTGCAGTAGACCGACATGCCGAACAGGTTGCCGAAGGGCGGCATGGCACCCACTTCGCAGTCGGGAAAGCGGTCCTGGAACTCCTGCTCGTCCGCCAGTTGCACAAAATCGGTGTCCAGTACCTGGGACAGGCGTTCCCAGCGGACCCGCCAGGTGGCTGGCATCACCAGCATGGCCATCTTGCCATCCAGTTCGATGATCACGGTCTTTGCGACCTTGTCACCGGCAATCTGGACGTGGCGGGCGAGTTCCTGGGCGGTGAAGGCGGGTGGGTGGGACAGGCACATGTACTCCGTGCCCGAGGCGTCGAGGAATTGCGTTAACTGCTGTACCGGCATAGTGACAACCTCCTACCAGCAATGACAGCGTAACCCGGGTGCTCCGGCGGATAGCCCGGGGCCTGCGGTCGCGCGAGCGCGGCCTTTTCAACAAGGTTGTCTGTCAGCTTAGCCGAGGTAATCGAGAAAGCGAACGCCCGGATTGAGACCGGGCTCGCGAAATCCGAAGCGGGACCGGAGCCCGGGGGCTCCGGCGGGAGTGTGGCTACTTCTCGTGGTACATGTGAACGTCGCGCTGGGGGAAGGGAATGGTGATGCCTTCCTCGTCGAACGCCTTCTTGACCTTTTCCTGCATGTCCCAGTAGTAGGGCCAGAGGTCATCGGTCTTGACCCAGGGCCGGGCCATGATGTTCACCGAGTTGTCGCCGAGACTGGAGACCGCGATCCTCGGCGCCGGCTCCGCCAGGGAGCGCTCGTCTTCGTCGATGAGGCGCTTGATCACCGCCTTGGCCTTGTCGATGTCGTCATCGTAGTGGATGCCGAACATCAGGTCGCAGCGGCGGGTGTCGTAGATGCTGACGTTCACCAGGCTGGAGTTGGCCAGGGTGCCGTTGGGAATGACGATGCGGCGGTTATCGAAGGTGTTGATGATGGTGTAGAGGATCTGGATTTCCACCACGGCACCCAGGTAGCCCTGCGCCTCGATGGTGTCACCCACCCGGAAGGGCTTGAACACCAGGATCAGCACGCCACCGGCGAAGTTCGACAGGCTGCCCTGCAGGGCCAGGCCAATGGCCAGGCCGGCGGCACCGATGACGGCGATGAAGGAGGTGGTGGCAATACCCACCATGGAGGCCACCGAGATGAACAGCAGGATTTTCAGGATGGCGCTGATCAGGCCGCAGACGAACTTGTTGAGGGTGGGGTCCTTCTCCCCCAGCTTCCTGTCCAGCAGGTTGATGAACCGCTTGATCAGCCAGAGGCCGGCCACCAGCGTGACAATCGCCAGCAGCACCTTGGGTGCGTAGGTCATCACCATGGCGATACCCTGCTGTGCCAGTTCGGCAGCCTGGCCGTCACTTGCGAAAAACTCTTCCATACCTACTCCTTATCAGGTCAAAGCGTTCTGGTTGTCGGTGTTTATAGCAGAATCCGGCGGCGGTTGTGGCCCCCCTATCAGGCCGTTTGCCGCTGCCGGACCATGGCCCAGGCTCTAAGCTCCTCGGCGCTGCCGCGCACCAGGATGCGGGCCTGCTTCTGGTCAAGCTGATAATCGTACATGGGATCGTAGTAGTCGGTCAGCAGCACCCGGATCCACTCATGATGGCCGCGGGCATCGCCACTGGCTTCCTGCTCGTCCAGGGCGGCGTTCATGATCAACCGCAATTGCCGGTGACGCTCGCCACCAAGGCGCTTGCGGATACGGTCCAGGGCGTTGAGCAGGTAGTCCCGGAAGTTGTGCCACCCGGCCTCGCCGCCATCGCGCCCGATGTAGTCCGCCAACATCCCCTCCACATAATCCTCACGGATAATCTGGATACGTTCGTGCAGGGGGCGCTCCAGGATCATCAGTGGGCTGGTGGCGATGCGGTGGTTGAGGCTGTCGGGCAGATAGCAGCGCCCCACCAGCCGGCTCTCGTCCTCCAGATAGGCGGGGCCATCGTGGTGGTGGGCGGCCTTCAGCAGCGCCACCGCCAGCCGGTTCTCGAAATCGATCTGGCTGGGCTGGGGGGTGACCTGGCGGCCAAAACTCGAGCCCCGGTGATTGGCCATGCCTTCCAGGTCCACCGGGTTGGGCAGCTCCAGCAGCAGGCGGGTCTTGCCGGTGCCGGTGCGGCCGCTGAGGATACGGAAGTCCAGGTCCGCGATACGGGCCTCCATCTCGTCGATCAGGAAACGCCGCATCGCCTTGTAGCCACCCTCTACCAGTGGGTAGTCGACGCCCGCTTCCCGCAGCCACTGCTGGCTCAGGCGGGAGCGCAGGCCACCGCGGAAACAGAACAGATAGCCCCCGGGGTGGCGACTGGCAAAACGCTTCCAGGCCTCGATTCGGGCGGCCTTGATGTCGCCGGCTACCAGCTGGTGCCCCAGTTCGATGGCGGCGTCCTGACCTTTCTGCTTGTAGCAGAGACCCACCCGATGGCGTTCGTCGTCGTTCATCAAGGGCGCGTTGACTGCTCCGGGAAAGCTGCCCTTCTGGAACTCCACCGGCGCCCGCACGTCCATCATCGGCACGTTCTGGAGAAAAAGGGACAGGTAGTCGGCGGTGTCGGGACGAGGACTCATCGGGGTATCCATCAATGCATTCAGAGGCGGGCGAGTATACCCGAGTTGGCTGTTTTTTGCCCGTCCGCCATGGGCCGGGCGGCGGCGCGGGGGTAGAATGCCGGCTGCTATTATCACCGTGAGGCCCGGATGACCCCAGAAATCCTGAATCAGTACCTGCGCCATACCCTTAGCAGGGGTCGGGTCGTGGTGACCCGGCCAGCCGGTTGCCCGGACATACCACTCTACCTGTTCGATCCCGCCACCCTGGACGGCCCCCTGAGCCACGACGAGGCCCAAGCGGTGGTGGCCGAGCCGGCCTACTGGTCATTCTGCTGGGCCAGTGGCCAGGCCCTGGCCAGCCATCTGCTGGCCAACCCGGAGCTGGTGCAGGGCAGGCGGGTGCTGGATTTCGGGTCGGGTTCGGGGATCGTCGCCATTGCCGCCATGCTGGCGGGTGCCCGGCAGGCCATTGCCTGCGATCTGGACCCGGCGGCGCGGGCGGCCGCCCAGGCAAACGCCGCCCTCAACGGCGTCACCGTGGCGGTCTGCGATCACTGGTCACAGCGACCCGAGGAGCTGGATCTGATTCTGGCGGCGGATGTGCTCTACGACAGCGACAACAAACCGCTGCTGGCGGAGTTCTGCCAGGCCGCAGCCGGTGTGGTGCTTGCGGACTCGAGGGTGCGGGACCTGGGCGACGCCCGTTACCGCCAGCAGGCGGTGATCGAGGCCCGCACTGCGCCGGATCTCAATGAATTCGAGGAGTTCAACCGGGTGCGGATCTACCGGGCCTGAGGCCCACCGCGGAACACGGTGCCGGTTCTCTGAAGGCAAAAAAAAGGACAACCAGTGGTTGCCCTTTGTCAGAACAGTTTGTCGCGTCCCTGTGAACACCGTGCAACGGTCCTGTTGCAGTCTTGTCCCTGCGCCAACTCCCTGGCGCCGGCATCCGAGCCAGCGATCCGAATTAGGTTTCCCTTAAGCAGAGCGTCCGTGCCGTCCCTGCTTCCCCTCACGTTCCTGTGAGGAACCTCCCTGGTGTCGTCCTTATCCCTGTCAACCCTGACGCGCTCACTATACCAAGGCAGATTTGATAAACCTGTGACAGCTGTCAGCAAATGCCCGACTGGAAAACCGAGGTCTGCAAAAATGACTTGCGAAACATGGGTCTGGAAAATTCCCAATGGCCGGAATCGGTGCTTCGCACAGCATCTCGACGATAATTCCTACATCTTTGTGAGATATTTCCTACACAGATGCGGGCGAAACACTCTAATCCGCTGAGGGGCGCCCCGGGGCTCTCTGTGCCCGGGCCAGCAGCCAGGGCGACAGCGCCAGGCCCAGGCCGATACCGGCGGCGTCCGCCGCCAGGTCCAGCAGGGAGAAGCTGCGGTAGGGCAGTGGCGCCTGCAGCAGTTCCAGCAGCAGGCCGAAGCCCAGCACCAGGGTCGCCACCAGCAGCGGCCGGGCGTGGGGCCAGCCCAGCCTGGCCAGCAGGGTGAGCTCCACAAAGGCGATCAGGTGATTGAACTTGTCGCCAAAGCTGGCGGGCACGGCATGGGTCTGGCTGGTGGTTGCCAGGAACAGGATCGCCGCCACCGAGATGGCAAGAGCCAGGCGCCAGGGCCAGCGCCTGGCCAGCAGGCGGGTAAACAGCTTGGGCATGACAGGGCCTTACGGC
>NZ_JAWVZL010000121.1:0-7613 GCF_033722195.1 Marinobacter sp.
GAATGGCTGTTGCCCGTTTGGGCTTGGTTAGGCGTTGGTTTTTCGACCGTTCAAACCCCAATCGGCAGGGTCCTAACGCGGTCATCGCATACTCATGACAGACCAGCTCTGTTCGCTGCCCAGTTCTCGTTATCTCATGCCGGATGGCTGTTCGCCTATCCCTTAGCCGGCTGGCTGGGATCTACTGCGGGGATGACCATTACTCTGTTGGTACTGCTGGGACTTGCTCTCGGAGGGCTAATTCTTGCGTTGAAGGTATGGCCCTCTGTTGATCCGTTAGAGTGCTCTCACAATCACGACGACCTGCCAGGCGACCATCCTCATATTGCAACCGCCTCCAACTCCAGAGTTCACCGTCACCACTACGTCATTGATAGCCTGCATCCCAAATGGCCGGATTGAGATTGCATGGGATGCTGCGAATGTTCGCTTTTGTTTAAAACCCAACACTGTAGTGGCCAACTAATCTGGGACAGTGTTTAAAGGTTTTCCTCAACGGCAACTTGCGAAATGCCGTCATTAAATGCATGCGGTCGTTTCCGGTGGTAGTCGTCCATCGGATAGCCACCTGAGGCTCAGGCGGTGGTGGCGGCAATGAAGCCGGCAATGCCGGTGAGCACGATTTCCGCCGCCATGGCGGACAGGATCAGGCCGCTGATTTTGGAGAGGATATTGAGCCCGGTCTTGCCCAGCACCCGCTCCAGGTAGCCGGACAGGTACAGCAGCACCGCCATGATCGCCAGCGCCGTTACCAGCCCCAGCAAGCCGCCGGTGATGCCGGCAAAGGTCTTGAGCTCGGCGCCGTAGACCAGGATGGCGCCGATGGTGGCCGGCCCGATCATCACCGGTATGGCCAGGGGCACCACCGCGATGTCATCCCGCTCCTCCACCGGCAGCCCGGTGGCGTGACTGCGGGTGCCGCTGGTGACCAGGCTGATGGCGGTCAGGAACAGCAGGCAGCCGGCGCCGATCCGGAAGGAATTGAGGGTGATGCCGATGGCGGAAAACAGCAGCGGCCCGGCGAAGAAGAGCACCACGCCAAGGATCAGCGCCGAGATGCAGGCCCGCCGGATGATGGCGTTCTTGTCTGCCGCGGGCTGGCCCCGGGTCAGGGCCAGAAACATGGTCACCACGAAAAAGGGCGCCAGCAGGAACAGGAAACGGATGGCGCTGCTGAGGTAGGTACTGAACAGGTCGGCAAACATATCGGGTCGCGAATCCGGTGGTGAATGGAGTGTGGCGTTTCCGTGCAAGGGTAGCCCCAAGTGCGGGGAAAGTCCCATTCCCGGTGTCGGCTCGTCAATGCGGCGGCTTTTGCGCTATGGTCATAAAGCCCATTCCAGCCAGGAGACCCCATCATGCATCTGAGCAATCCCCTCAGCCTCGACACCCCTCGCGGTCGCTTCAGCTACCGGGAGAGCGGCGACCTCTGGGGCGCGCCGGTGGTGATGATCCACGGCTGGCCGGAAAGCTCCTACTGCTGGGAACTGGTGGCGGAGCGACTGAAAACCGGGCTGCGGGTGCTCGCTCCGGACCTGCGTGGCCTTGGCGACAGCGAGCGCACCCCCGGCACCGGCCACTACCTCAAACACGAACTGGCCCGGGACGTGCTGGCCCTGGTTAACGAGCTGGGCATCGAGCAGTTCCAGCTGGTGGGCCACGACTGGGGCGGCGTGGTGGCCCAGGAGATCGCCATCGCGGAGCCGGACCGGGTCCAGCGTCTGGTGATCATGAACATCGCGGTGATCAACAATCTCAAGGGCAACCAGGAGGTCATCGACAAAGTCCGCAGCGGCAGTGGCCGGGCCTATTGGTACCAGCATTTCCTGCAGACCCCGGACCTGCCCGAAGCCATGATTCCGGACAACGAGGAGGCCTGGCTGGGGCATTTCCTGCGCACCTCCGACGGCAGTGACTTCCCCCGCGAGGCCCTGGACGAGTACATCCGCACCTTCGAGATCCCCGGCACCGCCGGCACCCAGGCCAACTACTACCGCACCTTCAACGATGACGCCAAGCGCTGGGCCGGCCTGAGCCGACATGTTTTCCCCATGCCGGCACTCTACCTCTACGGCAACCGGGATCATGTCATCATCCCGGAGTACTTGAACCACATCGAGGACTGCTTCAGGAGCGTCCGGGTGGAGCAGGTCGAAGCCGGCCACTTCCTTCAGGAGGAGCAGCCCGGGCCGGTGGCCGAGCGCCTGAACGGCTTTCTGCAAGCCCAGAGCAACAACGTCGGTACGACCTAACAAAGCCCGGTTCAGTAGTCCTCAAGGATATCCACGATGACCCGGGTGTCCCGCAGAACCTTGAACATCCGGTCGTCCACCTCGACCCGGTCGTAGCGCTCGTCCTCCCGATAAACCTCACCGTATCGATCATAATCCGGTGGCAAGCGGTCCCCCTCTTCCAGTTTGCGCTGCCAGCCGGGCGGCAGGCGCTCGCCGCGCTCCAGCTTCTTCTGCAGCCCCGGGGGCAGGTCTCCGTCCTTACCGGGAGGCGCCGCCAGTACCAGCGCCGGCGTCATCAGGGCAAGCAACAATGTAATCAGCAGCGTTTTCATCATGACTCTGCAATCCTTCCAGTCGGCTGAGTGCCCCAGGTTCACCCGGGTGTTGCCTTGCAGTCTATCCCACATCGGACGTGGCCGGGGTTACACCAGGTTCACAAGAATCAGGACAGGGGTGGTCAGGGTGAGGGTCCAGGCGAAGAGCGCAATGAGCCCGTCGCGGGCAATCATGGCCAGGCCGAATGCCATCAGGGCCACACCCACCAGGCTGGCACTGAAGGGAATGATTTCGGTCACCGGCATGACGAAACCGAGGAACACGCAGACGACCGCCATCACGTCCAGGCCCAACCCTTTGACCAGAACGGTGAGCCGCGGCTGGCTGATGCCGTCGAGCAGACGGGCGAGGGGGTGCAGCAGCGTCAGCCCCCGCATCAGCCGGGCCCGCGGCACCTCGCGCCGCAGGATCCAGTCCGGCAGCCAGATATGCTCGTGGCCTAGCAGCAGCTGGCTGAGGGTTATGAGGACCAATAAGCCGGACAGGGTCGGCATCCCCGGCAGCCCACTCAGAGGCGTAATCAGGATCAGACCCACTAGCAGAAGCACCGGGCCGAACGAGCGCCGGCCCACGGCATCCATCATCCGACCAACACTGACATACCGGGCTCCCGGCGAGACCTGTTCAACTCGCGCCAGCAGCTGCTCCATGTTGGCCGGTTCGTCTGCTTCTGCCATGGCTCGGGCCTGATCCAAAAACCGTGGGCTCTTCCCCCGACCATAACACCCAGACTTTCCGGCATCCAGAATATGTGTTCAGGGACGCCCGAGCACCACCCGTGCCATCAGATCCTCGATGCGGCGAATGGATTCGGCGTCGCCGGGCTTACCGGTGAGGACCACCTGGGAGCCAATGGTGGCCACGTACAGCAGCAGCGACAGGTCCCGGATGCGCTCCGGGTCGCTGGAGAGACGCTCGAACAGGCTGCAGTTCTGGGCAATGCGGGAGGCGTCCACCTGGGCCACCAGCTCGGCAGCGTAGTCGTCGCGGCGGGCGAAATCCCGCACCGCCAGTTCCACCTGCAGACGGCGGATGTTGCGGGAGGCGTCGGTGAGCAGCAGCTCGAGGATTTCCCGCAGTTCGGTTTCCACGTCGCCGCCCTTGGGCTTCCAGTACTGCAGTTCATGCAGGCGGCGGTCGCGCCAGCGGTCCAGGAAGCTCACCACCAGGTCCTCGTGGTCCCGGAAGTGCCAGTAGAAGCTGCCCCGGGTAACGCCCAGCTTCTTGGCCAGGGTCAGCACCCGCAGGTTGCCGAAACCGCCGGCCGCTACCTCACCGGCGGCGGCGTCCAGCCAGTTGTCGCGACTGAGCTGGGGCCGGGCGGATTTGGCGGCGCTGGTTGGGGCTTTACGGGGGCTTGTCATGGTGGCGCTGGGGTCCTGTGGCCGGGCTATCAAGCTGGATGGGGGAATCTTACCGCAACACCTGCCGGCTTGGGCAAAGCGTTGACCTTGTCTACAACATACATTAGTGTATGGAAAATTCAATACACCGGTGTATGGAGAGCGCAAGCGTCCGCACGCCGGCATCTGCTGATCCGCAGCGGAGCCGCTCCGGCCCCGCCCCGCGCTACCGAGGAGTCCTTATGAGTACCGCGCACTACCAAGTCAACGGCGACCTGGCCGTCATCCGTCTGGACAACCCGCCGGTCAACGGCCTGGGCCACGCCCTTCGCAAAGGGATCGTGGACGGTCTCAAGCAGGCCGAGGGCGACAACAGCGTCAAGGCCGTGGTGATCATCGGTTCCGACCGTGCCTTCTCCGGCGGCGCCGACATCAGCGAGTTCGGCACCAGCAAGATGCTGGCCGAACCCATCCTCACCACCGTCATCCATTACCTGGAAACCAGCACCAAGCCGGTCGTAGCCGCCATCAGCGGTGCCTGCATGGGTGGCGGCCTGGAACTGGCCCTGGGTTGCCACTACCGGGTCGCACGGCCGGACGCCCAGATCTCCCTGCCGGAAGTGAAGCTGGGCTTGCTGCCCGGTGCCGGCGGGACCCAGCGCCTGCCGCGGCTGATCGGCGCCGAGCATGCCCTCAACATGATCGTGTCCGGCGCCGCCGTGCCGGCCAAGCAGTTCCAGGGCAGCCCCCTGTTCGACGAAATCGTCGAGGGTGACCTGCTGGAAGGCGCCCAGGCCTTCGCCCGCAAGGTGGTGGCAGAGAACCTGCCCCTCAAGCGTGTGCGCGATATCAAGGGCAGCCACCCCAATCCGGAAGGCTTCTTCATGTTCGCCCGCAACACCGTGGGCGCAATGGCCAAGCACTACCCGGCACCGCTGAAGTGCGTGGACGCGGTGGCCGCCGCCGTCACCAAGCCTTTTGACGCCGGTATGGCCGTGGAGCGCGAAGCCTTCACCACCCTGATGCAGACCCCCGAATCCCGCGCCCTGCGCCACGCGTTCTTCGCCGAGCGCCTGGCCAGCAAGATTCCGGACGTACCGTCGGACACCCCCACCCGCGACATCAACAAAGTGGGTGTGATCGGCGCCGGCACCATGGGCACCGGCATCTCCATTAACTTCCTGAATGCCGGCATCCCGGTCACCATCGTGGAGATGAAGCAGGAAGGCCTGGACCGGGGCATTGCCCACATTCGCAGTGTCTACGAGGGCCGTGTCAAGAAGGGCAAGATGACCGAGGACAAGGCCCGCGCCTGCCTCGACCTGCTCACCACCTCCCTGAGCTATGACGACCTGGCGGACGCCGACCTGGTGATCGAGGCGGTGTTCGAGGAAATGAGCGTCAAGCAGTCGGTATTCGAGACCCTGGACAAGACCTGCAAGCCCGGCGCCATTCTGGCCTCCAACACCTCCACCCTGGATGTGAACAGGATCGCCAGCTTCACCAAGCGCCCGGAAGACGTTATCGGCCTGCACTTCTTCAGCCCCGCCAACATCATGAAGCTACTGGAAGTAGTCCGGGGCGCCAAGACCGCCAAGGATGTGCTCGCCACCGCCATGAAACTGGCCAAGACCATCAAGAAGACCGCCGTTGTCTCCGGTGTCTGCGACGGCTTCATCGGCAATCGCATGATCAACCAGTACCAGCGGGAAGCCCTGCTGATGCTGCAGGAAGGCGCCAGCGTCCAGCAGATCGACAAGGCCATCGAGAAGTTCGGCTTTGCCATGGGCCCGCTGCGCATGGCGGACATGGCCGGCGGCGACATCGGCTGGGCCATCCGCAAGCGCCAGTACGCCGAGAAGCCGGAGATGAAGCGGATGGTCGTAGCCGACCGTCTGTGCGAGATGGGCCGCTACGGCCAGAAGACCGGTGCCGGTTTCTACCGCTACGAGCCGGGCAACCGCAACGCCCTGCACGACCCGGAAGTGGACAAGGTGATCGACGAGGTGCGCGCCGAACTGGGCATCAAGCCCCGCAAGATCTCCAATCAGGAGATCGTCCAGCGCTGCGTCTACGCCCTGGTCAATGAAGGTGCCCGGCTGCTGGAAGAAGGCATTGCCCAGCGCGCCTCCGACATCGACATGGTGTATCTCACCGGCTACGGCTTCCCGGTCTTCCGCGGTGGCCCTATGCACTACGCCGAGGAAGTGGGCCTGGCCAACGTGGTTCGCGACATGGAGCCCTTCGCCAAGAACCCCCACACCGAGCCCGGGTTCTGGCAGCCGGCGCCATTGCTGGCCCGCTGCGCTGCCGAAGGCAAGGGTTTTGACGACAACCGCCGCTGAGCGACCCAACCAATTTTGCGGCAGCGCCCCCCGGGCGTTGCCGGCTTCAGGAGAACAGTTATGTCCAATGACGTAGTCATCGTATCCACCGCCCGCACCCCGCTGGCGAAATCCTGGCGCGGCGGTCTCAACATGACCCACGGCGCCACCCTGGCCGGTCACGCCATCCAGCACGCGGTCGAGCGCTCCAAGGTCGACCCCAACGAAATCGAAGACGTGCTGATGGGCTGTGCCCTGCCGGAAGGTTCCACTGGCAACGACGTCGCCCGCATGGGCGCCATCCGCGCCGGCCTGCCGGTGTCCGTGGCCGGTGCCACCATCAACCGGTTCTGCTCCTCGGGCCTGCAGGCCATCGCCATGGCCGCCCAGCACATCGCCGTGGACCGGGTCCCGGTCATGGTCGCCGGCGGCGTGGAGTCCATCTCCACCGTCCAGGCCAGCGTCAACCAGAACTACATGATGGAGCCCTGGCTGGCCAAGCATAAGCCGGAACTCTACTGGTCCATGCTGCAGACCGCCGAGACCGTGGCCCAGCGCTACGGCATCAAGAAAGAAGACATGGACGAGTACGGCGTACGCAGCCAGCAGCTGGCCGCCAAGGCCCGTGACGAAGGCAAGTTCAACGACGAGATCGTGCCCATCACCACCATCGCGGGCGTCGCGGACAAGGCCACCGGCCAGCTCAGCAGCCGCAAAGTGACCGTTAGCGAAGACGAGGGTATCCGCCTCGACACCAACCTGGAGGGCGTCAGTAAGATCCGCTCGGCCATGGAAGGTGGTGTGGTCACCGCCGGCAACGCCAGCCAGTTCTCCGACGGCGCCTCCGCCTGCGTACTGATGGACGGCAAGCTGGCGGAACAGCGCGGCGTCACTCCGCTGGGTATCTTCCGCGGCTTCGCGGTGGCTGGCTGTGAGCCCGACGAAATGGGCATCGGCCCGGTGTTCGCGGTGCCCAAGCTTCTCAAGCGCGGCGGCCTCACCGTCGACGACATCGGCCTGTGGGAACTGAACGAAGCCTTCGCGGTGCAGGTGCTCTACTGCCAGCGCAAACTGGGCATCCCCATGGAGCGCCTGAACGTCAACGGCGGCGCCATCGCGGTTGGTCACCCCTACGGCACCACCGGCTCCCGTCTGGTAGGCCACGCCCTGATCGAGGGCAAGCGCCGCGGCGTGAAGTATGTGGTGGTGACCATGTGCGTGGGCACCGGCATGGGTGCTGCGGGTCTGTTCGAAGTAGCCTGAGAGTATTGGGGGTAGCGGCCGAGGGGTAGGGGTGTCCAAAACTCGCTCCTTCGGCACATCCATGTGACGCGCGGGCTCCGCCATCCCTGGCTCCGCACGGTTTTGGCCACCCC
>NZ_JAWVZL010000122.1:0-7550 GCF_033722195.1 Marinobacter sp.
ATCCAGGCCCTGTCACCGGTGGATTCCGCCACCGCCGAAGGCCTGCGGGAAGCCACCCGCTCCGTGCTGGCCGGCCTCACCGCCCGGGAGTCCAAGGTTCTGCGCATGCGTTTTGGCATCGAGATGAACACCGACCACACCCTGGAGGAAGTCGGCAAGCAGTTCGACGTCACCCGCGAGCGGATCCGCCAGATCGAAGCCAAGGCCTTGCGCAAACTGCGCCACCCTTCCCGCTCCGATCACCTGCGCGGCTTCATCGACGATCAGGGTTAAACCTCTGTGGCGGGCGCCCTACCCTCACGGGTATAATGGCGCCCGCTGATTTCCCTCCGGTTATCAGCTTCATAAAGGGCCTATAGCTCAGTTGGTTAGAGCTGGGGGTGAGGACTGACCGATCATCCAGTGGATGATCGCAGCAGGCCGAACGGGCAGCTCGCTGCCCCGGACCTCCCGAAGGGAGGCATAATCCCGCAGCACCGAGGGCGCAAGGCCCGAGGGACTGCCTGCCGCAGGTCGGCAATTGGTTTTTTGATAAAGGGCCTATAGCTCAGTTGGTTAGAGCTGGGGGTGAGGGCTGACCGATCATCCAGTGGATGATCGCAGCAGACCGAACGGGCAGCTCGCTGCCCCGGACCTCCCGCAGGGAGGCATAATCCCGCAGTGCCGAGGGCGCAAGGCCTGAGGGACTGCCTGCCGCAGGCCGGCAATTGGTTTTGATAAAGGGCCTATAGCTCAGTTGGTTAGAGCAGGGGACTCATAATCCCTTGGTCGCTGGTTCGAGTCCAGCTGGGCCCACCACTCCTTTGATTCGCGCTGAACCTCTGGTGTTGCAACCATAAAATGTCAGTTCTGGCCAGCTTATGGTTACTTAGGTAATCAGAAATGGCTGCGCCAAAAGCGTGATCCTGTTTGGTCGCAAAGCAAACGTTCAAATAATCGCGAGAGCGAGCGTCCAGCCCCGTCAAACATGCGACAACATGTGCAGGCGATCATGGCGAACTCGACCTGCCAACGCTTCAAGAAGCCAAAACGTTGGCTTCACTCTCCCACGCACTAAGCCGCCATTTTCCTGCGATACCTGCGGCTAAGAACGGTGTTGTTCAGTTGTCCGCAAGCCAGCGCCCAAAACGGTGAAACCTCTGGTTTGGCGGGCTTTCCCAGGCTGTGTTTAAGCAGCTGATATTTCACCACCGACATATAGGCCAAGGAAGCCAAAGGCTTGTTCTTCCAGTTGATCGGGGACAGTTCGGGCGCGGTGTTTCGACCGTTTTCCCAGTCTCTCGGCAAGTTTGGGTCGATGGCCAGCGCTGTTGCAATGCCCACCATGTCCACACCGCTACTGACCACCTGTTCGGCCACTGGTAAGCGGCGCACACCGCCCGTCAGCATCACGGGCATTCTGGCGACAGCTTGGATGTCTTTGGCGAATTCGAAGAAGTAGGCTTCCCTGGCAAGGGTGCGACCATCCCGGGCACCGCCGTGCATGGCGGGCGCCTCGTAGCTGCCACCTGACAGCTCGACCAGATCAACGCTAAGGGGATTCAGCATTGACACAACTTGTCTCGCATCATCCTGACTGAAGCCCCCTCGCTGGAAGTCGGCGGAATTCAGCTTCACGGCCACGGCGAATTCTGGGGACACGGTAGCGCGGATACCGCGAACCACCTCGATCAACAGGCGCGCACGATTCTCCAGCGAGCCGCCCCACCGATCCTGGCGCTTATTGGTCAGCGGTGACAGAAACTGACTGATCAGGTATCCGTGCGCCCCATGAACCTCGACGCCCGTAAATCCGGCCTGCTCGGCCAGCCTGGCTGTTTTGATAAAGCGGGCAATCACGTCTTGAATCTTTTCATCCGTGAGCTCCCGTGGTGGATTGAAATGCTTGGACATCTTGCCTAGGTCAACTGGGACCGGCGAGGGCGCCCAGGTTTCCTGGGCCAGATCGCCCGGCATTTGACGACCAGGATGATTGATCTGCATCCAGAACTGCGCGCCCTTGGCTCGCCCGGTGTCAGCCCATCGTTTGAAGAGTGGCAATTGTTCGTCGTTCTCCAGAACCACGCCGCCCGGACCAGTCATCGCCCGACGATCAATCATGACATTTCCGCTGATCAACAGACCGGAACCGCCCTCGGCCCAGGCGCGGTATAGCTGAATGAGACCTTCAGACGGGGCGAAATTGGAATCCGCCATGTTCTCTTCCATGGCAGCTTTGGCAATCCGGTTAGGTACTTGGGCGCCATTTGGGAGCAAGAGTGGTTTAAATACGTTCATGAGTCACCTCCTTTGGATGTGAGGCGACTCTATCCTTAAAGTCAACTTTAAGGTCAACAGAAAAATAACGATTACCTTAAAGCTAGATTTAATCTTATGGTGCCTCCCGTATCCAACATCATGGAGTGAGCGTTCGGTCACTTTTGCAGGAATAGATCAGAAAAGCGGGAAGCTGGATTTTGTCTTAGAGACCGATCGAATGGAGGATTTCTCAGAAGAAGAGGCCATTGTGACCAACAATTTCATCATTACGAATCAGAATGAACATCTGATCTATGGCCACGCCGATTCACGCCAACTAAAACACGCCTCGACATAAATGACGACACCGTCAATCCTACGCCGGGTAAGGGAGAGTTCTCGGAATTTATTCGCAGTCTGGATCGTGGTGGGATGGTCCGGTATGACTAGGTTCCACGCTTTCAAAGTGCGCTCTATGCACCCCAACCACTGGCCTCCCTGAAAGACTGAGGTCACTGTTCGGGCTTTCTCAGACCATACTGGGAAAGCACCCGTTTGGCGTTCGCGGCACAGTCCATGTCCTGCGGTTTGGCCTCGATATCCGCCAGAACATCCAGCAACTGGGCTTTGCTGGCAGCCAGTCTCTGCTCCATGTCCTCGATATCCCGGACTTTCTGCTGAAGGGATTGCAGTAGAAAACTGTGGTCCCAGGTTTCCATGTCAGACGGAAGCAAGGACCTCAGCTCATCCAAGCTAAATCCGGCGTGTTGCGCCGTCGTAATAAGCTTGAGCACGGTGACCGCTTCCGGCGGATAGCTGCGATAGCCATTAGCCTTGCGCTGCACGCTCTTCAGTAATCCGATGCGTTCATAAAAGCGGATTTTGGAAGGTGCCAACTGCGTTCGCTCGGCAATTTCACTGATTTTCATGCGCGCCTGCCCGTCAAAGATTAAAGTGGGATTTAACCTTATCAATTGCTGCGGCAGGCGCCCAGCTCTCGGTTACTAAATGATCGTGCCGGTCGAATTTCATTGTTCGCTTTTGTCTACGTTTGGACAATTTATGGTTACACTACGTGGTCACAGTATGGTTGCACTACCTCCTCATCGGACCATTCCAGCCAGAAATCGCAGATCTGCCCCCAGCAAGCCAAAAGACTCGAATCAACTTCAAAAATTCCGTCGCGTTCGTCCGTCGGGCCCGCTTGCTCGTATACTGGGAACAACCGGCTGCTGAATGCCCATGCCAACATTCCCAACCCGGGGTGCCCCAAGATGTACCGATGGACGATACTGCTGATAAGCCTTGCCCTGCTCGGCGGTTGCGCGTCCGTACAGAAAGACCGTTTGATGGCAACCTCGGCCGACCTGCTGGCCAGAACCGGTGACGCCCTCAGCAGGATCGGCGAAAGAACCCCTGCCGCAGACGAAACCGCTCCTTCCAGGGCGCCTGCCAAGCGCGACCAGTTGGCGGAACTCTTTGATCAACCTTACATTGACCCACTCACCCGCTACCTCGCCAAGCACGCTGACGATCCGGCCTATTCGGGGCAGTTGGAGCGGGTGCGCCGGGAGCGGGACCGTCGTTGCCGGGCCATCGCCGAGAATTTTGCCGCCAAACCCAGGACCGAGGAGACGCTGACAAGTTACCGGGCCGGCTACAGTTTCTCCTGCCCCGGCCAGGTGGCCGCCTATGAGCGGGCCCTGGCAGGGGAGCAGGAGCGCCAGGCCAGCGCCGAGAAAGCCAAGAAAGCCGAGCAGGCAGAGAACCCCGAGGAGTCTGCCCAGGCAGCGGCGCCGATACAGGATGACCAGCTCAGTGAGTGTTACCTGCTGACCACCATCCGGAACTTCACTGAGGCG
This sequence comes from Marinobacter sp., assembly GCF_033722195.1. Classification (GTDB taxonomy): domain Bacteria; phylum Pseudomonadota; class Gammaproteobacteria; order Pseudomonadales; family Oleiphilaceae; genus Marinobacter. The sequence goes on from NZ_JAWVZL010000122.1 coordinate 4,101, forward strand.
CGCCGGGTCTGCCAGGAGCCCGCCGAAGCCGGCGACGTCCGGGCCCAGGCCAACATGGCGCTGATTTCGCACGCCCTGGCGGATTATCGCCAGGCCCACCAATGGGCCCGCAAGGCCGCCGCCGAGTCCAGTGAGGCGGCCTACCTGCTGGGCCGTATGTACACCAACGGTCAGGGCGTCGAGGCAGACCCGGCCCGGGCTGAAAAGTGGTACCATCAAGCCGCCGGGCAGGGACACGCCGGCGCCAAGGCCGTGCTCCGGGAGCGCAGCGACTCAAGCGGGATAACGAAGACACAATAATCCGAAAGGTTGCCAGCGATGCGGTTCCCATGGCGTCCGGTTCTGAGATTCTGGCCCAAGCAGACCTCCATGGCGTCGATCATCTGGCTGCTGGGGCTGCTTATCCTGCTGTTTTCCGGCGGCATGCTGTTGCTTTCCCAGCTCAACCTCAATTACTCCCAGCAGGCCCTCTCCGACCTCAGACGCCAACAGATCGAAGATGTGGTGCAGACCGGCCTGGCCCGCATTCATGCCCGCCAGCAGGCTTTAGCCCAGCACACCACCGCATTGGCCCGACTGGGAGAAAGCCTTTACCGCATGGCCCCGGAAACTGAGCCGGCAAACGCCCTCACAATGCTGGATTCGGCCCTACGGGCCCATCTTCAGGATTTTGACGGCGCCTTCGGTGCCGGGCTCTGGTTCGAACCCGGCTACCTGACGCCGGCAGGTGAACATTACGCCGCCTACTTCATCAAGCCCGATCCGCAGCAGCCCTTGCAGCGGGTGAAGGGTGCGAATAACGACGACTTTCGAACCACCGCCTGGTTCGACCGCACCCTGGGGCCGGACTGGACCCTGGCGGACCAGGCACCGGGCCAGGTGTACTGGTCACCGGTGTACTTCGATTTCAACAGCAACCGGGCATTGCTCACCCTGGCCGCGGCCATGGTGGATGACCAGGGCGAGCTGATCGGCATGGCCACCACCGACTGGACCTCGGATCAGGTCATCGAACTGGTCAGCCGTGTGGAAGTCACCGCCAACAGCTTTGCCTTCCTGAACGACCGCAACAACCGCAACCTCTCCAGCCTTGCCCGCGGCAACGACACCCTGCTGGAGCAGAAGCTCATCGATGCCATCCTGGCGGAGAACCTGTCTGCCTCCACCGACTCCGCGGGCGACAGCGACGAGGCCCTGCAGACCCGCGCCCTGAGGGTGAACGGCCGGGTCTACGAGCTCTTTTACGCAGCCACCGCGGCGGGCACTGTCTATGGCGCCGGCGTCCCCCGGGATGAGATCGACCAGGTACTGGCGCCCATGCGCCGGGCCAACTTCCAGATCCTGGCGGTGACCGGATCCGTGCTGTTGCTGCTCAGTGTGTTTCTGGCGTACCGCATCATCCAGTTGATGCGCGAACTGCGGGCCTCCTACACCGACAGCCTGACCGGACTGCCCAACCGGGCCCGGCTGCTCCGCGACCTCGCCCGGACGCCATCGGCAACCCTGGTCCTGATCAACCTGGACCGCTTCCAGGAGATCAACAGCCTGTTTGGCAATCGCTGCGGCGACCAGGTGCTGATCACCCTGGCCAGCCGGATCAAGCGATTCAGCCGGAGCCATGGCGAGAGCCTGCGGGGCCGACTGTACCGCCTGGCCGCCGATGAGTTCGCGCTGCTGGGGCAGGCCGCGCCGAAGCCGGAGCTGGCGGCTTTTGCCGATCGGCTCAACGGCTTCATCCGTACCCAGGAAGTGCACTGGCAGCAGCAGGTGCTGACCGTGGATGCCAGCATTGGCATCGCCTGCCGCGACCAGCAGGAATCCGAAGCCTCGGACCAACTATTGAGCCAGGCCACCATCGCCCTGGGCCAGGCCCGCGAACAGCACCGCCATTTCCAGATCTACCGGCCGGAGCAGGCGGTGGAAAAAGCCTTTGAGCATAACCTGCACTGGGCCAGGCGCCTCAAGGACGCCCTGGCGAACGATCGGGTGGTGCCCTACTTCCAGCCCATCCACGACAACCAGTTGGGGCGGGTCACCAAATACGAATGCCTGGTGCGGCTCAGCGATCCGGAGCTGGGCGTCGTCAGCCCCGGCCAGTTCCTGGGTATTGCCCGCCGGCTCCGGCTGGATCGTCAGCTTACCCGGCTGATGGTGCAAAAATCCTTTACCCGCTTCCGGCACAGCCCCTACCAGTTCTCCATCAACCTGTCCTACAACGACCTCATGGAACCGGAGGTGCTGACTGCCATTCTGGACGCCATGAAGGACAGCCGCATCGGCGAGCGGGTGATCTTCGAGATTCTCGAGTCCGACGGCATCGAGAACTACAACGAGGTGATGGCCTTTATCGAGAAGGTCAAACCCTACGGCTGCCAGATCGCCATCGACGACTTCGGCACCGGCTATTCCAACTTCGAACAGCTGCTGCGTCTGAACGTGGACATCATCAAGATCGACGGCAGCCTGATCCGCAACCTGGACCAGGACGTGACCGCGCTGCGGGTGACCCGCGGCATTGTCCAGTTTGCCCGCAACCTGGGCATTGAGACGGTAGCGGAGTTCGTCCACAACCAGGCCGTCCAGGACAAGGTGGTGAGCCTTGGCATCAACTATTCCCAGGGCGCCTGGCTGGCCATGCCGGCACCGGATCTGCAACCGGGCACCGCGGACATCGTCTCCCATTGACAGGTTGCGCCCCCCAAAACCCGCTTTTTTCAATGCCCTATCCTCAAGTAACGGGCCCGATCGCCGATAGATTCAGGACCACACTCCCGTTCTCGACTGCAAACCCACTGAGGCTTTCACGGTGAATCTTCTCAGCAAACGACTTTCCTATCAGATCACGGCCATCCTGTTTGCCACCAATCTGGTCATGGGCAGTATCGCTATCGCCTTCCTTGCAATGACGGATCAAACGGGCGACCGCTTACCAACAATCGCCACTGCCATTGTTCTGGCGATGCTTGCCAGCGCCTTTCTGACCAGCGTTTTCGTGAATCGCCGCATGATGCGCCCAACGTTAAGCCTGATCGCCCAGCTGGAACAGCTCGGGGATGGCGACCTGTCCGATCCTGCCACCATCCGCCGCGACGACGAACTGGGCTCCCTGGCCAACGCCGCCCGCAAACTGCACCAGTTCCTCAGCGAGATCCGCACGACAACCCAATCCAACGCGGCGGACCTGCAGGGTATTGGCGAGTCCATCAAGCAGGGTGCTCACACCGTTGCCGAGAAATCCGAGCAGAGCCACCAGCGCATCGACCAGGTGGCTGCGGCCATGAACGAGATGTCCGCCACCGCCCAGGACGTGGCCCAGCACGCCGCCGCCGTCTCCTCCCAGGTGGACGAGACCACCGAACAGACCGATGCCGCCGACAGTAGCATCCACTCCACCATGACCAATATGGAGCGGCTGGCGGACCAGATCCGCTCCACCTCGGAAACCGTCGC
>NZ_JAWVZL010000123.1:0-7513 GCF_033722195.1 Marinobacter sp.
CAATCAAATCATGCCGTTAACCAACTCCCCCGGCAGGCCGTTGTGCCTGTTGCCCCGAAGGAGATGCGCATTCTACAGACACCCAAGCGGGTGTCAACGGGCCCGAATAACTATTTTCAGAAATTTGTTCCGGCCAGGTGCCGGCGGTTAAAAAGTGACCTTCACGGCACCCACTGCACGGGCCGCTTTCGCCCTGGCCTGATCGATGGACTCACCCCGGGCCAGTAGCACACCCATGCGGCGGCGGCCGGAGATCTGGGGCTTGCCGAACAGACGCAGCTGGGTATCCGGCTCCGCCAGTGCGTTCTCAAGACCACCGAACATCGGCCGGTCGGATTCACCTTCCGGCAGCACCACCGCCGAGGCCGATGGCCCCAACTGGCGGATGGCGGGAACCGGCAGACCGAGAATGGCGCGGGCGTGCAGGGCAAACTCCGACAGGTCCTGGGATATCAGCGTTACCAGGCCGGTATCGTGAGGCCGGGGCGAAACCTCGGAGAAATAGACCTCATCGCCCTTTACAAACAGCTCCACCCCGTAGACGCCGAAACCGCCCAGGCTTTCGGTGACCTTTGCCGCCATGTCGCGGCTGCGGGCGAGCGCCAGTTCGCTCATGGCCTGGGGCTGCCAGGATTCGCGGTAATCGCCATCTTCCTGACGGTGGCCGATGGGGTCGCAGAAGGACACACCGTTGACATGACGTACGGTGAGCAGCGTGATCTCATAGTCGAATTCGACAAAACCTTCGACAATGACCCGACCCTTGCCAGCCCGACCACCGGTCTGGGCGTAGTCCCAGGCCTTTTCAATCTGGTCCTCACTGCGTACCAGGCTCTGACCCTTGCCCGAGGAGCTCATCACCGGTTTGATGACACAGGGCAGCCCGATCTCCCTGACAGCCGCCAGGTAATCCTCACGGGATTCGGCGAAGCGATACGGCGATGTGGCCAGACCCAGCTCTTCCGCTGCGAGCCGGCGAATACCTTCGCGGTTCATGGTGAGGTTGACAGCGCGGGCGGTGGGAATGACCCGCAAACCTTCGGCTTCCATGTTCACCAGCTCCGGTGTGGCGATGGCCTCGATTTCCGGCACCACCAGGTCCGGCTGCTCCCGCTCGATAATGCCCCGCAGCGCCGCCGGATCCAGCATATCCACCACGTGGCTGCGATGGGCCACCTGCATGCCGGGCGCGTTGGCGTAGCGGTCAACGGCAATCACCTCGACCCCCAGCCGCTGCAGTTCGATCACCACCTCTTTGCCCAGCTCGCCGGCGCCACAAAACAGCACCTTGAAAGCATTGTCCTTCAGGGGTGTACCAATACTCACCATAGCGTCACCTACTTCTTTCTTACCGGTAAAAGGTGCAGAGCCCGACATTCTGGTTCGCATTTGAAGGGCTGCCAGGGACTGCTAGAGAGCAACGCGCTGTTCCCGCTCGGCCACTTTTTTCAGCACCTCGAGCCGCTCGTCGTTGCTCATCTGGCTCCAGCGGGTGATCTCATCCACCGTGCGCTGGCAGCCGATACACTCGTCATTCTCGTCCAGGGCGCAGACGCTGACACAGGGCGATCGCACCTTGTCCCTGACACTCATTTGCCGGGACCATCGATGACAGTCAGCGACTTCAGGTAGCGAGCGGCGTTCTGGACATAGTGGGCGGCGCTCAGCTCCAGCATCTTGCGCTGGTTGTCATTGAGTTCGCGCTTGACCTTGCCGGGGGAGCCCACCACCAGTGAGCCGTCGGGCACCACCATGCCCTCGGGGATCAGGGTATTGGCACCGATCAGGCAGTGCTTGCCGATCCTGGCGCCGTTCAGCACCACGGCATTGATGCCGATCAGCGAATAGTCGCCGATATCGCAGCCATGGAGCATGGCCTGGTGGCCCACGGTAACGCCCCGGCCCAGGGTGAGTTTGACACCGGCGTCGGTATGGAGCACCGAACCGTCCTGCACATTGGATTCGGGGCCGATGGTGATCAGGTCGTTGTCGCCGCGGATCACCACGTTGAACCAGACACTGCTGCGGTCATCCAGTAACACACTGCCGATCACACTGGCATTGTCGGCGACAAAATGCTGGCTGCCACGGAATTCGGGCTTGCGATCATCAAACTGGTAAATCATCGTCGGGTCCTTATCTGGGCTCTAGCAGGTCGATGCCGGCATCGTACACTGCATTGAGAAAGTCAACCAGAACCACGGCGGACAGTCCCCAGATCTCGTAACGCTGCCAGCGATAACAGGGCACATAGAAGGTGTTGTTGAGGAAGCTGAGGGCGTCGGTGCGCTCCCGCCGGTCCTCCAGGAAGAAGTCCACCGGCACCCGGAAGATGCTCTCGATCTCGGCCGGATTGGCGCTCAGCGGATGGTCCTCAGGGACCACACCGACGTAAGGGGTCACCAGGATGCCATAGCGGGATAGGACCTGGCTGAGTGGCGCCACCACGTGGATCTGGTCCGGCGGCAGACCGATCTCCTCGTGGGTTTCCCGCAACGCGGTCTGCTCCAACGAGTGATCCTCCGGATCACGACGACCACCGGGGAAGGACACCTGGCCTCGATGAGTGCTCAGATTGGCGGACCGTAACGTAAAGATGATTTCGGGGCGGTCAGGGTTATCCGTCACCGGCACCAGAATACCCGCTTCCGGGTAGTCCAGCGCCAGTTGGCGCGGGGCATAACCCGCCAACCGCTCTGTCAGCATGTCTCGCAAAACCGGGCTCCTTGAACAGCACCTGCCCGCCAGCGGATGAGACAGCGGGAAGGTTGAGCGATACACTAGGATTTTCGATCAGTATACGGGGGTTTTCATGAAATACTGCAGCACTTGCGGCCACCCGGTGGAGCACCGGGTGCCTTCCGGAGACAACCGGCATCGCTATGTCTGCCCGAGCTGCGAAACCATCCATTACCAGAATCCCCGCATCGTTGCCGGTACCGTCCCGGTCTGGGAAGGCCGCATACTCCTGTGCCGCCGGGCCATCGAGCCCCGTTACGGTTACTGGACGCTACCGGCCGGCTTCATGGAGAACTCCGAGACCACCGATGAAGCCGCAGCCCGGGAAACCAGGGAAGAAGCCCTGGCGGAGGTGACCATCGACGAGCTCTACACCATCATCCACGTGCCCCACATCGACCAGGTGCACATGTTCTACCGGGCCACCCTCACCGATGGCCGTTACGGCGCCGGCGAGGAATCCCTGGAAACCGAACTGTTCGAACCGCACGACATCCCCTGGGACGAGATCTCCTTTCCCACGGTCAAGCGCACCCTGGAACACTTTGTGGAGGACATGCGCAGCAATCGCTTCCCGGTGCGGGTTAGCGACATCCGTCACCGCATGGGCGACAAGCGCTAGTCCAGCCTCACAGAACTTCCATTCGGTAGACTTCGTAAGCGGGCTCCTCGTAGGGATGAGCCTGCTTGAAGGCCTCCAGAGCCGGCCCAATCAGATCGTCACGGCACACCAGCTCGACCTTGTACTCATCCACTCTCTCGATTTCGCCCTGCTTACCCAGGAAAGGATCACTACCCTCAAGTGGCCGGAACTGCCCCTGGCCGCAACATTGCCAGGCGCAGCAGTCGTAATCTCCGATGCGGCCGGCGCCGGCATCGAACAGTGCCTGCTTGGTCTGCTCCAGGTGACTTTCCGGGACGAAATAACACAGTTTGTACATGCTATTGCTCCTGTAGCCGGATGAAGAGAGCCTTCGATGAAGGCTTCCGATTCGGTCTATCAGGATGCTACGTCAGCGCAACCCGGATTAAAAAGTCCACAATGCACTGAGTGCGGATTCAGGGTTTTCCACTTACCCACAGAATCTGTGGATAACTCTGGGGAAAGTTTTTGGGAATAGCCCCTCAAGGCCCGCCATTACAGCCCCTGGGACAAATTGGCGACAAATTCGCCTAAACCTTTTTTATTATTATATTCAACAACTTAAAACACAAAATCGGAAGTTGTACCTTAATTGGACAGTTTGGCTAAAGAAACGCCACACAGGCACCGAAAATGTGCATAAAAATTATAAGTCAAGAGAAAAAAGGGTCTGAAAAAGCGTTTCTACTGTTGAATTTCGTCCTGAAATAGCGTCCACGAACGACGACTTTTCGCAGTTTTTGAGCCGAAACGAAGCGGCCCTATCGAAATGCTACGCGGGGTAACAAATCCTGTTACCGCCCCGGACAGTCTATAAGACAGCAGAAAGCCGGCCAGCCCTCCACTTCCATCCAGAGAAAGTGGGAACAGACCGGCTTCCTATCTGCTGCTTTTCGTTGGTGCCGAAATCAGCCCAGCCACTTGCGGGCGTTGCGGAACATTCTCAGCCAGGGACCATCCTCGCCCCACTCCGGTGGGTGCCAGGAGAACTGCGCTGTGCGGAAGACCCGCTCCGGGTGAGGCATGAGAATGGTGACCCGGCCGTCTACGTTGGTAACGCCGGTAACCCCGTCCGCCGAGCCATTGGGGTTGTAGGGATACCGCTCGGTGGCCCGGCCATGGTTATCGACGAAGCGCAACGCAACCCGGCCGGATTCCGCCAGCTGGGACGCCTGAGCATCACTTGCGTATTCGATCCGGCCTTCACCGTGAGCCACCGCAATCGGCATGCGTGAACCGGCCATACCCGCCATGAAGGCCGAGGGGGATTCCTGAACTTCGGCCATAACCAGTCTTGCCTCGAACTGCTCGGACTGGTTGCGGACGAAGCGGGGCCATCCCTCCGTGCCGGGAATCAGCTCGTGAATGTTGGACAGCATCTGGCAGCCGTTGCAGACCCCCAACGCGAGGGTGTCGCCGCGGCCAAAGAATTCGGCGAACTCGTCCCGCACCCGGCCGTTGAAAAGAATGGATTTGGCCCAGCCACCGCCGGCACCCAGCACATCACCGTAGGAGAAACCGCCGCAGGCCACCAGAGTCTTGAAGCCATCTAGAGTGACGCGCCCGGACAGCAGGTCGCTCATGTGCACGTCTACCGACTCGAAACCAGCACGATCAAACGCAGCCGCCATTTCCACCTGACCGTTGACGCCCTGCTCACGGAGCACCGCGACCCGCGGCCGGGCACCGGTCTGGATATAGGGCGCCGCGATGTCCTCCTGCGGATCAAAGCCAAGGCTGGCACCCAGGCCGGGGTCTTCGGTGGCCAGCAGGTTGTCGAACTCTTCCTGTGCACAGTCGGCGTTGTCCCGCAGTGACTGGATGCGGTAGCTGGTTTCGGCCCAGAGCCGTTGCAGATCCGCCCGGGCCTCGTCGATCACCGGCTCGCCGTTAAACAGGAAGCGGATCCGGTCATCGCTGTTCAGGGTGCCGATCACCGACGCATGGTCCGCCAGTCCAGCCGCAGAGAACTGCTGCAGCACAAAGGGGGTGTCCTCCCGGCGTACCTGGATGACCGCGCCCAGTTCCTCATTGAACAGCTCCCGCGCAATCTGGGGCGGCTCCTCTGCCAGGCCGTCCAACTTGATATCAAGGCCGCTGCGGCTGGCAAAGCTCATTTCCGCCAGGGTAACGAACATGCCGCCATCGGATCGGTCGTGGTAAGCCAGCAGCTTGCCGTCGCCGTTGAGCCCCTGAATCACCGTAAAGAACGCCAGCATGTCCTCGGGGTCATCAAGGTCCGGCGCCACCGCGCCCATCTGGCCAAAGACCTGGGCCAGGGCCGAACCACCAAGGCGGTTCTGGCCAGCCGCCAGATCGATGAGTATCAGGTCGGTTTCGCCGGCATCGGTCTTCAGTTCCGGAGTCAGGGTGCGACGGATGTCGGTCACCGGCGCAAAGCCGCTGATGATCAGCGACAGCGGCGCGGTGACGCTTTTCTTCTCGCCGCTCTCCTCTTCCCAAACCGTCTTCATGGACATGGAATCCTTGCCCACCGGAATGGTGATACCGAGCGCAGGACACAACTCCATACCCACCGCCTTGACGGTGTCGTAGAGGTTCTCGTCCTCACCCGGGTGGCCGGCCGCGGCCATCCAGTTCGCGGACAGGCGGATATCGGAAAGCTTGGCAATGGGCGCCGCCGCCAGGTTGGTGATCACCTCACCCACCGCCATGCGTCCGGAAGCCGGCGCGTCGATGGCGGCAACGGGGGTGCGCTCGCCGATGGCCATGGCTTCGCCGGTGTAGACGTCGAATGAGGCCGCCGTCACCGCCACGTCACTGACCGGGACCTGCCAGGGCCCGACCATCTGGTCACGGGTCACCAGGCCGGTAATGGTCCTGTCGCCTATGGTGATCAGGAAGCTCTTGCTGCCCACCGACGGCAGCCGCAGAACCCGTCGGACCGCCTCATTCAGATGGACACGGGTGGAGTCGAATATCGGTTTGGTGAACGATGACCGGCGAACGCTGCGATGCATCCGCGGCGGCTTGCCGAACAGCACGTCCATGGGCAGGTCCACCGGTTTGTCACCGAAATAGGCATCCCCCAGGCTGAGGTGGTGGGCCTCCGTGGCCTCACCGATCACCGCGTAAGGGCATCGCTCGCGCCGGCAGATGGCATCAAAGCGCTCCAGATCCTCCGGCGCCACCGCCAGCACGTAACGTTCCTGGGACTCGTTGCACCAGATCTCCAGGGGCGACATGCCGGGCTCGTCATTGGGGATATCCCGCAGCTCGAACTTGCCGCCGCGGCCGCCGTCCTTCACCAGTTCCGGCATCGCATTGGAAAGACCACCGGCACCCACGTCGTGGATAAAGCAGATCGGCGTTTTGTCACCCAGCTGCCAGCAGCGGTCGATCACTTCCTGGCAGCGCCGCTCCATCTCCGGGTTGTCCCGCTGGACCGAGGCAAAGTCCAGGTTCTCCTGGCTGGCGCCGCTGTCCATGGAAGACGCCGCACCACCGCCCAGTCCGATCAGCATGGACGGGCCACCCAGTACGATCAGTTTGGCGCCGACGGGAATGGCACCCTTTTCCACATGCTGGGGCCGGATGTTGCCCAGACCGCCGGCAATCATGATGGGCTTGTGGTAACCACGAACCTCGTCACCGGCAGGACCCGCCACTTTCTGCTCGAAGGTGCGGAAATAGCCTGCCAGGTTGGGGCGGCCAAATTCGTTGTTGAAAGCGGCACCGCCAATGGGACCGTCGATCATGATATCCAGTGCCGAGGCGATGCGGTCGGGCTTGCCATAGCCTTTTTCCCAGGGTTGGGCGTCCCCCGGCAGGTTGAGATCGGATACGGTGAAGCCGGTGAGTCCCGCCTTGGGCTTGGAACCGCGGCCGGTGGCGCCCTCATCACGGATCTCGCCGCCGGAACCGGTGGCGGCGCCGGCAAACGGGGAGATGGCGGTGGGGTGGTTATGGGTTTCCACCTTCATCAGGATATGGATATCTTCCGGGTGATAACCGTAGACACCGGACTCAGGGTCCGGGAAGAAGCGGCCGCCCTGACTGCCGGCAATCACCGAGGCATTGTCCTTGTAGGCGGACAGCACACCTTCGCTGTTCATCTCGAAGGTGTTCTTGATCATTGCGAACAGGGACTTGGACTGGCCCTCACCGTCG
>NZ_JAWVZL010000124.1:0-7455 GCF_033722195.1 Marinobacter sp.
GACACCCGCTCCGGGTTGAGGAAACGCTCGAACAGCAGGTCGTATTCCAGCGGGTCCAGGTCGGTGATCTCCTGGGCGTAGGCCACCAGGGAGCCGGCACCGGAACCCCGGCCCGGGCCCACCGGCACGCCGTTGTTCTTGGCCCACTTGATGAAGTCCATCACGATCAGGAAGTAACCCGGGAACCCCATCTGGGTGATGATGTCGAGCTCGAAGTTGAGGCGGGTGTAGTAGGCCTCACGCTTGGCGTCATAATCCGGGTCGTCCTTCGGCAGGGTCTTGGCCAGGCGGGCCTCCAGCCCCTCTTCCGACACCTTGCGGAAGAACTGCTCCATGGTCATGCCGTCGGGAATCGGATAGTTGGGCAGGAAGTACTCGCCCATTCGGACCTTGACGCTGCAGCGCCGGGCGATCTCGACGGTGTTCTCCACCGCCTCGGGAATGTCGCTGAACAGCTCGATCATTTCCTCCGCCGAGCGCAGGTACTGCTGGTCGCTGAAGCGGCGCTCGCGGCGGGGGTCGTCGAGGGTACGGCTCTCACCGATGCAGACCCGGGCTTCGTGGGCCTCGAAATCCTCGGCGTGGAGGAAGTGCACATCGTTGGTAGCCACCACCGGGCAGCCCAGCTCATCCGCCAGGGCGACGCTTTCGTGCAGGCATTCCTCGTCGTTCGCCCGGCCGGTGCGCTGCAGTTCCAGGTAGAAGCTGTCCGGGTAGAGCTCCATCCAGGCCCGTGCCCGCGCCTGGGCCAGCTCCCGCTTGCCGGCCAGCAGGGCCTTGCCCACATCGCCGAGCTTGGCGCCGGAGAGCATGATCAGGCCGTGGCGGCGTTGCTCAAGCCAGGCCCGCTGGACGATGGGCTTGCCATGGCGCTGGCCCTCGGTGTAGCCCAGGGAGATGATTTCGGTGAGATTCTTGTAGCCGTCGTTGTTCCGGGCCAGCAGGGTCAGCCGGAATGGAACCTCCGGCTCCTCCGGGTTCTCCAGCCAGATGTCGGCGCCGATAATGGGCTTGACGCCGGCGCCCAGGGCGCCTTTGTAGAAGCGCACCAGGGAACACATGTTGGACTGCTCGGTCAGGCCCACCGCCGGCATGCCCAGCTCGGCCACGCGCTTGATCAGGGGCTTTACCCGGACGAGGCCATCCACCAGTGAGTATTCCGAGTGAATGCGAAGATGTACGAAAGTCTGGGCCATAAGACGCGGAATATCCGTTAGCAAGCGGTGTTGAAGGGTTACTCGGAGTTCGCCTGGCGATTCCCGATCAGTGCTTCCAGCTGTTCCTCGGTCTGGGGACCGAAGCGGGTCTCCAGCAGCTCGCCGTTGGGTTTCACCACGAAGGTGGCGGGCAGGGCCACCGGCAGTTTCCAGCCAAGTTTGGGGCCCGGGTCCTCCGCCAGCATGGTGAACTCGATGCCCATGCGCTCCCCGAGCTCCGTCAGGGCCGGGTCCTGAACACCGTCGAAGTTGACCGCCAGCACCGTTATCCGTTCGTCACGATCCAGGGCGTTCAGTTCGGGGATCTCCTCCAGGCAGGGTTTGCACCACTCCGCCCAGTAATTGACCAGCACCCATTCGCCCCGCAGGGAGTCCCAGGCCAGAGGTTCGCCGCTGGCCTTCTGGAACTCGGTGCCGTTGCAGCCGGCAAGTCCAAAAGTCAGTGCCAAGAGTATGATTCCGGGGTACTTCACGAACATGCCTCCTGTTAGACTACGGCCACTCCGCGCGCCGCAGACGGCACGGCCTAGCCAGACCCGGGCAAGGTCGGCGCGCCGGAAAAAGCGTGCGGGAAAGCGTGGAACGATGACAGAAGCGCTCCGGTTTTTCCATCACTGCGAGCGCCGGTCGATCGGTTCATCGCCGGAGCGCCCATGCCGCACTTGCCGTCCGTGGCCGGAAATTATACGCGAGCTGGCGGCCTCGCCAACCGCCAATCACCAACAATGGATCCACTGCCCATGACCCAGCCTTACGTACTGGTGCTCTACTACAGCCGCACCGGCCAGACCGCCGAGATGGCCCGGCAGATTGCCCGCGGCGTGGCCCGGGTGGACGGCATCGAGGCCAGGCTGCGCACGGTGCCGACGGTGTCGCCGGACACCGAGGCCAGCCTGAAGCAGGTGCCCGCCGAGGGCGCGCCCTATTGCAGCAAGGACGACCTGAAGAACTGCGCCGGCCTGGCAATGGGCAGCCCGACCCGCTTCGGCAACATGGCGGCGCCCCTGAAGCACTTCCTGGATACCACCGGCGACCTCTGGCTCAACGGGGCGCTGATCGGCAAGCCGGCCGGCGCCTTTACCTCCACCGGCAGTCTCCATGGCGGCCAGGAAAGCACCCTGCTGACCATGATGGTGCCGCTGCTGCATCATGGTATGGTGCTGTGCGGCGTGCCCTACACCGAGCAGGCACTCAATGATACCGACGCCGGCGGAACCCCCTACGGACCCTCACACTGGGCCGGAACCGGCGCGCCCCAGCCGCTCACCGACGCCGAGAAGACCATCTGCCAGACCCTGGGACAGCGGCTGGCGACGCTGGCCCTGAAACTGCGAACCTGACGAGACCTCCTGCCATGCTGTACTCAGACAAGGCCCGAACAACCCGCTTTCTCACCATCCTGGTCTACCTCGCCCTGATTGCGGTGCTGACGGTGACCACCTTCTATCCGAACCCGGTGGAGGAGGTTTCCGTGATGCTGATCCTCAGCGTCAAACTGATTCCGTTGCTGGCCTTCATGGTGCCGGTCTTCCGTGGCAGCAACCGCGGCTACATCTGGTTGAGCTTTGTGGTGATCTTCTATTTCACCCAGGCGGTGGTCTCCGCCTGGCTCAGTGAGGGCGAGACGGTGCCGCTGATCCTGACTTTCCTGTCCGGCGCGCTCTTCGTGCTGGCCATGGTGCACCTCAAGGCCAACCGTCCCACCACCGCCAACTGACCGGAGCGCTGCCGCCATGGCCAAACAACCCCGAGCCGCCAGCGCACCGGCACCCCACCGGTCCACCCTGACCCTGAGGGACGTCTGCACGGCGCTGGTGACCACCGGTGAGATCAGCCAGGATGAGGCCGAGCGCATCCTGTCCGCCAACCTGGGGGCCGACAGCGTCAAGCGCCACCCGCTGGAGATCGTGGCGGTGGCGGCACCGACCAGCCTGGTTTCCGGCCGTACCCTGACCCTGGACCGGCTGACCCAGTGGCTGGCGGACTGGGCCGGCCAGCTCTACTACCACATTGACCCCCTCAAGATTGACGCCCCGGCGGTGGCCCGGGTGATGTCCTACGCCTTTGCCCAGCGCCACGGCATCCTGGCGGTGGAGATCGGTCGCGATGAGGTACTGATCGCCAGTGCGGAGCCTTTCAAGTCGGACTGGGAAGCCAATCTGCGTCACGTCCTGCAGAAGGACATCCAGCGGGTGGTGGCAAACCCGGAGGACATCCGCCGCTTCACCGTGGAGTTCTACCAGCTCGCCAGCTCGGTCAGTAAGGCCAGTGGCGGCCAGAGCGGTGCCGCCGGCAACATCCACAATTTCGAGCAGTTGCTGGACCTGGGCACCGATGCCAATCCGGACGCCAACGACCAGCACGTGGTCAAGATCGTCGATTGGCTGCTGCAGTACGCCTTTGACCAGCGTGCCAGCGACATCCACATCGAACCACGGCGCACCGTCACCCAGGTCCGGTTCCGCATCGACGGTGTGCTGCACAACGTCTACGAGTTCCCGGAACAGGTGGGTGTCGCGGTCACCAGCCGTCTCAAGATCCTGGGGCGCCTGAATGTGGCGGAGAAGCGCCGGCCCCAGGATGGCCGTATCAAGACCCGCAAGCCGGACAACAGCGAAGTCGAGCTGCGCCTGGCCACCATGCCGACCGCCTTCGGTGAGAAAATGGTGATGCGGATCTTCGACCCGGAAGTGCTGCTCAAGACCTTCGAGCAACTGGGTTTTTCGCGGGAAGACCGGGAGCGCTGGCGGGACATCACCACCCGCCCCCACGGCATTGTACTGGTCACCGGCCCCACCGGTTCCGGCAAGACCACCACGCTCTACTCCACCCTCAAGCAGCTGGCCACGCCGGAAGTGAACATCTGCACCATCGAGGACCCCATCGAGATGGTGGAGCCGGCATTCAACCAGATGCAGGTGCAGAACAACATCGAGCTGACCTTTGCCACCGGGGTACGCTCGCTGCTGCGCCAGGACCCGGACATCATCATGATTGGCGAGATCCGGGACCTGGAGACCGCCGAGATGGCGGTGCAGGCGGCCCTCACCGGTCACCTGGTGCTCTCCACCCTGCACACCAACGACGCGCCCAGCGCCATCACCCGGATGCTGGAGCTGGGCATTCCGCCCTACCTGATCCGGGCCACGGTGCTGGGTGTCATGGCGCAGCGCCTGGTGCGCACGCTCTGCCCCCACTGCAAGACGCCGGGGCCGGTGGACGAAGCTGCCTGGAAGGCCCTGACCCGGCCCTGGAAGGCGCCGGCGCCGAAAGAAATCTACCGTCCGCAAGGCTGTCTGGAGTGCCGCAATACCGGCTACATGGGCCGGGCCGGTGTTTACGAGATCCTGCAGCTGTCCGGCGACCTGGTCGGCCAGATCAACGATACGGCCGAACTCGAGCAGCTGCGCCTGCGGGCCTACAAGGACGGCATGAAGTCACTGCGCCTGAGCGGCGCCCAGAAAGTCGCGGCGGGCGAGACCACCATCGAGGAGATCCTCCGGGTTACACCGGAGAGCCAGCGCTAGCGCGGCGCCGGTCGCAACTGGCTCAGGCGCCCGGCCGCATGCCGCACTGCTCCAGCAGTTGCTGCCAGGCCCGGGTGTGGTTGTCGGTGGCCTGATCCAGTCGATGCCAGACACCGCCCCCCTCCTGAGCCAGGCCCTGCTCAAAATAGGAGCGGAAACTCGCGGGCATGGCAGCCTGCTGGAGGCTGGCCAGCTCGGCCAGCGGCTCGATCAGTTCAGCCCGCACCCTGCTTACATCCGCCAGATAGGGCTGGACCCGCTCCACGTACACACTGAAGAACATGCTCTGGACAATCCGTGCCTGATTGTTGGCCTTGCCCTCGAAGCACAGCGGCCGGCCCTCGAGACGCTGGCGAATCAGGCCAGTGGCATCCTGCAGCCGGGTGATCAGCAGCACCGCGCTGTTGAGTACCTGGCCGGCCCGGTATTCCACGTCCCAGTGCTGGTGCACACGGCCGACGAATTCCAGGTCCAGTGCCAGCTCCTTGCGGTTGAGCTTGCGGATGGCCCCGTTCAGGCGCTCCAGATCCTTGCCCAGGGCGGCCGCCGTGGCACCGATGGCATCCACCGGCAACGGCCCTTTGGCCAGGGTCAGCAGGGATTCGATCTCCTCCACCCCCCAGGTGGCGTTCCAGACCACCACCGGCAGGCTCTCAAGCTTGCCATCAACGGCTTCCCGGACGCTGTCGGCCAGCTCCTCCCTTTCGATGTCCGGCAGGCATTCCCGGGCCGCTTCAATGAAACGCAGCTCGTAACGCAGACGGTTCAGCGGCTGCATGACCCTGCCCATGATGGAGTTTTTCTCCCCCACCACCACCTGCAGATCGCAGCCGTACAGTGACAGGAAGTCCAGCATGTCGATTTCCAGCTCCGGCACCGGCAGCTGGCGCTCGCGGCGCCTGGGCAGGCGGGGGGCGTCGGCGATGGCAGAGAAGCGGGGTTCGAGTTCCAGCACCCGGGCGGTACGCTCGACGTACTCGTCCATCATGGCACCGGGCTCGGAGAAGGGGTTGCAACCGGCCAGGGCCAGCAGCAGACCGCAGAGGAGGATGTTTCGCCGCGCGTTGATAGGCCAGACCCCGTGCTTTACAGGGCCAGCCTGCGCCAGGACTCAGCGGAGCAGTTCGTCGACGCCGTTGAAATCGCGCAGGACCGGCCGATGGCTTTGTGGCAGGTCGCCGTCGCGAACCAGCCAGGCTGTTTTCAGGCCGACGGTTTCCGCCGCCTCCAGCTCCTCCGCCACGTCAGAGAGGAAGAGCACCGTCTCAGGCTCCATTCCAATCCGGTCCAGAATCGCGCGGTAGGACTCCGGGTCCCGCTTGCCGCCGACCCGGGTATCGAAATAGCCGCTGAAGAAAGGTGTCAGGTCGCCCTGATCACTGTGGCCGAAAATCAGCTTCTGGGCCTTCACGGACCCGGAGGAATATACGTAAAGCCGCAAACCCCGATCATGCCAGCGCCGCAATGCTTCGGCCGCATCCGGATAGACGTGGCCACGGAAAGCCCCCTGCTGGTAGCCCTGCTGCCAGAGCATGCCCTGCAACGTCTTCAGGGGCGTTTCCTTGCGATCCTCACGGATCCAGTTCTCCAGCACTTCAACCAGTCCGGGCAGATCGTTGGCGCTGACGCCGGAACGCTCCGCCACCGCTTCCAGCTGCTCGCGTATGGCCGGGTCCTCGGCCCCACCATCCATGACAAACTGGCCGATGTGCTCGGCAGCGTAGGGAAAGAGTACGTCGTGCACGAACGAGAGCGAGGTGGTGGTGCCCTCGATATCGGTCAGTATGACCCGGATCATCAGGCCACTCCTGTCAGGCTCTCGTAGCGGGGCAGGCGGGATGCGATATCCTCACCGGTGAAGTTCGCCACCCAGCCCTCGGTGTTGGTGAACAGACGGATGGCGGTGAATTCCGGCTCCGGACCCATATCGAACCAGTGCCGGGTGCCGTTGGGCACGCTGATCAGGTCGTTCTGCTGGCACAGCACCGCGTACACGTCCTGGCCCAAATGCAGGTAGAACAGGCCCTGGCCACGAACAAAAAAGCGCACCTCGTCCTCGCTGTGGGTGTGCTCGTCGAGAAACTTCTGGCGCAGTGCGTCTTTCTGGGGGTGGTCGGCCGACAGGCTGATGACGTCGGCGGTGCGGAAACCGCACTCGGCCTTGAGGCCTTCCACTTCCTGCTCGTAAGCCGCCAGCACCTCGTCCTGGGAGGCACCGGCCGGCAGGTCGCGAGTGGGCCACTGCTCGAAACGCACACCCTGCTCCGCCAGCAGACTGGCGATGCGGGCCGGGTCCTCGGTCACGGTGTGGGGGGCTTCCGGCTGGTTCTGCTGATAGATTCGTAACACGGTCATGGGCGCACCCTCATGGTTTCCAGTTCGCACTCAAAAAGAAATTCGAAGGCCTCAATGTGGCGGAGGCAGTCTGCCATGGTCTTTCCCCAGGTATAAAGGCCGTGCCCGCGGATCAGATAGCCCGGCTGGTCAGGGTGATCGGTAAACCACTGCCGGGTCTGTTCGGCCAGGGCATCGATGTCCTGGGTGTTGTCGAATACCGGCACCAGCACCCTGCCCTCGTGGGTCTGAACACCGGAGAAAGCCTTCTGCAGTTCATAATCCTGCAGCACCACCGGCTCGCCGGGCGGCACCAGCCGGCTCAGCACCGTCGCCTTGACGGAATGGGTATGCAGCACCGCCCCGACATCCGGGAA
>NZ_JAWVZL010000125.1:0-7359 GCF_033722195.1 Marinobacter sp.
CGCGCCGAATTTGCCGACAAAGGCCAGCACAATGGCAATGCCCGCGGCCCACCACATGATCCTGGGGTTGAAGTTGCGGGTCAGCATGACCGCACCGGTGACCTCGGAGTAGGTGGTGTTGGGCGGTCCGCCGAAGGCCGCGGCGGTACTGGTGGCCAGGCCATCACCCAGCAGGGTGCGGTGCAGGCCGGGCTGCTTGATGTAGTTCTTGCGGGTGACGCTGCCGATGGCGAGCACGTCGCCGATGTGCTCGATGGCCGGGGCAATGGCCACCGGCAGCATGAACAGGATGGCGGAAGCACTGAACGCCGGCGCCACGAAATTGGGTATCGCGAACCAGGCCGCCTCGGCGACACCGCTGGTGTCCACGATCCCCATGAAGGCAGACAGCAGGTAACCCACCACCACCCCGAACAGGATCGGCACCAGCCGCGGCAGGCCCCGGGCCCAGACCGCCACCGCTACGGTGACCGCCAGCGAGATCATGGCAATCACGATGGCGGTGTCGTAGGGCACCAGCTGGGCGCTGCCGTCGCCGGCCCGGCCGGACGCCATGTTGACCGCAACCGGCGCCAGTGACAGGCCGATCACCATGATCACCGGTCCGATCACCACCGGCGGCAGCAGCCGGTTGATGAAGCCCGTACCCTTCAGTTTGACGGCGCCGCTGAGAACAATGTAGAGCAGGCCGGCCGCCATCAGGCCGCCAAGGGTCTCCTCCAGGCCGAAACGGGTCTTGGCCGCCAGAATGGGCGCGATGAAGGCAAAGGAGGAGGCCAGGAAAATGGGAATCTGACCGCCGGTAACCACGTGGAAAATCAGGGTGCCGACACCGGCGGTGAACAGCGCCACATTCGGGTCGAGGCCGGTAATCAGCGGCATCAGTACCAGTGCGCCGAAGGCCACCAGCAGCATCTGGGCCCCGGACAGCGCCTGACGCCAGGCGGGCTCATGGGTGTGATCGGTCATGTCAGACATCCTTCTGCTTGGTTCCGAAGATCTTGTCGCCGGCATCACCCAGGCCCGGCAGGATATAGCCCTTTTCGTTCAGGCGCTCGTCGATGGAGGCGGTATAGATGGACACGTCGGGATGGGCCTTGCGCACTCTCTCGATGCCCTCCGGCGCCGCCACCAGCACCAGGGCGCGGATCTCCGTACTGCCGGCCTTTTTCAGCAGGTCCACGGTGGAGATCAGGGAGCCGCCGGTGGCCAGCATGGGGTCGACGATGATGGCCATGCGCTGGTCCAGCTCGCCCACCAGCTTTTCCAGGTAGGTGCTGGCCTCCAGGGTCTCTTCGTTGCGGACCTGGCCCACCACGCTGACCCGGGCGCCGGGAATCAGGGTCAGCACGCCGTCCAGCATGCCCAGGCCCGCCCGCAGGATGGGCACGATGGTGACTTTCTTGCCGGTAATGCGCTCCACCGTCACCGGGCCGGCCCAGCCCTGGATGGTTTCCTCCTGCAGCAGAAAATCCTGGGTGGCCTCGTAGGTCAGCAACGCCGCCACTTCCTGGGCCAGCTCCCGGAAGTTCTTGGTGCTGATGTCGGCGCGGCGCATCAGGCCCAGCTTGTGACGGATCAGGGGGTGTCTTACCTCATGGACGGGCATGGTTCACCTATATCAACAGGACAGTGTGGACAGGGGTCGGAATCGTTAGTGGGCGACAGGATACCGTAACTGCCGGGGTCAGTCAGGCACTGGCTGGTGAAGTTTTTGCCGAGTCGGTGGGCGAGGCTGGTATGGATATTGCGACACACCCCTGAAAATCCATCCGGGTGTCAAAAAGCCGACTGCTGACACCCGCCGATTGCCGAAACGCGGAGAGCCAGTCCGAATGGACAGAAGCCTGGTGCTGAACAATGTCAAATCCCTGACGCGGGGCAGTCTGGGTATCCCCATCCTGCTGATGGCGCTGCTGGGCATGATGATCCTGCCCATGCCGGCGTTTCTGCTGGATGTGCTCTTTACCTTCAACATCACCCTGTCCATCGTGATCCTGCTGGTGTGTGTCTACGCCATGCGGCCGATGGAATTCGCCGCCTTTCCCACCGTGTTGCTGGTGGCCACGCTGCTGCGCCTGGCCCTGAACGTGGCCTCCACCCGGATCGTCCTGCTGCACGGCCACGAGGGCGGCGACGCCGCCGGTAAGGTGATCGAGTCCTTCGGGGCGGTACTGATCGGCGGCAACTACGCGGTCGGTCTGGTGGTGTTCGCCATTCTGATGATCATCAACTTCCTGGTGGTCACCAAGGGTGCCGGCCGGGTGTCGGAAGTCAGCGCCCGCTTCACCCTGGATGCCATGCCGGGCAAACAGATGGCCATTGACGCCGACCTCAACGCCGGCCTGATCAACCAGGACGAGGCCAAGCACCGGCGCTCGGAAATCGCCCAGGAAGCGGACTTCTACGGTTCCATGGACGGTGCCAGCAAGTTCGTCAAGGGCGACGCCGTGGCCGGCCTGCTGATCCTGTTCATCAACCTGATCGGCGGTATCGCCATCGGCATGATGCAGCACAACCTGGATTTCAACACCGCCACCCAGAATTACGCCCTGCTCACCATCGGTGACGGCCTGGTGGCGCAGATTCCCTCGCTGCTGCTGTCCACCGCCGCCGCCATCATGGTGACCCGGGTTACCTCCAGCCAGGACATGGGCGGCCAGATCCTGCAGCAGATGTTCACCGCGCCCCGGGCCCTGGGCATCGCTGCCGCCATCCTGATCATCCTGGGTCTGATCCCGGGCATGCCCCACGTGGCCTTCTTGGGCCTGGGCTTTATTTCCGCCGGCCTGGCCTACTGGATCTGGAAGCGCCAGCAGCAGACCGTGGAGGAAGATTCCGTCTATCCTGCCCGTGGCAGCGGCGCGCCGCGCTCGTCGAGCCAGGAGTCCGGCGCCCGGCCGTCCGGCGACAGCCAGCAGGCGCTGCCGGCCCCCGGCGAGACCCGTGAGCTGGGCTGGGACGATGTCGCGCCCGTGGATGTGGTGGGCCTGGAGGTGGGCTACCGGCTGATCCCGCTGGTGGACAAGTCCCAGGGCGGCCAGCTGCTGACCCGGATCAAGGGTGTGCGAAAGAAACTGTCCCAGGACCTGGGCTTTCTGATGCCCTCGGTTCACATCCGCGACAACCTGGACCTGATGCCCAACGTCTACCGCATCACCCTGATGGGGGTGACCATCGCCGAGGCCGAGATCCATCCGGACCGGGAGCTGGCCATCGACCCGGGCCAGGTATTCGGCAAGATCGAGGGCATCGAGGGCAAGGACCCCGCCTTTGGCCTGGACGCCAGCTGGATCGAGCCGGACCGCAAGGACCAGGCCCAGACCCTGGGCTACACCGTGGTGGACGCCAGCACCGTGGTGGCCACTCATCTCAACCAGGTGCTGCAGAAACATGCCCACGAGCTGTTGGGCCACGAGGAGGTCCAGAAGTGGCTGGACCAGCTTGAGAAGATGTCGCCGAAGCTGGCGGAAGAGCTGGTGCCGACCACCGTGTCCATCAGCATCCTGCTGAAGGTGCTGCAGAGCCTGTTGCGGGAGGAGGTGCCGATCCGCGACATGCGCTCCATCGCCGAGGCCATCGTCAACGTCCATCCCAAGAGCCAGGACCCCAAGGTGCTGACCACCGCGGCCCGGCAATCGCTGCGTCGGATGATCATCCAGAGCATCTGTGGCAACGAGAGCGAGATCCCGGTTATCACCCTGGATCCAGAGTTGGAACAGTTATTGCTGAAGTCCATGCAGCAGAGTCAACAATCCGGCGCCCAGGACGATATCGGCCTGGTGCTGGAGCCGGGCATGGTGGAAAAGCTGCAGCGGTCCCTGCAGGAAACCGCCCAGCGCCAGGAGATGCTCGGCAAACCGGCGATCCTGCTGGTATCGGCCCCATTGAGGCCGGTAATGGCGAAATTCGCCAGCTACGGCATCGAGCGCCTGCACGTGCTGTCGTACCAGGAAATGCCGGACAACAAACAGATAACGATTGTGGCGTCGGTCGGCCAGTAACCCGGTCCGCCCGCCAGGCTGAACACAGGGCGACGGTTTCTTGACCGTCACCGGCGGAGGAAGAGTCAGTATGAAAGTGAAACGGTTTTTTGCCCCCACCATGGCGGAAGCACTCAAGCGCGTTCGCGAACAGATGGGCGCCGACGCGGTGATCCTGTCAAACCGCAAGGTGGACGGTGGCGTCGAGATCGTGACGGCGCTGGATTACGACGAAAACCTGGCCCGTCAGCGTCTCGGCGACGCCGCCGTGGAGGCCACCAACGGCTCCCGCCTGGCAGAACTGCAGGCCGACCAGCACCGCCGCCTGGAGGAAGAGCTGGGCCGCTCCCGAGATCGTATTCGCGATGTCCGGCAAAAGCGTGCCGACGAGGGCGAGCGCTACACTGCCCGGCGTCCGGAGCCCGTACCGGCCTCTTCAAATACAGCCGACGTGTTGCCGGCCCAGGTGCTGGCCGATATGCGGGCGGAAATTTCCTCGCTGCGGGACTTGGTCACCCAGGGCCATGCACCGGCCGCCGCTGTCGCTCCTGCAGCCACCCCCGCGGATGCCATCCAGCAGCGCCTGACCGAGCGCCTCGAGGAGTTCGGTCTGACCCGCGAACTGGCCTCGGCGCTGGCCCGCAGTCACGGCAAGGGCCGCATGGATGAGGGTTGGAAGCAGTCACTCAAGACCCTGGCCGCCGGCATCAAGACCACCAGGACCGAATGGCTGGAGCAGGGCGGTGTCTACGCGCTGGTCGGCCCCACCGGCTCCGGCAAGACCACCACCATCGGCAAGATGGCGGCCCGTTATGTGCTGCGCCACGGTGCCGATTCCCTGGCGCTGGTGACCACTGACCGGTATCGGGTGGCGGCCCATGAGCAGTTGTTCGTGTTCGGCCGTATCCTCAATGTGCCGGTACGGGTGGTGGATGAAAGCCATTCCCTGGACAGTATCCTGGACGAGCTGTCCGATCGCCACCTGGTGCTGATCGACACCGCCGGCCTGACCCAGTCCGACAAGGGCTACGGTGAGCAGCTGCGGGAACTGGCGGACAGCCGCCACGGTATCCGCTCACACCTGGTGGTGCCGGCCACCAGCCAGCCCCGGATCATGAAATCCATGTGGCATTGCTATAAGATGGCGAAGCTTGCAGGCTGCGTGATGACCAAGCTGGACGAATCCCTCACCCTGGGAGAAGTTCTCGGTTTTTCCGTGGAGACGGGTCTGGCCGTGGCGTATTACACTGATGGCCAGCGTATTCCCCAAGACCTGCACCATGCCGAGGCCATACCGCTGGTACGGCTGGGTGTGGAGCGGCTGAAAGCCCTGCAGCGTGAGCAGGCCGTGGCCGAAGGCGCCTGAACAAGCCGTGCCTCACCGCTGATGCAGGGTGGCTCAGCCAATAACACGAGTTAAGAGACAAGAACCAGTATGAGCAAAGCACATCCGGTCCAGGTGATCGCGGTCACCGGTGGTAAGGGCGGCGTTGGCAAGAGCAACATCTCCGTCAACCTGGCCATCGCCCTTGCCCAGAAGGGGCGTCGGGTGGTGGTGCTGGACGCCGACCTGGGGCTTGCCAACATCGACGTTCTGCTGGGCATCACCTCGAATCGCAACCTTTCCGATGTACTTTCCGGCGAGTGCGATCTAAAAGACGTACTAGTGGATGGTCCCGGCGGCATCAAGATCGTGCCGGCGTCGTCCGGCACCCAGCGCATGACCCAGCTGTCCACCATGGAACACGCCGGCCTGATCAACGCCTTCAGTGAACTGGGGGATCAGATCGACGTGCTGATCGTGGACACCGCTGCCGGTATCTCGGAAGCCGTGGTGAGTTTTCTGCGGGCCTCCCAGGAACTGCTGCTGGTGGTCTGTGACGAGCCCACGTCCATCACCGATGCCTACGCCCTGATCAAGCTGATGAACCGGGATTACGGTACCAACCGATTCCGCATCCTGGCCAACCAGGTCCGAAACGAACAGGAAGGCCGGCATCTGTTCGGCAAGCTGACCCGGGTCACCGAGCGGTTTCTGGACGTTGGGCTACAATACGTGGGCATGGTGCCTTACGACGAGGCCGTGAAGAAGTCGGTCCAGCGCCAGAAGGCGCTTCTGGATGCCTATCCCCGGGCCAAGGCGGCCCTGGCCATCAAAGCTCTCGCCGAGAAGGTGGATAGCTGGCCACTGCCGTCCTCGCCCCGCGGTCACCTCGAATTCTTTGTCGAACGCCTGGTCCAGGCCTGAACCGTCAGGCCTGAGGGCAGTGTTTGTCTTTGAGGCCGCTGACCGGTCCCCTGACAGTCACTCAAACAACAAAGCTGGAACATGACGTTGGCGAAAGGCCTAGGAATTTACCACCAGACTGGCGCAAGCGAGGCGCATGCCCTCGTTGAACAGCACGCGCCGCTGGTCAAGAAGATCGCGCTCCACATGCTGGCCCGCCTGCCCGCATCGGTCCAGCTTGATGACCTGATGCAGGCCGGCATGATCGGTCTGCTGGAGGCGGCCCAGAAGTACCAGTCCAACAAGGGCGCGTCCTTTGAAACCTACGCCGGTATCCGTATTCGCGGCGCCATCGTGGACGAGATGCGCAAGGGTGACTGGGTCCCCCGCTCGGTGCACCGTAATGCCCGCCGGGTTGCCCAGGCCATAAAGGCGGTGGAGGACCGAACCGGCTCCGAGGCGCAGGATGCCGACGTGGCCGCCGAGCTCGACATGACCCTGAGCGAATACCATGCCTGCCTGGCGGACGCCAATAGCGGCCGACTTTTTAGCCTCGACGAGCTCAATGAATCCGGCGAGCTGCCGATAGAGGAATCAGAGAGATCGGAAAGTCCGCTTGAGGGCCTTGCCTCGGAGGCATTCAAGCGCAGCCTGGCAGAGGCCATCGGCGAGCTCCCGGAGCGGGAAAAACTGGTACTCAGCCTGTATTACCAGGAAGAGCTCAACCTGAAGGAAATCGGCGCCGTGATCGGCGTCAGTGAGAGCCGGGTCAGCCAGATTCACAGCCAGGCCGCCATGCGGCTGCGGGCCCGGCTGGCGGACTGGTGATTGCAGTTGCCGGTAACTGTGTAGTGTTTGGTAACCAGTGCTTTACAAGCGGGTGCCGAACAAGACAATAAGCGATGTGTGACAGCTGCCGTGGCAGCATACGGGGTCACGATCACCTTCCTTTCAGACTGCCGGACGCAGGGGCCTGAAGCAGGGCAGGTATCGTGAGCCGGACCGGGTCAAGATGATTCATCCGGGCGTTATCAACTGGAGGTCCCTTTGGACAAGAACATGAAAATCCTCATCGTGGACGACTTTTCCACGATGCGCAGGATCATCAAGAACCTGCTGCGTGATCTCGGCTTCACCAACACCGATGAA
>NZ_JAWVZL010000126.1:0-7241 GCF_033722195.1 Marinobacter sp.
CGCAGGCGGCAGGGCTTGCGCAGGACCAGCCAAAGCGCCAGTCGGCTGGCTGTCACATGGCGCAGCAAAGGACCCGCCAGGATCGGGCTGGGGCCATTGTCGGCCGGGTCCGGCGAGTTCTGGGCGGTGGAGTCGGTCACGTCCTGAAGCAGCCTTACGTCACTGGGAATGGTTCAAACATACCCGTTTTTGTGGCCGCGGCGAAGGGAGGCGCCTGCCTGTTACCGGGTCAATGGTTGATACTGGCGGCCTCGACCGCAGGAATAGTGCTATGGCCGGCGCAAAACCCGAGTGGCCGGCCCATGTCACGATACCGAAGGAGGACACCATGACCCTGCATCTGGAACTTGCGCCGCTGATTTCCCTGATTTCCGGCATCGCCATTCTGGCCTTTCCCCGGCTGCTCAACTACATCGTGGCCGGCTATCTGATTGTCATGGGTGTGCTGGGCCTGGTGGGCCATGGCTTTTGAGCGCAGGCCCGCTGATTGACGCTAGCGCGGGCTGAGAAAGTTGCTGTCCTGGCAACTGTGCCCGTGCAGGTCGAGGCCCGCCAACAGGTGGTCCGCCAGCATCGGGTGGATCAGCAGGTAATCGGCGGTTTCCGGGGACCAGCGCTCCTGGGCCTCGGCGATCGCGGCGTTCCATTCCTCCAGGGTGAAGTCTCCCCGGCCCAGCCACAGCAGGGCCACCACTTCCTGCTGCTGGTCCGGCTCAAGGTCCTTGACCAGTTCCCGGAACTCATCGGTGCTGGGATTGTCGGCGTGGTCCGCCAGCATCTGCTGGGCCCAGTCGTCGGCGGGGCTGTTGGGCGGTTCGGGAATGCTGACCGGCTCCTGCACATGAATGGCCTGTGCCAGCTCGACCAGACGGCATACGATTTCGGCATTGACGTTAAGCATGGGGCCTCCTGTCGCCGGGAATTCTTTCAACGTCCTGAAGGATCTGTGGGAGTGCCACCGGCGGATTTCAACATCAGGACCGCCGGTGGCATCGGACTGGCAGAGGCGCGGACGCTATCGTCCGGCGTGGGTACTCTCGAAGATCTTGTCGGCGGAGGCGGGCACGAAGCCGCTGTAGAGCTCGCCGTTGGCCTGGGGGTAGCGCAGGGCGAACTCGTAGAAGCAGCTTGGAATGGTGGCGGTGCGGTCGGCAAATCGCACCTCCACCCGGTCCGCCATGGTGGAGGACTGCTCCAGCAGGTCATCCGGCGAGCCCTTGATTTCGCCGCCGGAGCTGTTGATGGCAAAGCCATGCTCCTTAAGGACCCGGTTGACCTCCGAGATGCTGTCGAAATTCTCCAGGGCGTTGACGCTGACCGTGAAGTGGTTGGCCCGGAAGCCCCAGGCCGCCATCCAGGCGGCGTATTCACTTTCTGCCAGCAGTTGCTGGTAAGTGTCGTAATCCACCTGCCAGTGGGTGCCGGAGTAGAGGAAGTCATCCGCCGTGACCGCGCTCTGGGGCACCTGCTCCACCAGGCCTTGAACAACGGTCTGGAGGGCGTCGGAGAACTCCTCCACCAGCAGTTCGGAGATGAAGACCTTGGGCGCGGAGGGGTCGGTGTGCTCGAAATGCCGGGCGTAGAGCTTCTTTGCCTCGAAGTGGTACTCGCCGCCCTGGCGGTAGCCCAGGGTCAGAAAGTGCTCGGCCAGCTTGTCCAGGTTGACCTTGCCCAGGTTGAAGGTGCGCAGGGCAATGTGGTCGTTGATGATGGTCTGGCCCTGGGTTTCCCCCAGGATCGCGCGAATCTTCTGGGCGGAGGGGGTCACCTCCAGGTAGTTCCGCCAGAGTGCCTCGAACAGTGTGTGCCTATCGGAATGCATGCCTGACCTCCTCTGCCTGGTCGTTTGGGTGCAGCCGCTGCGGTTGCCACGGCGCCTGTCGGGTGGCGGCCAGCGGCACGACCCGGGCGGTGCCGCCGTCCTCCACTTGCAGGCGATCCGCCAGCGCCTGGGGTAGTTGTAGCAGGTTGGCGCCCGGCAGGTAAGTCGCTTCATCGGTGACCAGGGCCCGGAAGCCATCGCAGCGGCTGTTGCAGACGGCGTAAAGCGTCGGGGACGGAGTCTGGCCGATGCGGGCCAGGCCCGGGCGTCCCGCACTGCTGGTGCGGACCCAACAGGGGGTCGACTCCGCCACGCTGCGGATCTGCGCCAGCCTTGCCTCTACCGTTGGGCCGGCGTCGAACAGATCGACAAAGCCGGTGTGGCGGAAGTTCTCATCCTCCAGCAGGCGCAGGGCCGGCCGGGTCCGGGGGTGGACCTGGCCGATCACCGCCCGGGCCGATGCCGGCATCGACCGGATGGGCAGGGGGCCGGTGGGCAGGTGCTCAGTGACGAAACGGCAGTCGCCCGCGCCCATCCGGCGGGTGACGGTCTCGAAGTCCAGATCGATGAACCGCGGCCGCAGCCAGTCCCAGAAGGGTGAGCGGCCGGCCTCGTTGACCCCCCGCATTTCGGCAATCACCCGTTCGGCAAATCGTTGCGGGTGCTGGGCCATGAACAGGAAACGCACCCGGGACAACAGTTTGCCGGCATTCTGGCGGCGAAACTGCGGCCGCAGAAACAGGGTGCAGATTTCCGAACAGCCGGTGTAGGCCCGGCTTGCGGTCAACACCTCCTGCCGCAGGCCGGGCCGGTCTGCCAGGGCCGGCTGGCGCTGGAAGTGATAGAGCGGCTGCTGCCGGCCCACTGCGGCCTCGATGCCTGTCACCCCCATGATGTCGCCGGTTTGATGATCCTCCAGCACGAACAGGTAGCCCTCATCTCCGGGGCTGCTGACCGGGCGCCGGAAGCTTGCCTCGGAGCGCGCGATGCGGCGGGCCAGCGCGTCGCGATCGCCCGCCAGGGAGGTAAAGCCGGGGCCGGACTCCTGGGCCATCCGCTCGAGAATGGGCAGATCCTGGCTGGTGATGGGTCTGATGAACATAGCAAGCTCCGCTGCGGTGCTGTGGTTGCCGGGCATGACTGTATTTTCCGGGTCCTGGCTGTCAATATGCAGCTGTGAAGTGACCTATCCGTAAACGAAAATGGTTAAAGTGACCAGATAAATGAGCACAGTGATCAATTCCCAGGACCGGCGCCTGCTGATGTTGCTGCGCCAGAACGCCCGCGCCAGCGTTTCCGACCTGGCCCGGGCCCTGAATCTGTCCAGGACCACGGTGCAGAACCGCCTGCAGCGGCTGGAGGCCAACGGCATCATCCGGGGCTATACCGTGGTGCTGGGTGGCGATTACGCCGCCAATCAGGTGGAGGCCCATGTCTCCATCAAGGTGATCCAGAAGCTCACCGCGCGAACCAACACGGCGCTGGAGCGCATCAGCCAGGTCGCCCAGCTGTATTCGGTGAGCGGTGAATACGACCTGCTGGCGATCGTGCAGGCCCAGTCCCTGGAGGAGCTGAGCGCGGTGCTGGACGACATCGGCAACCTGGACGGGGTGGAGCGCACCAACTCGGCCGTGGTGCTGGAAACCCGTTTCCGCCGATGATGCGCCGGGGTCCCGGGGAAGGCGGTCATTGGAAAATCAGGTCGCGAAGCGCCATACTAGTTTTCTAATTTGTGACGCCGTACCAATGGAGGACAGGATGAGCAACAAAGAGTTGCAGGCACTGAAAGAGCGCTACGTCGCTGCTGGTGCAGCCAGCCCCAATGAGCAGTTCGCCGATTACGCCAAGAATGCCGAGGTGTGGGACGCGGACGGCAAGCGGATGATCGATTTCGCCGGCGGTATCGGTGTTCTCAACCTGGGCCATCGTCATCCCAAGGTGGTGGAGGCGGTCAAGGCCCAGCTCGACAAGGTCATGCACACCTGTCAGACGGTCATGCCCTACGAGGGCTATGTCAAGCTGGCGGAGAAGCTCAGCCACATCGTCCCGGTGCGGGGTCATGCCAAGGTGATGCTGGCCAATTCCGGCGCCGAGGCGCTGGAAAACGCGGTCAAGATCGCCCGCGCTGCCACCGGCCGAACCAACGTCATCTGCTTTGACGGCGGCTATCACGGTCGTACGTTCATGACCATGGCGATGAACGGCAAGGTCAATCCCTACCAGACCGATTTCGGGCCCATGCCCGGTACGGTTTTCCGCGCTCCCTATCCGGTGCCCTACCACGGTGTCAGCGAGGACGAGGCGCTGCGGGGCCTGAAAATGGCGCTCAAGACCGACGCCAACCCCAAGGACACTGCAGCGGTGGTGATCGAGCCGGTGCTGGGTGAGGGTGGTTTCTACCCGGCGCCCGCCAGCTTCCTGAAAGCCATCCGCGACATCTGCGACGAGCACGGCATGCTGATGATCTGCGACGAGGTCCAGAGTGGCTTCGGCCGCACCGGCAAGATGTTTGCCATCGAGCACAGTGGTGTTGAGCCGGACATGATGACCATGGCCAAGAGCATGGCCGATGGCATGCCGATCTCCGCCATTGTGGGCACCGACAAGCACATGGACGCCTCCGGTCCCAATTCTCTGGGCGGCACCTACACAGGCAGCCCGGTTTCCTGTGCGGCGGCGCTGGCAGCGATCCAGGCCTTCGAGGAAGAGGATATTCTGTCCCGCAGCCAGGCTCTGGGGGAGACACTGAAGAAGCGGTTCCATCAGTGGCAGGAAAAGTACGCGTTCCTTGACAACGTCCGCAACCTGGGGCCGATGGCTGCCTTCGAGTTCGTCAAGGACAAGGACAGTCGGGAGCCCCGGGCCGATCTGGCGGCTGCGCTCACGAAGAAGTGCAAGGAAAAGGGCCTGATCCTGCTGAGCTGTGGCATGTACGCCAACTCCATCCGCTTCCTGATGCCGGTCACCATCGAGGACGAGGTGCTGGAAGAGGGTCTCAAGATCATCGAAGAATCCTTGGATGAGCTGTCCTGATCACTCCAAAAGCCTGATAAAAAACCGCGACGCCGTCGCGGTTTTTTATGGCTGCCAACCTCGCCCGAAATCATTTTGACTGGCGCCGCTCCTCGAAATCCTCCAGTTCCACATTGATGGCGTCGGTGGACAGGACAATTTCCCACAGCGAGTAAAGCAGCGACAGCGACAGCAGCAACAGGCTGACCCCGAAGCACACCACGCCGAACGTCTGCCAGCCCAGAAACAGCGCGAACATCGACAGGGTGCAGCCAAAGAAACTCAGCACGCCCGCTGCCTGCATGCGCTTGGTCAGCAGGATGCGCTTGCGCAACATGTGAATCTGACGGGCGACAATCTCGTGGTCTTTCTCCCCCTCCATTTCCTTGAGCCGGCGAATCAGCTGGGCCAGCACCACGAACCGGTTGGTGTAGGCCAGCAGAAGCAGGGAAATGGCGGGAAACAGCAGCGCAGGTGTGGTGAGGGTCAAGGGCAGGTCCTTCTAGGAGAGTCGATTCGGTCGCCGCAGGGCTTGCCGGCGGTTATTCCAAGTGTACGTTTAAACGGGGGATTTGAGCCAATGCCCGGCTCGGCCCGCGCTTGCCGGTGCCGACTTACGTTGAACTGTCCGCCACCCTGTGCCAGATTGATGGAGGGTGCATTGAAACAGTGATGTGAAGTCGGTCTTAAAGTGAACGCTGCTCAAGGCGAGCAGTCTGGATTGCGTACAAAGTCTTGCCGCATGGGATCTCCGCCGATAATTGCGGTGCGCACAAAAACAAGTATTCAATATAAAACTTAACGACACTGGCGAATCAGGATCGAGCGTGCGGGTAGGGGTCAGACCGGTTCCACCCGGGCTCCGGAGAGTCCAGTCGTCCCGGTGGCTCCCTCACGCAAGCTCGACAACGCCAAGCAGGGACACAATGGCAAACATACTGTTGATGGTGAGTCATCCAGGCAACCGACGGGTCCTCACCGAGGCTCTGCCCCACCACCGGTTGCTGGACCCGGACGATGACGATCAGCCGCCGGACGAGGTTGACCTGGTGATCGTCGATTTCAATCGCCTTCGCCAGGAGCGCGAGCGGCTGCAGACCTTGCGCCGAAGCCAAGCGCCGACGCTGGTACCGGTGCTTCTGATGTTGCGGGAAGGCCAGCTGGGCCGAACCCGCCACATGCTGGGTGAGGAAGTGGACGACGTGGTGTTCACGCCGGTACTTAGTGCCGAACTGCTGGCCCGGTTGCGCAACCTCAACCGTCTGCGGCAACTGTCCAAAAGCCAGCACGAGCGCTACCTGGCGTCGGAACACCGGTTGCACCGCATCGATCGCGCCTATCGGATCCTGGCGGCCTGCAATGACGCAGTGATTCACGCATCCGAGCGGCAGGAGCTGCTCGAACAGGTGCTTGCCAGCGTGGTGGACCCGAAGGGCTATCTTCTGGCCTGGGTGGGCTGGGAGTCGCCTGACGGGTCCGACACCCTGGATATCAAGGCGGTTCGAGGGGGTGACCAGATTGATCCGCCACAGTGGGTGACCAGTCCGTCGGCATCGGACTCCGCCATGGTGGCGACCGCGCTCAAGGCCATCCGCCAGCGCCGGGCGATCCTGCTCAAGGGCCCGGATACCCGTCACTGCCCCTTTGCCCGCACGCTGGCGGCAGAGGCACTGTTGGCCATACCTCTGTTCCTGGACAATGGTCATCACGGGGTGCTGGTTATCTATTCCTCCCAGGCAACGGCTTTCCGGGATGACGAGATTGGCCTGCTACAGAAACTGGCGGACAACCTGGCCCATGGCCTGTCTGCCCTGACCACCCGGCAGCGGCTCGAGGAGCAGCGGGCGCTGGCCCAGCGCCGGGCCTATCGGGACTCCCTCACCGAGCTGCCCAACCGGCAGTACGTCAAGGAGGAGCTGGCCAAGCTGGATTCGGAAGCGGAACGGCACCAGCGCTGCGCCGCCCTGCTGTTCGTGGATCTGGATGGCTTCAAGCGCATCAATGACAGTCTGGGCCACGCGGTGGGGGACCGTTTGCTGAAGCTGGTGGCCGGGCGGTTGACCCAGATTGCCCGGGGCGAGGACTTCGTCGCCCGCCTGGGTGGCGACGAGTTCGTGTTCCTGATCCATGGCGAAGTGACCGGTGCGGATAACCCGGACCGGCAGCAGGCCGCGGCCGAGGAGCTGGCCCATGCTGCCTCGCTGCTGGCGGAGCGCCTGATCAGGGGCTTCAGGGAGCCGTTCATCGATGGCTCCCATGAGCACCGTCTGGGCGCCAGCGTGGGGATCAGCCTGTTCCCCGCCGACACCCGCTTTGCCAGCGACCTGATCAACTGGGCAGACATGGCGATGTACAAGGCCAAATCCAACGGGGGCGACCAGTTCCAGTTCTACTCGCCTTCCCTGAC
>NZ_JAWVZL010000127.1:0-7167 GCF_033722195.1 Marinobacter sp.
AGGGTCCAACCGGCTTCGGTGGTCACGGTTCCGTCGGCACGCTCATAGCCTGCCGGCAGCTTGCCATAGGTTAAGTTCTGGAGGTGATGCTGGATATATTCAGATGCACTGCCTGCCATAACATTCTCTCAGGTCCAGTTAATTTCGCTGCGCTCTGCCGTTCGCCAGGAACGGGGCCACCAGATTGGTGACCAGCATGATCGCAAATGTAAGAAAAAGTGCCGCTACATCAAGCGGTTGAATCCATTTAAACACCATCGTGAAGAGGATGGCGCACAGGATGAGCTTGCCGGCCTCACCCTGATAGAAAGAGCTCATGATCTTCTTGGCAGCCCGCGCGCCGGAGTAGCGGAATGCCTTGAACGCGAAATAACCGTGGGGAAGCAGGAAAACAAGGCCTCCCAGAAAGGCGGAATAACAGGCAACGGGGCTCTTGAGTAAAAACGCCAGACCGACGAGTACCAGCACCACGCCCTGAATAAGAAACCAGCGAGCGATGGGCGGACGGCCGATGCCGCTCGAATGTGCCTTCGTCATGTAAGCCCCGGAAAATAGCCGCCTTGTGTCGGTGTTGGGTACCCAGGTAAAAATACACCGCGTACAAGCGCGGCAGATTATATGTTTTCGGTCTGCCCGAATCAACAGAATGGCAGCGGGGAAAACGCCCGTAAGGACGCGAAAACGCTAGGCTGTCGGGCCATCCGACACAAATGGGGATGTGTTTCTTTTTTCACCACTACATGTAGTGGTCGACCCTCGGGGAGAGACCAACGAGCCGGGTCGAAAGTCGCAGGAACCCGCTACCAACTGGGCCCGCGGTGGGCCCGGGCGGCGATTACTGAATATGGCCCAGAATGCCATCCAGCTCGTCGAGGGAACTGTATTCGATCACCAGCTTGCCCTTGCCACGCTGGCCATGGGCGATGGACACCCGGGCCCCGAGCCGTTCGGACAGGTCGTCCTGCAGGGCGCGGATGTTGGGGTCCAATTCACGGGACTCGGCGGGTTTCGGGTTCGCGGTTTCCTGTTGCAGGCGGCGCACCAGCGCCTCGGTCTGGCGCACCGACAGGGACTTGGCCACCACCTGGCGAGCCACCTGGAGTTGCTGTTCCGGCGGCAGGGTGAGCATGGCCCGGCCGTGGCCCATTTCCAGGTCGCCGTGCTCCAGCATGGTCCGCACGTCTTCACTCAGGCCGATCAGCCGCAACAGGTTGGTGATGGTGGTCCGGGACTTGCCCACCGCTTCGGCCACCTGGGCCTGGGTCAGGCCGAATTCTTCCTGCAGCCGCTGCAGGGCGAAGGCTTCCTCGATCGGGTTGAGGTTTTCCCGCTGGATGTTCTCGATCAGCGCCATGGCGATGGCGGCTTCGTCGGGCACCTCGCGGATGATGGCGGGAATACGGTCCAGCTCCGCCATCTGGGTCGCCCGCCAGCGGCGTTCGCCGGCGATCAGCTCGTAGCGGCCTTCCTCGATGCGGCGCACCACCACCGGTTGCATCACCCCCTGCTGGCGAATGGAGTCCGCCAGTTCCTGCAGGGCGCCGGGGTCCATGTCACGCCGCGGCTGATAGCGGCCCCGCTGGATCAGGTCGACCGGCAGCTCACGCAGCTCGCCGTCGTGACCGGCCACGTCCTGTTCCAGGTTGACCTTGGAGCCCGCCAGCAGCGCGCCCAATCCGCGCTCACCCAATCCTCGTTTTTTTGCCGCCATGGTGTCTGTCATTCTTCCCGATCAGAGTCAGCCCGCTATCTTACACGGCTACCGCCGCGGATGTCTTCGTTGTGCCGTGCCGGCGGACCATTTCCCCCGCCAGCGCCAGGTAGGCGATGGAGCCCTTGGAGGCCCGATCGTATTTCAATGCCGGCAGGCCGTAGCTGGGGGCCTCCGCCAGACGCACGTTGCGGGGAATCACCGCCCGGTAGACCTTGTCGCCGAAGTACTCGTTGAGCTGGCCGGAGACGTCCAGGGTCAGGCTGTTACGCGGGTCGTACATGGTGCGCAGGATGCCCTCGATCTGCAGGTTGGGGTTCACCGTCTCCTGGATCTGCTCCACGGTGTTCATCAGCGCGGCCAGCCCTTCCAGGGCGTAGTACTCACACTGCATCGGTATCAGCACCGAATCCGCCGACGACAGCGCGTTGACGGTGAGCAGGTTGAGCGACGGTGGGCAGTCGATGAGGATGTAGTCGTAGTTTTCCCGCACTGTGTTCAGGGCCAGCCGCAGCCGATGCTCGCGGCCGATTTCGTTCATCAGTTCGACTTCCGCCGCGGTCAGGTCGCCGTTGGCCCCGAGCAGGTCGTAACCGGCGGATTCCACCTGGACGATGACCTCCGCCGCACTCGCCCGCTTGGTCAGCAGGTCGAAGCCGGACCGGGTGAGGGCGTTCTTGTCGACGCCACTGCCCATGGTGGCGTTACCCTGGGGGTCCATGTCCACCAGCAGCACGCGACGCTTGGTCGCTGCAAGGGAGGCCGCCAGGTTGACGCAGGTCGTGGTTTTACCCACCCCACCTTTCTGGTTGGTGACCGCAATCACGCGCGCCATGGTTCGCCTCCTGTCCTCAGCTGCTGGGTTAACGGGTCGTTGTTGAATCGTTGCCGGCGTCAGTCGGCGGTGGACGGCTGTCGGTCCAGCCTCAGCAAGTGACGCTCGCCGGTGCACCCGGGCACGGTCAGGGACTGGTGGTGCTTCACCCGCCAGCCCGCCGGTAATGCCGCTACCTCATCATCCGGAAACTGGCCTTTCATGGCAAGGAACTCACCGTCCGCTGCCAGCAATGGGCCGCACCAGGTCACCAGGTTGGCCAGCGCGGTGAACGCCCGGCTGGTGACCTGCCGGTACGGGGTGTCCGGCTGGCAGTCCTCGGCG
Source organism: Marinobacter sp. (assembly GCF_033722195.1). Taxonomy (GTDB): domain Bacteria; phylum Pseudomonadota; class Gammaproteobacteria; order Pseudomonadales; family Oleiphilaceae; genus Marinobacter. The sequence continues at coordinate 2,871 of NZ_JAWVZL010000127.1, forward strand.
CGGCCGTGAATCACCTCCAGGTTGTCCAGGCCCAGCTCCAGCTTGCACTGGGTCAAAAACCGGGTCTTCTTGCTGTTGCTGTCGAGCAGGGTAAACCGTCGCCCGGGAAACACAATGGCCAGGGGTATGCCCGGCAGGCCGCCGCCAGAGCCAACGTCCAGCACCCGCTCCGCGGTCACAAACGGCACCAGGCTCAGGCTGTCCAGCAGTTGCCGGGACACCATCTCGTGCGGATTGCGCACCGCGGTCAGGTTGTAGGCGCCGTTCCACTTGTTCAGCAATGCCAGGAACGCCAGCAGGCGCTCCTGGGTCTCCCGGTCCAGTGCCAGGCCCAACTCGGCAATCCCGCTGGCCAACTGCTCCCGCCAGCGGGGCATCAGATCGGCGGACATCAGGCGGAGTGCTTCTTCAACAGGTCACGCTTCTTCAGGTGGACCAGCAACTGGGACACCGCCGCCGGGGTCACGCCCTGGATCCGCGAGGCCTGGGCGATGGTTTCCGGCCGCACGGTCTTGAGCTTCTGCTTGATCTCGTTGGACAGGCCGCCCACCACGTCGTAGTCCAGGTCGTCGGGCAGGCGGGTGTTCTCGTTCCGGCGCAGCCGCTCGATCTCGTCGGCCTGGCGGGAGATGTAGCCCTCGTACTTGATCTCGATCTCCACCTGTTCCGCCACCGCCGGGTCCTCGGCCTGCGTACCGCCAATCTCGGCAATCTGTGGATAAGCCATTTCCGGGCGCCGCAGCAGCTCCGCCAGGGACTGGTCCCGGGTCATCGGCTGCCTGAGGTGGCCATCGGCAATCTCGCCCGGGCCGGTGCCGGGGTGGATACGGGTGCTTTCCAGCCGCTGACGCTCGACGGCAATGGCGTCACGCTTGCGGTTGAAGTGGTCCCAACGCTCATCGTCCACCAGCCCCAGTTGCCGGCCGATGTCGGTGAGGCGCAGGTCGGCGTTGTCTTCCCGCAGGATCAACCGGTACTCGGCACGGCTGGTGAACATGCGGTAGGGCTCGGAGGTGCCCATGGTGATCAGGTCGTCCACCAGCACCCCCAGGTAGGCCTCATCCCGACGGGGGTACCACGGCTCCCGGTCCTGCGCCTGCAGCGCGGCGTTGATGCCCGCCAGCAGGCCCTGGGCGCCGGCCTCCTCGTAGCCGGTGGTGCCGTTGATCTGGCCGGCAAAGTACAGGCCCCGGATGAACTTGGTCTCCAGGGTGTGGCGCAGGTCCTGGGGGTTCAGGTAATCGTATTCGATGGCGTAGCCCGGCCGGGTGATGTGGGCGTTCTCGAAGCCCGGGATCGAGCGTACCGCCGCCAGCTGGATGTCGAACGGCAGACTGGTGGAGATGCCATTGGGGTACAGCTCGTGGGTGGTCAGGCCCTCGGGTTCGACGAAGATCTGGTGCGAATCCTTGTCGGCGAAGCGATTGACCTTGTCTTCGATCGACGGACAGTAACGCGGACCCACGCCCTCGATGGCCCCGGCGAACATCGGCGAGCGATCGAAGCCGCTGCGGATGATGTCGTGGGTCTGCTCGGTGGTGCGGGTGACGTAGCAGCACACCTGCTGCGGATGCTCGTCGCGGGAGCCGATGAACGACATCACCGGGGTGGGATCGTCGCCCCACTGCTGTTGCATCACCGAGAAGTCGACGCTGCGGGCGTCGATCCGCGGCGGCGTCCCGGTCTTCAGCCGGCCGACGTTGAACGGCAGCTCCCGCAGGCGCTGGGCCAGGGCATTGGCCGGGGCATCACCGGCACGGCCGCCGGCGTGCTGCTGCATGCCGATGTGGATCACCCCGCCCAGGAAGGTGCCGGTGGTCAGCACCACGGTGTTGGCGTGGAAACGGATGCCGGTCTGGGTCACCACCCCGGTGACCCGGTCGTTCTCCACAAGCAAATCGTCGGCGGCCTGCTGGAACAGGGTCAGGTTGGGCTGGTTCTCCAGCATCTCGCGGATCGCCGCCTTGTACAGCACCCGGTCGGCCTGGGCACGGGTGGCCCGCACCGCCGGGCCCTTGCGGCTGTTGAGCACGCGGAATTGAATGCCGCCGCGATCGGTGGCCCGGGCCATGGCGCCGCCCAGGGCGTCGATTTCCTTCACCAGGTGACTCTTGCCGATGCCGCCGATGGCCGGGTTGCAGGACATCTGGCCCAGGGTCTCAATGTTGTGGGTCAGCAGCAGGGTCGCCGACCCCATGCGGGCCGCCGCCAGCGCGGCTTCGGTACCGGCATGGCCACCACCAATGACAATGACATCGAAACGGGTCGGAAAATCCACACGTCACCTCAGAGATACAGGGAGAAAATTGGGCGGCGATTATAACGCCTTGGCGACCAAATTGCAGTGTGAATGTGCAAATTTTAACCACCCACGACCGACTGGGTCATCAGGGCCAGGCAACTGTCCTTACGGGCCAGACTGATCATTCTTTGCACAACCTGTAGAAAATAAAAACAACGTTAATTTTCAGAGGCTTGGCATTGCTTATTCAGAAAAGTTTTCAAGAAAGTTATCCACAGGTTAAGCCACTTATCAAGCACCCCAAAAAACACTCTAACTTATTGTTTTATATATTACTAAGTAAATTAACCCACGGCTTTTCCGAAATTTATCCCTTAATTTATCCACATCCGGCGGGGGTTATCCTCAGCGCAGATCGCCCCGCAGATCGGTGACCGCCTCCTGTAACCGCTCGGCGGTGGCGTCCTCCGCGGAGACCGGCGCCTGGGCCAACAGCTCGATGCGCGACCAGAACCGTCGTGGCCAGTGACCCAGGGCGGGGCCCCCACAGTGGCTGAAGAAACTGCCCCACAGTCCCCGCAGCGCCATCGGTACCACCGGCACCGGTCGCCGCTGCAGGATCACCTCGACCCCGGAGCGAAAGGTATCGATCTCGCCGTCCAGGGTCAGCTTGCCCTCGGGGAAGATGCACACCACCTGGCCGGCCGCCAGTTCCTCGTCGATGCGCTCGAAGGCCTGTTGATAGATCTCCGGCACCCGGTTGCGGGAGCCGATCGGGATGGTCTTGGCCAGACGGAAGAAGGCGCCCAGCACCGGGGTGCGGAAGATGCGGTAATCCATCACGAACCGTACCGGCCGGCGCACCGCGCCGGCGATCACCAGCGCATCCATGTAGGACACGTGGTTACACACCAGCAGCACCGGGCCCTCCTCGGGGATGTGGTGCAGGCCCTGGTGGCGCACCCGGTAGACCGTATGGGACAGCACCCAGATCACGAACCGCAGGGCGAACTCCGGCACCTGCTGGTAGACGAAGCCCGCCACCACCAGGTTCATGATCGACAGCACCAGGAAAAACTCCGGGATCGACAACCCAATGACGCCCAGCATCAGCACTCCCATCAGCGCGCTGACCACCATGAACAGGGCGTTGAACACGTTGAGCGCGGCAATGATGCGGGCGCGCTTGTCGGTGGGGGTCTCGTGCTGGACGAAGGCGTACAGCGGCACGATGAACAGCCCGCCGAAGATGCCGATGCCCAGCAGGTCCAGGGCGATGCGGCGATAGGCGCCGTCGCTGAGCACCGTCCACCAGTCCACCGCCGCCGCTGGCGCCGGCATGTGGAGGTAGAGGTCGATGCCGAACAGGCTCAGTCCCAGCGAGCCGATGGGCACGATGCCCAGCTCCACCCGGTGGCCGGAGAGCCGCTCACAGAGCATGGAGCCCACCGCGATGCCGATGGTGAAGATCGCCAGCAACAAAGTCACTACCGTCTCGTCGCCCACCAGCTCGGTCTTGGCGAAATTGGGGAACTGGGTCAGGTAGGCGGCCCCGAGGAACCAGAACCAGGAGATGGCCATGATACTGAGCAGCACCGAATGGTTCTCCCGCGCCATGGCCATCAGGTGCCAGGTTTCCTTCAATGGATTCAGGCCGATCTTCAGCGCCGCCGCCCCGGCCTGGGTGGCCGGCACCTTTCGTGCCACCAGGTAGCCGGCGATGGCCATCGCCAGTACGCCAACCGCCGCCACCCGCTCCGAATGCTCGCCGCCCATGATCAGGCCGGCAACCAGGGTACCCAACAAAATGGCCACGAAGGTGCCCATCTCCACCAGGGCGTTGCCGCCCACCAGCTCGTCGTCCCTGAGCACCTGCGGCAGGATGGCGTACTTCACCGGCCCGAAGAAGGTGGACTGGGTGCCCATCAGGAACAGCAGCAGCAACAGCAGTGGGTACCAGCCCTGCCACAGGCCCACCGCCGCCAGCGCCATGATGCCGATTTCCAGCGCCTTGACCCGGCGGATCACCAGCGATTTCTCGTACTTGTCCGCCAC
>NZ_JAWVZL010000128.1:0-7158 GCF_033722195.1 Marinobacter sp.
CGCCAGGTAGCCGGCGAAGATGTCGCCGAAGTTGCCGGTGGGCACCGAGAAGGCCAGACTGCGGTCCGGCCCGCCCAGGGCCAGGGCGGCGTGGAAGTAATAGACGATCTGGGCCATGATGCGGGCCCAGTTGATGGAATTTACCGCCGCCAGTTGGGTCTTGCCACCCAGGAAGGACTGGTCGCCGAAGCTGGCCTTGACCATGCGCTGGCAGTCGTCGAAATTGCCCTTGACGGCAATGTTGTGGATGTTGTCGCCCTTGACGGTGGTCATCTGCCGGCGCTGCACCTCCGACACCCGCTCGTGGGGGTGCAGGATGAAGATGTCCACGTGCTCGCAGCGGCGGCAGCCCTCGATGGCCGCGGAGCCGGTATCACCGGAGGTGGCCCCCATGATCACCACGTGCTGCTTGCGCTTCTCCAGCACGTAGTCCAGCAGCCGGCCCAGCAGTTGCAGGGCGAAATCCTTGAACGCCAGGGTGGGGCCCCGGAACAGCTCCAGCACCCACTCGTTGCTGTCCAGCTGCACCAGCGGTGCCACCGCACCATGGGCAAAGACCCCATAGGTTTCGTCCAGCATGGCACGGAAATCATCGGCAGGAATGGCGTCCTCCACGAACGGGTACATGACCTTGAAGGCCAGTTCGCTGTAGGACAGCCCGCGCCAGCTGCGGATCTCCTCGACACTGAAGTGGGGCAGCGACTCCGGCACATAGAGGCCACCGTCGGTGGCCAGACCGGTGAGCAGGACGTCTTCAAATCCGAGCGCCGGCGCCTGCCCGCGTGTACTGATGTATCTCACCTTGCGTTCCTGTTAGCTGAAGTTTTCTGCCCGGATGCGAACCACCCGGCCTTCAATATCCGCCAGCGCCTCGAGATCCTCGATGGCGCGGTTGATCTGGCGTTCCTGGACCGTGTGGGTGAGGATGATCACCGGAATGCGGCCGTCCTGGACTTCCGATTCCTTCTGCATGATGGACTCGATGTTGATGCCGTGCTCACTGAGGATCGACGCCACCTTGGCCAGTACACCGGGACGGTCCAGGGCCTGGATGCGCAGGTAGTAGGCGGACTGGATGTCCTCCATGGGCAGCACCGACAGGTTCTCCATGGCCTCGGGCCGGAACCCCAGGTAGGGCACCCGCTGTTCGCTGGCGCAGCTGACCGAACGGGCCACGTCCACCAGGTCGGCAATGACCGCCGAGGCGGTGGCCTCGTCGCCGGCGCCGGGACCGTAGTACATGGTCTGGCCCACTGCGTCGCCGTCCACCAGGATGGCGTTGAGGACGCCGTCCACCTGGGCGATCAGGTGACTGCGGGGCACCAGGGTCGGATGCACCCGCAGCTCGATGCCGTCGTCCCGGCGCCGGGCGATGCCCAGGTGCTTGATGCGGTAGCCCAGCAGCTCGGCGTGGGAGATGTCGTAGGGGGTGACCCCGGAAATGCCTTCGGTGTAGGCGCTGTCGAACTGAAGCGGCACGCCGAAGCCGGCGGAGGCCAGGATGGTGAGCTTGTGGGCGGCGTCGATACCTTCCACGTCGAAGGTGGGGTCGGCCTCTGCGTAACCAAGGGCCTGGGCTTCCCGCAGCACCTCGTCGAATTCCCGGCCGGCACGCATCTCGGTCAGGATGTAGTTGCCGGTGCCGTTGATGATGCCGGCGATCCAGTCGATGCGGTTGGCGGCCATGCCCTCGCGGATGGCCTTGATCACCGGGATACCGCCGGCCACGCCGGCCTCGTAGGCGACGATGACGCCGTGCTTCTCGGCCTCCTCGAAGATCTCGTTACCGTGAACGGCGATCAGCGCCTTGTTGGCGGTCACCACGTGCTTGCCGTTGCGGATGGCGGTCATCACCAGCTCCTTGGCGGTGTCGTAACCGCCAATCAGCTCCACCAGGATGTCCACATTGGAGTCTTTGGCGACATCGAAAACGTCCTTGCTGAAGGCGATGTCCCCCAGCTCGAACTCGGGCTTGGGTGTACGGGTCGCCACCCGGGTCACCCGAATGTGGCAACCAGCCCGGCCAGCAATCAGGCTGGCGTTTCGGGCCAGTACCCGGAAGGTACCGCCACCTACTGTTCCCAATCCGCAGATTCCGACCCTGACCTCTTTCAAGCTGACACCCCTGTTCCTGATGAATGGCTGGCCCGGCATGATATACCGATTAGCCAATGAAAAAAATGTTCGGCTCGGGCCGGGCCTCAGAGCAGCCCCAGGCCCTCAGCCAGTCGGTCTGCCGGCACATAGCCACGGACCATCTCACCGCTTTCCAGCACGATGGCCGGCGTGCCGGTAACGCCCACCTGCCCGCCCAGCTCGAACTGGGCCCGAACCGGGTTGTCGCAGGACTTGGAGGGTACACTGCGACCCTGCTTGGCGGCATCCATCGCGGCCCGGGAATCCTCCGCGCACCAGACCGACTCGTACTTGGCAAAGGACGGTGTGCCGGGGCCGGAGCGGGGGAAACCGTAATAATGCACGGTGATGCCAAGCTCGTTGAAGCGGCCCATCTCGTCATGCAGTTTGCGGCAGTAGGGGCAGTCGATGTCGGTGAACACGGCGATCTCGGCCTTCTGCTCGCCCTTGGCCGGATAGGTGATCAGGCCCTCCTCGCCAAAGGCGGCCATGGCCTCGGCACGGCGCTCGGTGCGGCCGGTTTCGGTGATGTTGGCGACACCCTGGCCGGTCAGCTGGAGCAGGTCGCCGGTGATCAGGAATTCGCCGCCGGCGGTGGCGTAGAAGACCTCACCGCTACTGGTCACCACCTCGTAGAGACCGTCAGCCGGTGCTTCCCGCACGCCGGTGATGGTCAGCCCGGGCACCCGCTCGGTAATGCTGTCCCGAATGGTCTGCTCGGCCTCACCGGCCTGGGCCTGGCCCGCCAACAACAGCGGCAACAGCAGGAGAAGCATTCGGTAAAACAGGGTCTGGTAGGTCATGTTTGATCTCGTTGTCTGTTTTCGGTCAAGGCCCATCATGGAGCCGTTTCATGCGCCGTGCCGCCGCAACGGCGCCCGCAAACTGCTCGGACACGGGCACCGGCGGGAAGTTCAGTTTCACGTCCCCGCAGCGACCGGACTAACCCCGGGGATGGTGCGCCTGGTGCAGGGACTGGAGTCGCTGACGGGCCACATGGGTATAGATCTGGGTAGTGGACAGATCCGAATGACCCAGCAGCATCTGCACCACCCTCAGGTCCGCGCCATGATTGAGAAGATGGGTCGCGAACGCATGCCGCAGGGTATGGGGCGACAGCTTGTTCTGGATGCCGGCCCGCAGGGCGTAGTGCTTGATCCGGTACCAGAAGGCCTGGCGCGTCATCGCCTCGGGCCGGTTGCCGGGAAACAGGGCGTCCGAGGCCCGGCCTTTGAGCAGCTCAACCCGACCCTCGCGGAGGTAGGTCAGAATCCAGTCTACGGCCTCTTCCCCCAGCGGCACCAGGCGCTCCTTGTCACCCTTGCCCATGATCCTTACCACGCCCTGGCGCAGGTTGACCTGGTCCACCCGCAGCGCCACCAGCTCCGAGACCCGCAGGCCGCAGCCGTAGAGTATTTCCAGCATGGCCCGGTCCCGCTGCTCCAGCGGTTTGGCGGTGTCCGGCTCGGCCAGCAGCGCCTCCACGTCGGCCTCTGACAGCGAATCCGGCAGCCGCCGGGCCAGCCTTGGGCTGTCGATCCGCAGGGTCGGGTCCTCGCGGATCAGGCCTTCCCGCAGCAGGTAACGGTAGAAGCGCCGCAGGCCGGAGAGCCGCCGGGCCGCGGTGGAAGTCTTGCGGCCCTCGGCGAAACCGCGGGAGATCCAGGCCAGCAGATCCTCGCGGGCCACGTCCACCAGCAAGGGCGCGAACGGACGCTGCATCAGCCAGTCGGCAAGCTGCAGCAGATCGCTGCGGTAGGCGGAGCGGGTCCTCTCCCCCAGTCCATCCTCCAGCCAGAGCGCATCGCAGAAGCGCTCTACCAGCTCCAGGTCCGCCGGCCGCATGGTCGGGTCGCTCATCCCCCTGTCCTCCGAAAAGCCGCGCGAAGGCCCACGGCCGGCACCGGTTCCGGGCCGACCAAACGCAAAAAAGGCAGCCAGTGGCTGCCTTTTCCTGCGCTGACTCGCGCATCGTGAAACTCCGGGATCATGCTCGCACGGATGCGATGCTTCAGCCCAGCTTTTCCTTGATGCGGGCTGCCTTACCGGACAGGTCACGCAGGTAGTACAGCTTGGCCTGGCGAACGTCGCCGCGACGCTTCAGCTGGATGCTGTCGATCAGCTTGCTGAAGGTCTGGAAGGTACGCTCAACGCCCACGCCGTAGGAAATCTTCCGCACGGTGAAGGAGGAGTTCATGCCCCGGTTACGCTTGCCGATCACCACACCCTCGAACGCCTGCAGACGCTCGCGGTTGCCCTCGGTTACGCGAACCTGGATAACCACGGTATCACCAGGCGCGAACGCCGGCACTTCCTTGGTCATCTGCTCGTTTTCAATCTGACTGATGATGTTGTTCTTGCCGCTCATCGTATGCTCCTGATACTCAATCTTTAATGCCCTGACGTTTCAGAGGCATCCGGTTCGTTCAAAACTTCGTCCAGCAACTCACGCTCTTCGTCCGTCAGTACCCGTTGCTCCAACAGGTCGGGGCGTCGCTCCCGGGTTCGCCTCAGCGCCTGTTTCAGGCGCCAACGCCGGATCTGATCATGGTGACCGCCTAACAATACGTCCGGCACTGCCTGGCCTTCATAGACTTCCGGCCGGGTATAGTGCGGACAATCCAGCAAACCATCGGCAAAGGAGTCCTGCTCTGCCGACTGCGCATGACCCAGCGCTCCGGGGATGAGGCGTGTAACCGCATCAATCACAGCCATGGCTGCCAGTTCGCCACCGGAGAGCACGAAATCTCCCAGTGACACTTCCCGATCCACTTCGGACGCAATCAGGCGCTCATCCACACCCTCATAGCGACCCGCCACCAGGATCAGTCGTTCCTCCGCCGCCAGTAACTTCACCAGCGCCTGATCCAGCCGCTCGCCCTGGGGCGACAGGTAGACCACGCAGGCCTTGCCGGGGGCCGCCTGCCGGGCCGCATGGATGGCGTCCCGCAGGGGCTGGATCTTCATCAGCATGCCGGGGCCGCCGCCATAAGGCCGGTCGTCCACGGTACGGTGCCGGTCGTGGGTAAAGTCCCGCGGGTTCCAGCTATGAAAACTCAGCAACCCGTCCCGCACGGCCCGACCGGTAACACCCACGTCGGTAACCGCACTGAACATTTCCGGGAACAGGCTGACGGCTGCAATCCACACCCGTCAGAACTCCACGTCCCAGTCGACCCTGATCACACCGCCGGCCAGATCCACAGACGTCACCACCTGCCCTGGCAGGTAGGGAATCAGCCGCTCACGCTGGTCGATCGAGCTCTCGGTGGCCTGGACCACCAGCACATCGTTGGAGCCGGTTTCGATCAGATGACTCACCCGGCCGAGATTCTCGCCGTCCACCGACTCCACCACCAGACCTTCCAGCTGATGCCAGTAATACTCGCCTTCCGGCAGTGGCGGCAGGTCCGAGGTGGGAACCACCAGATCGGCGCCACAATAGGTCATCGCCAGGTCGCGGTCGTCAATGCCCCGCAGCTTGACCACGATCCCCGGACCGTGCCGGCGACCGTCCTCAAGCTTTACCGGAATCCGCTTGCCATCAAAAACGGCCGTCCAGTTCCGGTAGTTCAGAATGCCTTCCAGGGGGTCGGTGTAGGAGTACACCTTTAACCACCCCTTGACCCCAAACACCGAGGTTATCCGGCCCACCACAGTTTCCTGCGAACGCTGTGTCATGCCCTCACCCCGGGTCCGGTCGATCTTACTCAGCAGAGCCTTTCAGCAGCTGGGCAACGCGATCGCTGGGCTGGGCACCCTGGCCAATCCAGAAGTTGACGCGGTCACGGTCGATGCGCAGACGCTCTTCCTGGCCACGGGCAATCGGGTTGAAGAAACCAACACGCTCAATGAAACGGCCGTCGCGGGAAACGCGGCTGTCAGTGACTGTCAGATGGTAGAACGGGCGCTTCTTGGAGCCACCACGAGCCAAACGGATTGTTACCATTTCGACCAATATCCTGTTCTGTTGTACGAACTTTGTACGATTCGCGCCCGGCATCACGATGCTGGCGCGAAGACCCATACTCGAAAGGGGCGCTATTCTATGCTAAATAACCGCCGAAGAAAACAGCCAATCTGTTCTGGTTTTTACATACGGCCAAACGGTGGCTTGCCGCCACCGCCGGGCGGCATCATACCCTGCATTCCCCGCATCATGTTGGCCATTCCGCCCTTCTTGCCGAACTTCTTCATCATCTTCTGCATCTGCTTGTGCTGCTTGAGCAGACGGTTCACATCCTGGATCTGGGTGCCGGAACCGGTGGCAATGCGGCGCTTGCGGGAATTGTTGATCACGTCCGGGTAACGGCGCTCCTTTGGCGTCATCGAGCAGATGATCGCCTCCAGCTGCCCCATGCTCTTGTCGTTGACCTGCTGCTGGGCCATCTGGGCCATCTGCCCCATGCCCGGCAGCTTGTCCAGCAGGCCGCCGATACCGCCCATGTTCTTCATCTGCTGGAGCTGGTCGCGGAAGTCCTCAAGGTCAAAGCTCTTGCCTTTCTTGATCTTCTTGGTGAGCTTTTCGGCCTTCTGCCTGTCGATCTTGCGCTCGGCCTCCTCGATCAGCGACAGCACGTCGCCCATACCCAGGATGCGGGACGCCACCCGGTCAGGGTGGAAGGGCTCCAGGGCGTCCACCTTCTCGCCCACACCCATGAACTTGATGGGCTTGCCGGTGATATGGCGAACCGAGAGCGCGGCACCGCCACGGGCATCACCGTCGGTCTTGGTGAGCACCACGCCGGTCAGAGGCAGGGCGTCATTGAAGGCCTTGGCGGTGTTGGCGGCGTCCTGACCGGTCATGGCGTCCACCACGAACAGGGTTTCCGCCGGCGACACGGCCTTATGCAGGCGACCGATCTCGCCCATCATCTGTTCGTCCACGTGCAGGCGACCGGCGGTGTCGAGGATCATCACGTCGTGGCCCCGCTCCTTGGCCTCCTTCACCGAGCGGCGGGCGACGTCGAGCACCTCCTCGCCGGTCTTCGGCGTCAGCACCGGCACGGCCACCTGGGCGCC
>NZ_JAWVZL010000129.1:0-7054 GCF_033722195.1 Marinobacter sp.
ACCATGAACGTGTCCGCCATCGACATGACGGTAAAGGTCCGGGAGGCCACCTCGGTGGCGGCCGTCAATGCCCTCTTGAAGCAGGCGGCCAGCAAAGGCCCGCTCAAGGGTATCCTGGGCTACACCGACGAATTGCTGGCCAGCTGCGATTTCAACCATGACCCCCGGTCGGCGGTGGTGGACGGCGGCCAGACCCGGGTCACCGGCGAGTTCATGGTAAAGGTGCTGTGCTGGTTCGACAACGAATGGGGCTTTGCCAACCGAATGCTGGATGTGAGCCGAAGCTGGCTGACTAGGGCGGCGGAATAACGAATAACAGCGGCGGCCAGGTAACGGCCGCAGACTCTGGAGAGTCCACCAAGCCTGCCCAGACAGGCGGTGAGCGAATGCGATTGGAGCGGGGGTTCATCTCTCAACCTGCAACTTTAAGGAAGCGACATCCTATGGCCATCAAGCGAATGACTGACCTGGATCTGAACGGCAAGCGCGTGCTGATCCGGCAAGACCTGAACGTACCCGTCAAGGACGGCAAAGTGACCAGCGACGCCCGTATCCGCGCCTCGCTGCCCACCATTAAGGCGGCCCTGGACGCCGGCGCCCGGGTCATGCTGATGTCCCACCTGGGCCGTCCCGAGGAGGGCCAGTACGACGAGGCCGCCTCTCTGAAGCCGGTGGCCGAGCACCTGAGCAAGCTGCTGGACCGTGAGGTCCGGCTGGTGAAGGACTACCTGGACGGCGTAGAGCTGGGTGGCAGCGAAGTGGTGCTGTTCGAGAACGTGCGCTTCAACAAGGGCGAGAAGAAAGACGACGAAGCTCTGGCGAAGAAATACGCCGCCCTTTGCGATGTCTACGTGATGGACGCCTTCGGCACCGCCCATCGGGCCCAGGCCTCCACCCACGGGGTGGCCAAGTTCGCCCCGGAAGCCTGTGCCGGCCCGCTGCTGGCGGCGGAACTGGAAGCTCTGACCAAGGCCCTGGACAACCCGGCCCGGCCGGTGGTGGCCATCGTGGGTGGCTCCAAGGTCTCCACCAAGCTGGACGTGCTCAATTCCCTGGCCCGCATCTGCGACCAGCTGATCGTCGGCGGTGGTATTGCCAACACCTTCCTGGCGGCGGCCGGCCACCCGGTGGGCAAGTCCCTCTGCGAGCATGACCTGGTGAACACCGCCAAGGAAATCGCCGGCAAGGTCAACATTCCGCTGCCCAAGGATGTGGTGGTGGCCAGTGAGTTTGCCGAGAGCGCCGAGGCCACCGTCAAGCCCATTGGCGAGGTGGCCGAGAACGACATGATCCTCGACGTGGGCCCGGAGACCGCCAGCCAGTTCGCCGACCTGCTGAAGTCCTCCAAGACCATCCTGTGGAACGGTCCGGTGGGGGTCTTCGAGTTCGACCAGTTCGGCAACGGCACCCGCACCCTGGCCCAGTCCATTGCCGCCAGCGACGCCTACTCCCTGGCCGGCGGTGGCGACACCGTGGCTGCGGTGGACAAGTACGGGGTGGAAGACAGCATTTCCTACATTTCCACCGGTGGTGGCGCCTTCCTGGAATTCGTGGAAGGCAAGGTACTGCCGGCGGTCGCCATCCTCGAGGAGAGGGGCGATTAGCGATTGACCCGCCGGGTGCCTGGCGCCCGGCAAGACTGTTTTATCTGAACCATTGAGGAGACAACCCATGGCCCTTATTTCGATGCGTCAACTGCTCGACCACGCCGCTGAGCGTGGCTACGGCGTGCCCGCGTTCAACGTCAACAACCTCGAGCAGATGCGCGCGATCATGGAGGCCGCAGACCGGACCGATTCCCCCGTCATCGTGCAGGCATCCGCGGGTGCCCGTAAGTACGCCGGGGCGCCGTTCCTGCGCCACCTGATCCTGGCGGCCGTGGAGGAGTTTCCCCACATCCCGGTGGTGATGCACCAGGACCACGGCACCAGCCCGGCGGTCTGCCAGCGCTCCATCCAGCTGGGCTTCAGCTCGGTGATGATGGACGGCTCCCTGGGTGAAGACGGTAAGACCCCCATGGACTACGAGTACAACGTGGATGTCACCCGCCGTACCGTGGACATGGCCCATGCCTGCGGCGTTTCGGTGGAAGGCGAGCTGGGCTGCCTGGGTTCCCTGGAAACCGGCCAGGCCGGTGAGGAAGACGGCATCGGCGCCGAGGGTACCCTCGATCACAGCCAGATGCTCACCGACCCGGAAGAGGCCGCCGACTTCGTCAAGAAGACCCACGTTGACGCCCTGGCCATCGCCATCGGCACCAGCCACGGCGCCTACAAGTTCACCCGTCCGCCCACCGGCGACATCCTGGCCATCAATCAGATCAAGGCCATCCACAAGCGCATCCCGGACACCCACCTGGTGATGCACGGCTCCAGCTCCGTGCCCCAGGACTGGCTGGAAATCATCAACCAGTACGGCGGCCAGATCCCCGAGACCTATGGGGTGCCGGTGGAGGAGATCGTCGAGGGCATCAAGCACGGCGTGCGCAAGGTCAACATCGACACCGACCTGCGCCTGGCCAGCACCGGTGCCATCCGCCGCTTCCTGGCCAAGAACCCGGCCGAGTTCGACCCGAGGAAGTACCTGAAGGAGTCGGTCAAGGCCATGACCGAGATCTGCATCGCCCGCTACGAGGCCTTCGGCACCGCCGGCAACGCCAGCAAGATCAAGCCCATCAACCTGGAGCAGATGTTCGAGCGCTATGAGCGCGGCGAGCTGGATCCGAAGGTTAACTGAGACCGGTCAGGCCTTAAGTCCGAGAGAGCCCGCCAATGTGCGGGCTTTTTTACGACCGCGCAGTAAGCACTTGTCGCCGGTCAAGAACCCCGCCGATCCACCTTGCAATTCCGGCCCTTGAATCAAATATAGGGAGCATATGCCCGTGTCCAGGGCCAATCGGTTCAGGAGGTGCGAGGTCAATATGGACTTCAAGGACTATTACAAGGTACTGGGGGTGAGCGAGAAGGCCACCCCGGAGGAGATCAAGAAGGCTTACCGCAAACTGGCGCGCAAGTACCATCCGGACGTCAGCAAGGAGCCGGAGGCGGAGGTCAAGTTCAAGGACGTGGGTGAGGCCTACGAGGTGCTCAAGGACCCGGACAAGCGCGCCGAGTACGATCAGCTGCGGCAGTACGGCGCCCGTGGTGACGGCTCCTTCGAGCCGCCACCCGGCTGGCAGAGCCGGTCGCCCTTTGGCGGCGGTGGCTACACCGAGGCCGATGCCGAGAGCTTCAGCGATTTCTTCGAGCAGATGTTCGGCGGTGGCGGCCGGGGCCGGGGCGCATCCGGTTTCGGCTTTGGCGGCGCCGGTATGCGCCGCCGTGGCGAGGATGTTCATGCCCGGCTGGCGCTGTTCCTGGAGGAGGCCTACAACGGCTGTGAGAAACAGGTGCAGTTCGATGTGACCGAGCCGGACGATCATGGCCGGCTGGTGCGTCGGCGCAAGACCCTCAACGTCAAGATCCCCGCCGGCATGCGGGAAGGCCAGCACATCCGGCTGAAGGGCCAGGGGTCACCGGGCATTGGCGGCGGCGAGAACGGCGACCTGTTCATCGAGGTGGAGCTGGCGCCCCATCCGCTGTTCACCGTTGACGGCCGCGACATCATCCTGACCCTGCCGGTGGCCCCCTGGGAAGCGGCCCTCGGCGCCACAGTGACGGTGCCCACCCTGGCGGGCAAGGTCAAACTCAAGGTGCCCAAGGGCGCGGCCGCGGGCCAGAAGCTGAGGCTCAAGGGCAGGGGTCTGCCCGGCAAACCCGACGGCGACCAGATCGTGGTGTTGCAGGTGGCCCTGCCCAAGGGGCACAGCGATAAGGCCGAGGAGCTCTATCGCCAGCTGGCGGAGGAAGAGCGTGAGTTCAATCCCCGCAGTCACATGAACGCCTGATCTGGAGGGTCCGAAATGAGCAAGGAATTCAAGCCCGAGGCCCCCGGTGCAGTAGAGCAGGGTACCACCTTCACCCTGCGGGAGCTGTGCGAGCGGGGCGATGTACACGCGGAGTTTGTTATCAAGCTGGTCAATTACGGCATCATCTCGCCGGTGCGGGAGGTGGAGGTGCGTCAGTGGCACTTCGATCTGGCGGCTCTGGCGCGCCTGCGCCGGGCCCAGCGCCTGCAGAGGGACCTGAAGATCAACCTGCCGGGGCTGGCCATGTCACTGGAGCTGCTGGACGATATCCGGGAGTTGCGTCGGGAGGTGGATCGGCTCAACCAGCAGCTGCGCCAGCTCACCGGTGAGTGGTAGGTTCTGTAAGCTTTTGTTCACTTCTGCCAATTACTCACCGGCCCCGCCCGGTGAGTAGCCGGCGGCCCTGGCGCCGCCGGTTCGCTTCCATTCCTGATTGCTTTCCCGGCCTGACCCTTCGTGTCCCGCCGTTTTCCGTCTATTTCTTGCCCAGCGCCTGGAGCTTGGCGTAGATGGCCTCGGCCTCCTCCGTGAGGGTGGAGTAGGTCCGGATATCGCCATTGCGTTGGGCGTGCATGGCCTCGGACAGCTTCTTTTCGTATTCCTTCTGCAGTTTCTTCTTCGGGTCGCCCTTCAAAAATCCCAACATGGTTTGCCACCTGTTCCGTCCGATTGTTCAGTGCTTTACGTGTCAGCTGACAAAAAGTTCATCTCACCAGGGCTCGCCAACGCTGGACAGCTCCACTAAATGGGAATATATTCCCAAAACGAGATTGGGAAAATAATCCCAAAATGGCGTGACCGGAGATCACCGGCCAGCCGGAATCAGAACCAAGACAAGGAGCACGACGATGAAACACAAGCGTTTGAGTTCTGCCATCAAGTTCATTCTGGCCGGTGCGGCCATGGGCACCCTCGCTGCGTGTGGCGGCGGCGGTGCTTCCGGAAGCGGCGGTTCGGTGAGCGCCAGCAGCGGCACCAGTACCGGCCCGGTGACAGGTTTTGGCAGCGTCTACGTCAACGGTGTGCGGTTCGATACCGACAGCGCCAGCCTGCAGAGTGACGACGGCATCGACCGCGAGGACCAGCTGGAAAAGGGCATGATCCTGACCGTTCGTGGCGAGTGGGACGACGATGATAACGAGGGCCGGGCCAGCCGTGTGGATTACGACGACACCCTGCGCGGAACCCTCACCGCCGCCAGCTGGGATGAGGTCGAGCGTACCGGCAGCCTGACCGTGGCGGGCCAGACCATCGCCATCGATGGCCGCACCGTGTTCAAGGGCGCCACGCCCATCGAGCTGCGGGACCAGCCCGCGGAAACCTACAAGGTCCGGGTCAGCGCCTGGCGGCTGGACGACGGCAGCTTCCGTGCCAGTTTCGTGGGCGCCCGCCTGGCCGGTGCCGATGACTTTGACGATTTCAACGAAGTTGAGCTGGAGGGCGCCATTGCCAACCTGGACACCCAGGCCCAGACCTTTGACATCAACGGTCTCAGCGTCCGCTACGACAGCGCCAGCTTCGACGACGACCTGGACCGCGACGACCTGGCCAATGGCCTGGTGGTGGAAGTCGAGGGCTTCCTCGAGAGCGGTGTGCTCGTGGCACGGGAAATCGACGATGAAGACGACGATGACCGCTTCGACGACGGCGACGATGTAGAGCTCTCTGGCTCCATCTCCTCAAATTATGACCCGGCCACCGATCGCTTCGCCATCAACGGCGTCAGCATCCTGGTGAACAGCAGCACCGAATTCGAGGACGGCCTCAGCCAGGCCTCCGACCTGGTCCAGGGCTTACTGGTCTCGGTGGAGGGTGAGTTCCGCAACGGCGTCCTGGTGGCCGAGGAAATCGAGGCCGAGGAAGGGGACGCTGAGCTGGAAGCCTCGGTTTCCGCCATCAACCGGGTGGATGGGGAGCTCACTGTCGGCGGTGTGCGGGTGGTGGTTACCAGCGCCACCCTGCTGGAGGACGACGACGATGACGACGGCGACCGCCTGCGCTTTGCCGACCTGCAGTTAGGGGACTACCTGGAGGTAGAAGGCATCCAGCGTTCCGGCGACGGCGGCTATCTGGAGGCGCTGAAGATCGAGCGGGACGACGACGATGACGACGGCGACGACAATGGCGGTACCGACGACTTCGAGCTGGACGGCCGCATCAGCGCCATCGACGGCGACCGCGTCACCGTACTCGGCCTTGAGCTGGTGGGTGCCTCCGGTTTCTCCGGTCTGGCGGTGGGCGTCGAGGTGGAAGTGGAGTACAGCCTCAGCGTCGGAGGCGACTACGTCATCGCCGAACTCGAGGTGGAAGACGACGACTGACTCAGTGCCGATAATCGCGCGGGGCCGGGCCCCGCGCTTCGGCTGGTTTTAGGCGGATGATGGGAATAGAATCCCAAACATGAAAAATTCCAGCACTCCTCCCCTGTACCGCGCCCTGTCACGGATCCTGCGTCCGCTGGCCAGGCTTATGCTGCGCAATGGCGTCGGCTACGGGGAATTTTCGGAGCTGGTAAAGCAGGCCTTTGTGGACTCGGCGCTGGAGGATTTCAGCGACCCCCAGCGCAAGGCCACCGATTCCCGTGCCGCCGTTCTCACCGGGCTGACCCGAAAGGAGGTCAAACGCCTGCGTGAGAAATCCGCCAGCCAGAGTGACGCACCGGTTCCTGCCAGTGCCACCAGCCGTGCCGCCCGTGTGGTGTCAGGCTGGGTCCAGGACCGGGAATTCCAGGACTCTGAAGGAGCTCCAGCCATGCTGGCATTCGATGGCCCCAACAGCTTTTCCGAACTGGTCAAGCGCTACAGCGGCGACATGACACCCCGTGCCGTACTGGATGAACTGGTGCGTGTGGGTGTGGTGGTACCCGGTGACAAACTCGTTTTGCGCAAGCGCGCGTATACACCCAGCGGTGACGACAACGCCATGCTGGATATCTTCGGCGAGGATGTCTCAGACCTGATTTCCACCATCGATCACAACCTGGTGCAGGGGCCCGAGCGGGCACCCCTGTACCAGCGGACCCTGAGCTACGACAAGATTCCGCCGGAGGTGATGGGCCGGTGGCGTCGTTACGCGGCGCGGCATTCCCAGCGGCTGCTGGAGACCCTGGACGAGTGGCTGGCGCCCTACGACCAGGACGTGGCCGGC